>NZ_JAMOKH010000012.1:0-159973 GCF_023656585.1 Bacteroides sp. B1-V-101 | reverse complement strand
TTCGAACGATAGAAATCGCCAAGAAGTTCAAGCTGATAAGGACTAAAGGTCATGTCACTCTTTTTCATCTTTTATTCATTTTAGTTGATACTTATAGTAGTCAACCAAATCCAGGGTAAGACAAACTGTCGAAATACTCACTTTGAATGACTCCCAGTTCTTTGGCGGTGTTTATAACCCATTGCTGCTCGGCGGGAGTGAGCGCCAGTTTGCCACTGCGTTTCAAGTAGTAGTTTTTACGTCCCAGATATCCGATCATCCGGTAGCGGAACGTGTTTGCAACGCGCACTGTGAGTGCATTTATTGTGCACATGAATCCTTTGGCGTAGCGCACCTTTTCGTTCGAACAGAAATAGTCACATTTTCCTTTTATGCCCTTTATATGGTTTGGATTCATAATTGGCAGAAAAACTTTGTTTGCAGGGGCGTGTTTTAAAGCTATCTGTCGCAGGCAAGTCGAGGCTTGCGGGCAATTTTCGGCAGCGCACATTCCGAATGTGAAAGGTACTTGAGAATAATCAAATGGTTCTTCCATTGCTTTTTTGGGGTTGATAGTATTTATTATATTCCACAAATGTACGGATAATGTTGGTAAGTTGGAAATAACCGGGCCTACAAATGTTGTATGTCTGGGAGCCAAGTCTGCCTCCGCTCATGATATATCTCTGTATACCGGATAGCATATCATCGGCTAATATTTGCAAATATATGATGGTTAGTAACAAAAGAATATGTATCTTTGTGCCAAAGAAAACAGGATTATTGAAAGGATATGATGTATTATTTATCCCTTATTTGTTTCTCAAATATAAAATAACGATTGTTCTCTTTTGATTTTCAGACCGTTACAAAGTCATGGGGTTGACTGGATTTGACAGCGGGCAGAAATGGTAGGTAAGCATGCAGTGGGTCGGTAATTTCCACTTAAATCTCAGTTATCAAAACTTTATCTGGCGAAACTAATTACGCTCTTGCTGCTTAATCGAATCACAGTAGATTAGCTTAATCCAGGCACTAGGTGCCAGGACGAGACATCACTCGGAAGCTGTTGCTCCGAAGCATTCCGGTTCAGTGGTGCAGTAACATCGGGGATAGTCAGAAGCGGCCTCGCGTTTTTGATGAAACTTTAGAGGATAAGGCAGGAATTGATGGCTTTGGTTCTGCTCCTGCACGAAAATTTAGGCAAAGATAAGCATGTAGAAAGCTTATGATTTCCTCGTTTGGACGAGGGTTCGATTCCCTCCAGCTCCACAATAGATGTTGATTATTAGGTAGTTATGAATAATACACCCTAATTTACACCCGGTTTAATGTGGCAGATGTTTATTTATCATTCTTTATATTGAATGATAGTCTATTTCTTAAATAAATTAACAGTATGATATTTTCTAATATACAAAGATACTAATCTATGGATTTGTTTAAGTAATAAAGAAACGTTATCTTTGCAAAATCATTTTGGGCTTGACTGGAATTGACAGCGAGTTGGAATGGTATGTAAGCATGCAGTGCGTGGTTGATTGGCACTATAATCCCAGTTTTCAAAAATTTATCTGGCAACGAAAATTATGCTCTCGCTGCTTAATCGAAGTATAGTAGATTAGCTTTATTTCCGCCAAAGTGGTAGAAACGAGATGTCACTCAAAAGCTCTTGTTCCGAAGCGTTTGATAAAGTGGCACAGTAAAATCGGGAATAGTTTGAGTTTTTCCTCGTAACTCTTACGAAACTTTAGAGGATAAGGCATAAGTTGGTGGCTTTGGTCTTGCTTATGTTCGAAAATTTTAGGCAAAGATAAGCATGTAGAAAGCATATGGTTTCCTCGTTTGGACGGGAGTTCGATTCTCCCCAGGTCCACAATACTTAGATAATTATTTTTTATGTATAAAAGTATTCCCGTACAGAATTTGATGTCCTGTGCGGGAATATTTTTAAGTGTTCGATGATACATGAATATTTCTTAACTATTCCTCTGTCATCGCTTTAGACATTAAAAAGAACGAATTTTCTCCTTTACAATAAACAATATCATAACAAGCATCTTTAGAGCGATAAAGGTTTTCATCTTCCCTTTTTAGTCCCAAAGTTTCTGTAAGATATTGTGGTATAGCATCAAATAATTTTTGAGGATTATCACCTATCGGTGAAGCATTCGCATTAATCTCTACTTTAATCACAATTACACACTTACATTCATAAAGAATGCCGACGGAATATGTTGCAAAAACTTGATTTATACCCCAATCTCTGTTATGCAAGTCAACCATCCCACTTGCTGGCATTTGTTTTATATTGTATAAATCCATAATTCTTGAAATAGGTTGACCCATTTTTAAACTATCAATGCCATCGGATGTTAATTTATCAAATATTGACGCCAATGTTTTCTTTTCATCTATATAATTGGTTACAACTCCCCAAGCATCATAATCAGACAAGGAGTGAGGTGCTATTAAAGAAGACCAAAAGGATGAGTAACTGGGGGAATTTGTAAATGGGGGAACTGAAATTTTGTAATAAGAGTTGTTGTCTACTGGATTCCCTTTCTTGTTAGCAAAGTAATATTTCTCATTTTCTGCCATTATGATATATTGGGATAATGGGTAAAAACATGAAACGTTTTCTATTTTATTTTTAATCTCACCTTTAGAATTTATTGCATATACATTCATATATTGATTATCCCAGTCATCTTTTAAATTAGCAATTGTATCAGCAACATATATCCAATCACCTACAATACCTAAAGCTCGCGAATACTTAGGCTCTACAATGCTTTCTCCTTGTATGTTAAGTTGTCCCCATAATCCAGTTTTACTGTCTTGAAATAAAGCGACATTGTCAATGAAAGGTGAAATACTATAAATATTAGAGGGGAATCTCTGTGCTTTTTCGCCTTTTTCATTGAGTAAGAAGTTTTCTATTAAACAATATCCGTTTTCAAAAAAAGTGTATGAATATTGTTGGTATCCATTGGAACTGGCTTCAAATAATTCTTTTCCATTGGGGTCGATAACTAACCATTTGTCAACTTCTTTGTTATATACAATAGCTTTTCCTTCATGGAAAGGGAAAGCGTTATCATAAATAGGTTCTATCACAACATTGCCTTGTGGATCTATATATCCGCATTTACGATTTTCTAATCGAAACCAAGCACGTTGCTCCGTAAAGAACGGAGATACACATAAGAATTCCTTCCCCTGATACGGAAGCAAATAAAAAGCAGTTTCTCCCGTTTCTGTTAAATAGTGAATACGTTCATCCGTAGACACAACTGGGATTATTCCCTCACTACATACACCTCCTTGCTTATAACCTTTTGGAGTCCCTATTAATTTAGGAGTTGGAGTTGCGGAATAGTAAAGATATTGAT
The DNA here is from genome assembly GCF_023656585.1 of Bacteroides sp. B1-V-101. NCBI lineage: Bacteria > Pseudomonadati > Bacteroidota > Bacteroidia > Bacteroidales > Bacteroidaceae > Bacteroides > Bacteroides sp. B1-V-101. The sequence goes on along the minus strand of NZ_JAMOKH010000012.1, from coordinate 156,599 downwards.
TTGTATCATAATCCCAAACTCTAAACACTCCATTTACTGCATAAGACGGTCTTTTATCAAATTTGTTTTCAAACAAGATGTTTCCATCAACTCCAACCATGCCCCATTTCCCATGTTTTTCTTTTTGGAAAGCTACATGGGTCACTTCAGGAAAATCGGTATTTGACTTAAAAGAACAACTCGAAAGCGTACCCATAAATATTACAAACGATAAAAACAAAGGGCGAAAATACCAATTAGTAATTTTAGGTTTCCTTTCGGCATGAACGTAGGGGATTTTGTCTAATGAATTTTCATCATCCAAAGCTCTCAGAATTTTTCGAATGGGTAAACCTTCCTTATAATCTTTATTGAAAATGCCATTCTTTATAAAAAGATGCATAAACTCTTTTGCAAGAGTCATTTCGCTTTGAGGATGTTTCGTAAAATAATCTTGCAATACACTGTTGATACTTGAAATACGTTCATTTTTCTTCATAATACGTCATATTATAAGTTATTCGGAATATGTTTTTCCATTAATCGTCACATTTGTTATGCCACTTGTATCTTTGCCTGCCATAGCGGCACCTTCCTTTACCGCCTGAATGAGAAAAGGTCCCAGTTGTTCCAAAGCTTTGTGGAATTTTTCTTCTGTTTGTTTCATCTTTTGAGAAGGGCTGAGGTAATCGCTGCAATTTGATACTTTACCGTTTTTATCGAGGGTAAATGTTTTTTCTAAGAATGAGCAGTTCCCATTCTTTTCATTTATTGTATATGCAACAGCGAAAGCTACAAATGCGCTATCACCGTTTCCTATAAATGCGAGTTCATCAAAAATACCTCGTGTATCTAATAGCTTGGTGCATCCTGGTATTGAATCTTTTTTATATGTATTATCCATTTGCCATACTTCAACGGGAATACTTGTCTTTTTTTCTGCCAAAATCCATTCCATTATTTTGTAACTTTCTCCTTCCTTTAAACTATCCTCAATGGAATGGACTACGTACTGTTTACCCCATTCTATGATTTGTTCATCGGAAGCGTTTGCAAATAGTACATCCTTCTGTGATGGTGAACAACCAAGATAAAACATCAAAATGAAAATAGAAGTAATAATTTTTTTCATGATGCTATATTATTTAAGTTAGAATTAAATTTTTTGATTAATCCATAAAAGGAGAAGCGATTAGACCTATTAAAATTACTATACAAAGTAGAATGATAATGATGATTGGAATCATCAGGCAACCGCCACATCCTTGTAGAAACTCCGCTTTACCTTTTGCAAACTCTATTTGGGCTTTCTCATATTCAGAAAGTCTTTCAGCATTTTGCTCCTTCATAACTTCATTGTTTGTTCATTGGAAATATCAATAACCATTAATGACTTCATTCATGTCATCTACAACTTTTATAACATTCCCGTCAGAATCCAATACAAAAAGTTTTTCTTCCACTACGTAACCGCCATAACTGTTTTTAGCCCTATATTTATGAAGAGCAAAATAAGTATTATTGTCTTTATTATATATACCAAAGGCTTCCCAACTTATTCCTTCATAACTGTCAGGGTCTTTAAGATAATGCCGTTTAAGATAGACCCTTACTCCTGCCATAGCTTTTGTTTGAGATGGTCCTTTGTTGCTCCCGTAGTTTTCGATTCTATTGTTACCCTTTGAAGAAGTGCTGTATTCTCTACTTGAAATATTAAAAATTATAACCACAACAAGAAAAATCAATACCGCTATCCATTGTCGGCGTTCTTTATTTTTTTTATTTTGTATGTAGGTGGGATTTTGAATAATACAACCACAAGAAAGGCATTTAATGTACTCCTCATTTTTTAACCCTTCATCAATTGTTAGATTTATACCACAATTGCTGCATTGCATTTGTTGTGGATAAGTATTTAGTTTTAATTGGTTATTTGGTATTGGGGCTTGTTTCGCTGAAGTGCATGAACGAAGCGCAGAAAGCTCCTTGCGGAAATCAAGATTAGTTTTATTGAAATTTCCTTGCAAGTTAAGAGGGGGATTATATGTGCGAATCAATTCTTTTTCAACATTTGCATAATCATTATTTGCATAATAAAAAAGTAGCAGGTTGTCTTTCATCCATTCGGTCAGTGTACGCTCGTCAAATTCACCAAATGTAGTTTTTCCGTTTTGGGGAGAGTTAATGTCTCTTGGAATCAGTTTGAATCCCAATAAACATCCTAATGATTTACGAATTGTGGAATTTCCGGCAGTGCCAGTGAAATGTTGTTTATAGTCACGAATACGCAGACTTTTACTGCTTTTGCCTACATACACGACATTGTATTTTTCTTTTTTGTGCTGAAAAGAGGTTAGTATGGGAGTAGTGGAAATTTGCACTTTTATGGGCAATGAGGACGTACTACGTAATACTATGATATAGTTACCGGGCTTATCAGGTAAGACTGAAGCTCTCGTTTTTTGAGGGTCAAATAAAGAAAATTCATCTTGTGAAATCATGTTGTTGGTTTCATACATAGCCGCCTGAGACCCTACTAAGCAGAGTTATACAAAAAGAAGCGTGGGCCTACATGCCACGTCTTAGATGAAGGTCGTAGGAAAATACCTTGAGTACAGATATGGATATAGCAGCCCACGCCTATAGCGTGAGAACCACTATGCTATCCTTGTACTCTTTGAAAATTTCCTACGTTTTCATCTACAAGATAAGCATAACGCTTCTAAAAATTCTAATATGTCTTGGAAAGAACACACTCAATCCAGTGCAAAAATATGAAAAACAGCTGAATAAATGAAACCAAAGCCCCTTATTTTTTATTACGCTTTACATCCTCAATCCCCTTTTGGGTATGTTTTCCTCTTTTTGGGTGTAGCCTACACCCAGTTTCTCTTTGAGCTCTTGAAACTTCATTTTAAACCATTCAAGTATCGGCATTCCGTCAATGCACAGCCGGAACTTTCCTTTCTCCTGCGGATTTCTCTCTACGGTTGCCGTTGAATGCTCCGTCCTGAACTTCTCCTTGTGTTCTTTTGAATAGAGCCTTCCCTTGAACTCCACGGGTTGCAGGCTGACGATTTGCCTTGTCAGTTCTTCGGTGAACCCCACTTCCCGGCATTGTTCGGCTATGGGCAGCAGTTCCGTTACGATAGGGAAATAGGTGTCTATCTGTTTCAGCCTATTGTCATACCCTGCAATTTTCTGCTGGTAACTTCGGTCTATCCTGATTATCTCGCTGTTGTGGCGGTTCTCCATTTTTGTCTGCTCCCTCTGTTCGGCTTGTACCTGCTTTTGCAGATCTACAATGTCTCGCTTCAAATTTTCGTTCTCCGCTTCCAGCCTCTTGACCTTGCTGCCGCCCAAAAGAGAACTCACCCCGTCCGCTATGACTGTGGTGGCGTTTACCGCCGCACCTTTCATCTTCTGCACGTTGATTTCCCTCTTTACTTGCTTCAACCTCTTCTGCGCTTCCTCTTCCAGCCCCAGCAGGGCTTCTATGTTCTCTTGCAGGCTGTCCTGCTGTTCCACCAGTTCCTTGTAATATTGTGAGGTGGAAACGTGTCTTGCCAGTGAGCCGTCCACACCTCTTTGCAAACTGTACTTGTTCATGGCTTGTGCATAAGTGTCCTGATAGTGTTTCAGCTTGTGCCTTGCCATTACGTCATCAGCGCACAGCCGTACATCCTGCGGGTTCTTCTTTCTGTATTTTTTCTTCCCGTTCTGTTCGTCTTGTTTGGCTTTCCTGCGTTCTCCCGTCACTATCGGTACGATAGTGGCGTGTATGTGCGGTGTCTTCTCGTCCATGTGCAGGACTGCCGATACGAGGTTTTGCTCCCCGTATGTTTCCCGTAGCCATTTCAGGTTGTCGTTGCACCAGCCGTCAAGTCGTCCGTCCGCTTCCATTTGTTTCATGTCCTTGTTGCTTCCGGTGAGCAGTACCCGGATTGCCTTCACCTGATTGGTGCCCACCTTGCGTCTGATACCTGCCGTTTCTATCCGGTGTGCTATCGCCTGCGTTCGGTTTTTCACCCCTTCGGGAAACCGCACCAGTTCCCGGTTCAGGTGCGTTCGTGTTCTGTCTGCATTCTTCGGATGAATGGTACGCTCTATGTGTGTGGACATTGCACCGTCCGCACCTTTCGCCTTTTCCAAATGCAAAACTGCATATCCCATAACTGTAATATATTTTTTCGGTTAATACTTCCCCTGCCTTGCTTCCATGCCGCATGGCTCCGGGGTTTCAAAAGGGGCGGCGTCCCTTTTGCTCATTGGGGCTTTTTTAGCGATGCGTGCATTGCGTCAAGAAAAAGCCCTAATGAGCTATGACTTTTTCAAAAGTCGTCCGGTGCACGTGCGGTTACATCCTGAAACCTTTGCCTTTCCTCTCCGGCTTCTCCTGCTGCCGTTCGGGTTGTTCGTTCTGTTTACTCCGGAGGAAGTCGTTCAGGTCGTTGTAGCCTCCGTATATGTGCGATGCGTCCCGGATGCGTAGCCCGTATTCCTCCCGCAGTTCCTGAACGGCTTCCATTCCCGCCTTGTCGTTGTCAAGGAAACAGTGGATGAGCCCGTAACCGCCCAATGGTCGGATTGCTTTGGAGAGGTTGGAAGTCGAGTTCAGTACGATGTAGTCCTGCCCGTCAAGGTCGGGGCGGGCAGGACACCTTTCCAGCCGCAGGGTGAGGAAGGAAAGGTAGTCCATGAAGCCCTCGAAGAGGTAGCAGGATTCCTTTGGCTGTTCCTGCCGTATGTGTGTGATGTCTTTCGGGGCTATACAGCCCTTGAAGAATTTGTTGCGTATTTCGTAGCCTCCCGAACGGTTGGGGAAGCCGACGGCAAAGTAGGGTTTGCCGTCAGTCAGGTAGCGCACCTCCCTGCATTCTCTTTTTGCCAGTTCCGTATTTATCCCCCTTTGCCGCAGATAGGACAATAGGGCGGGGGAAGAAAGCGGCACCACCTCTAACTGCCGGAAACTCGGTTTAGAGAGTGGTTGCCCGCCAAAAGAGAAGGAGACCGGGCGCACGTTTGGTGCCTGCTCCGCTATCCGTTCCAAGAGGTAGGGCAGGCTGTCGGACGCGTAGAGCTCCTGCGCCAGTGCGATGATGTTCCCGCCCCTGCTCGCGCCAAAATCGTACCATAGGTTGCGTTCCACGTTCACCTTGAAGGACGGTTCCTGCTCGTCCCTGAACGGTGACTTGTACCATAGGCTGTCTCCCTGCCGTCTTACTGGGTTGTAGCCAAGACTGTGCAGATATTCCTCTATGCGTATCTGCTTCGCTTCATTCGTATTCATGTGGGTTTCTGTTTAAGTGGACATTGTTTTTTCTTTTCGCCCGTACTTTTTGCATGTTGTGAGCTGCATCCGCTTTATTTTACTTCGCTATATATATGCACCCTGACTAAAGTAAAGCGGTTTCCGGGCTGTCATGCTGTTTTTCTTGTCAAGTGGTGCAAATGTCTTTTTTGTTTTTGCCCGTACCTTTTCTATATATTACGGGCTATATCCACTTTACTTTATTTCCGTATATATATAGTACGTGACTAAAGTAAAGTGGTTTCCATGCAATACCGCTAATAGTGGAAATCGGGTTTGAAGGTGTATTTCCTGCCGTTCTCCTGCACGATCATCCGTTTGTTCTTCAATACGGTAATGAGGTCTGTCACCCTGTTTCCGCCAAGCATGACACCGACAGAGGCGTAGGTTTCCCTCAATACCCTTTCGAGTTCCTTGTAGCCGTATTCGTCTTTCAGGGTGAATGCCGCTTCCAGTGCGATGCGGTGCTGCTGCTCGGTGACATCCTTGTACGGGTCGAATTTCCTCCTCCCTTTGCCCGGCTCCTTCTCCTTGAACTGATAGCCGTCCAGCAGTTCGGGCAGTGCCTCCTCATTGATACGGAATGCGAACGGCTCGAAATCCACCGCCCTGATATGTGCGGTTTTGACCGTACTTATGTCGGGGTTCTTGCTGTCCTTCTCCACTTGCAGTACGGTTTCCGCCTTGTTGCTGAGTTCGGTTCCGATGTGCCCCCTTGCGTTCTCGTCCCCCTTGTTCTGGTGCAGGATAGTATGGATGTGGATATTCCTTTCCCCCGTCCATGTCATCAGTAGGGAGATAATTCTTGTGGACTCGCCGGAACTGTTGATGTCATACACCATGTCCCGTATTCCGTCAATGATTACCAGCCCTACATTCTCGGTTCGGTAGATTGCCTCCCTTACGATTGCTATACGCTCTTCGGGCGTGTATTTCCTTAGGACGAGAAATTCAAGGTCTTCATGGTTTCTGTCTGTGGGTAGTCCCGCCATGCGCAATATCCGTTTTGCCACCTTTGCGCAGTGGTAGGTGCTTTGCTCGGTGTCCACATAGAGTATTTTCCGCTTGTTTTCGGGCAGTTCAGCCGTGTAGCTTAGTACCGTTCCGTTTTTCAGCGCAGCCGCCACGATTGCGGAAACATTGAATGTTTTCTTGCTTTTGGCTTTTCCGATTGACGCACTGAAATTGCCCAGCGTGCCTATGACGGAGCCCCGCACTTTCAGGATTTCGGGTGCCTTCTCGTAGTCATCCGAAAGGTCGAGCCGTGAGGCTTGCCATAGTATCACCGCCTCTTCGGGCGTGACCTCTTTTCTTTCTCTGTACTCCATAGCCTGCCTCCTTATCTGCGTCCCCCGTTTTTGTGTCCTGCCAGTTCCAGTGCCATGTCCGCATCGACGATGATTTTGCGTCCTATCTGCGTGACGGCTCTGTCTATCTTTCCGCTTTTCTTGATACGGTTTGCGGTGGGTATGCTGCACCCGAACAGCCGGGCTATGCCGCCTATCCCGTACACGTATTTCTTGTCCTTGTTGGCTACGGGCTGCGCTGCTCCCATTTCTTTTTCCTGCAAGGCATGGCGGTTCAGGAATATGAATTCCTCGCCCGTCATCTGCCATACGGGTTTTGATAAAAGTTCTTTCACTTCCATTTTCTTGATATGATTAAGTTTACACTGTAAGCCCTGCGCGTGGGCTTTTTACCTCGTTCGAACAGTGCAAAGTTAGTCCCGGGTACGAGTGGTAAGGATGTGGATAGCGTGATTGGGGTATCACGCTATCTTGTTAAATATCAGTAAGTAATAAAAAGTGGTAGAAATTATTTTGAGTGGTAAAAGTGGTTGTGTCGTGGAATGTCGGGACATATCATCGGCTATCGGAATATTGACCGCATTTCCTTAGCAAATTCCTGATTGCTGTCACTGGGAAAATCGGAAACGGGCTCTTTGTATTTTGACTTGTAGTATGTATCGTCTATTCCCAGCAGGTTCATGATGTCCTCTTTCCATTTTTCTCTGTCCGGCTTGGGTAGCGTTTCACCCATAAGGAAAATGAGATAGCATACACGTGCCTTCTCCCTCGGTCTTATTTTCAGTCTGCTTTCGTATGGTTGCAGGTTCATGTTGGCGTAGAAGTCCAATTCGGAAACGGCTTCGAACTGCTCACCGTTGCATTTTTCGTAAACGGCTGACAAGAGTTTCATGGGGAAGTAGGTGGGCGGGGTTGTCTGTGCGGTGACAGCTTCCTTTTCTTCTCCCTCCTTTTTCTTTTGGTCTGTCAGGTATTTTTCAAGGATAGCCAATAGTGAGCCGCTCAGCCTGCAAATATCCCCGCAATGGTTTTTCAGGCATTGCAGGGCTTCACGCTTTGCCTGCTCCTTTTGCTTGTACAGTTCGTCCAGCCTGGCTTTCTCCTTGTCGTATTCCCGTTTGCACCGTTCGTACCTTCTTTCCAAAAGCTCCTCTTCCTGACGGTCGTGCTCCCTGAAACCTACCGCCTCCAAAGAGCCGTTGGCTTCCATGAGTTCCCGGTAATATTCATTTGTGACTTTCATCTGTCTGTCAATGCCCCAGTCAAAACGGCTTTCATGCTGTCGGCAGACATATCCGGTATCGAGACGGTCGAAAAACTCCTTGCAGGTATTGTAGGTCGATATATTGTTCTCAATCTCACGTTTCAGGCTGTTCAGGAGTACGGAATAGTGTGTAGCGTCCATTTCAAGTATGAGGCTGATAAGTGCGGTTTCAAAGGTCTGCGTGTCCCCGTACTCTCTGTAAAAACCGGAAATGAACTGTTGCTTCTCAAAAGAGAAACTGCCTCCGGACATTATTTCGGTGTATATCTTGTTGAGTTTCCCGTAGCGGGGTATCATTGATGTTATTCTTTCGTCCATAGTTATATCAGATTAAATTTAGTCATGGCATTGATTTTAATCTCATCCGCTATATCAATATAGGGCTTCATCGCTTTGTAATCGCTGTGTCCCGTCCATTTCATTACTACTTGTACTGGAATCCCAAGCGCCAAAGCATTACAAATAAATGTTCGTCTTCCAGTGTGGGTACTTAACAATGCGTATTTAGGTGTAACTTCGTCTATTCGTTCATTTCCTCTATAATATGTTTCTCGTATTGGTTCATCTATTTCTGCCAGTTGTCCCAGTTCTTTTAAAAATTCGTTCATTCTTTGGTTGCTTACAACTGGCAATGCCTTGTCATTAGGGAACGGCACATCTTTGTACTTTTCGAGTATTGCCTTGCTGTGATCATTTAATTCAATAATAAGACTGTCTGCTGTCTTTATGGTAATAACCTCGATGTGACCGTTTTTAACGTCACTATGTTTCAAATTATACACATCGGAGTGACGTAATCCTGTGAAACAGCAAAATAGCAATACATCCCTTACTCTTTCAAGGTATTTCTTTGTTGGTGGTATTGGGCAGGTTCTTAGTTTATTTATTTCATTTTGGGTGAGGAATATCACTTTTTTTGGTGCACTTTTCATTTTAGGCGTGAATTTATCATAAGCCATGTTTTGGTGATACCCTTTTCGATTACCCCAACGTAAGAACCATTTTACGAACTTGATTTGTTTGGCAATGGAAGTGTTGCGCATGTTTTTTTCTGTACGTAAAAATTCTATATAGTCATTGAAATGTTTTTCCGTCCAACTGTCAAACGTAGTATTAGGGTCAAATGTGTAAATGTGTTTTTTGACTGTTGCAAACTTTTTGAGGGTTGAGGAAGACCAGTCATTTTGTTTGCTACATTCTGCAACAAATTCATTGAAAACTTTCATGAAATCCAATTCAACCTTCTGCTTTTCTTCATGGCTTTCTTTTTTTTCCTCTTTTGTTTTTAGGTTGAACGCTTCTTTAATTTGTGCAGGGGTGGGTATTACATCTTGCACCTCGAATTCTTTGAACACATTCTGTATTTCGGTGTATTGCCGCAATAGTTCTGCGTTGATTTCGGATGCACTTTGCTTTAGTTTGTTGGTACAACCGTTTCTAACCCGTTGCTTGTCTGTGTCCCATTTTTCTACATCAATTCTATATCCCGTTGTAAATTCGATACGCTGACTGGCAAAGATAACACGCATACGGATTGGCACATTCTTTGTAACTGGAATACCGTCTTTTTTGCGGCTTTCCGGTGCAAAAATGATATTTCTTTTAATATTCATAATTGGGTGTGTTTGAAAATGACACCCAAAAATACACCCGAAAAATGAGATATACAATGATATTAAGAGATATTTAGATTAATGAAAGAAAGAGATAAATAACTGATTATATGATATTTGATGTTCTGTGAGATTTTATAAAAAGGTTCGAGAGACACCCTCCAGCTCCACTTAAAAAAAACAAATGAAAGCTCTGATTATCAGAGCTTTTTCTTTTTGCAGTTTTTCTCTTTTACTCCCCTTTTTATTGTTGATCCTTTATTTTATCTCTTTTTAAATACAAAGTCAATTTCTTATACATCCTATCACTCTATTCTCTTTTGGTATGATAATATGGCTATTTGGTATTGTCAATATTTATGTGTTTTTGTTTTATATACGGAATAATTATAAATATATGCAAACAAGTATTAATAATATATCTTTATTATGTTCTAATCTTTGAGAATGTCTACTTTTATACTTGTAATCGATAATAATCTTAGCGGATATGGAAAATAATGTTAACCAAATTGAGCTGAAGTTTCAGCGTTTTTTTATTTCTAATTTTCCGAAAGTAAAGAATTATGCCCAGCTGTTGCTTAAGTCGGAAGTTGATGCTGAAGATGTTGCTCAAGATATTTTCTGTAAGCTTTGGTTACAACCGGAAATATGGCTTGACAATGAAAATGAATTAGATAACTACCTCTTTATAATGACCAGAAACATTATTCTGAATATCTTCAAGCATCAGCAAATCGAACGGGAATATCAGGAAGGATACCTTGAGAAAACAGTACTTCATGAATTGATAGAAGGGGAAGATGCCCTTAATAATATATATTATGAAGAAATGTTGCTGGTTGTTCGCCTGACTTTGGAAAAAATGCCTGAACGGCGAAGGTTAATATTCGAGCTGAGTCGTTTTAAGGGATTAAGTTATAAAGAAATCGCAGAAAAGCTTAATGTTTCCATCCGTACGGTAGAGCACCAGGTGTATTTAGCACTGATAGAACTAAAAAAAGTGCTTCTATTTTTATTTTTTCTATTTTCCTTTAAGTAGTGTTTTTCTTTTAGTTGTATTTAGTGTATAAAGGAAGAAATTAATGATGAAAAACTATATTCAACAGATCATAGAGTTATTCGGGCATAATGAGTATTCATTGGCTACGCGTAGAAAAGTGCAGCGATGGTTGGCTGACGACAATCATGCGGAAGAAAAAAAAGAAGCACTTCACACGTTGTGGCAACAAGCGGGAGAACAGAAAGTACCTCGCGGAATGCAACAGTCCATATTACGGATGCAACAAAATCTGGGAATGCAGTCTGTCGGTTCCGGTAAAAAGTATCAGTTACTTATATGGAGAGCAGCAGCTATTTTCCTGTTGGCAGTATCGTCTGTTTCTATCTATCTGATGTTGGAGAAAGACAAACTGCAAAAAGACTTGGTAGAATGTTTCATACCAACGGCGGAAATACGTGAACTTACATTGCCCGATGGTACCCGGGTGATGCTAAATTCGAGAAGCACCTTACTGTACCCGGAGCAGTTTGCCGGTAAGACCAGAAGTGTATATTTGATTGGCGAAGCAAATTTCCAGGTAAAGCCGGATGAAAAACATCCTTTTATAGTGAAAGCCAATGATTTTCAAATAACAGCTTTAGGTACAGAGTTTAACGTGAATGCCTATCCGGAGAACAATGAACTGATTGCAACTCTGCTGGAAGGTAGTGTGAAGGTAGAATTTAATAATCTGATATCTAATGTAATACTTAAACCCAATGAGCAGATAACGTATAATAAACAGACCCGGAAACGTAGCCTCCAATCGCCTCGGATAGAGGATGTGACTGCCTGGCAGCGTGGAGAACTGGTTTTCAGTGATATGCATCTCGATGAGATTTTTACGAGTCTCGAACGCAAATTTCCCTATACCTTTGTTTATAGCCTTCACAGCCTGAACAATAAATCGTATAGTTTCCGTTTCCAACAGCAAGCCACTTTGGAAGAGGTGATGAAGATAATAACGCAGGTGGCAGGGGATGTGAAATATATAATTAAGGGGAATAAATGCTATATAACTGATAAAATATAGAAAAACGATTGTTGAACCTTTTTTAACTTAATGTACTATGCAAAAAAGTATCCGGAAGAAATGGCCGTTTCTCCCGGATGTGAAATCATTGTCCTTCTAATATTAGCGTATCTCGACGCTATTTCAATTGATCATAGAATAATAACCAATTAACTAATACTAAAAAGATGCTACAAATTTACGAAAAAAGAGCAGATAATGTTGTTCAAAAGCGAGTCTTTCTCATTTTTTTAGGTCTATTATTGATGCAGACCCTTGCTTTTGCTCAAAGTGATAGTAAAATTACTATCCAGCAGAAAGATATCACTGTAGTAGATGCATTGAAAACTGTGGAAAGACAGTCGAAGATGTCTATAAATTATAGTGATTCCGAATTGAAGGGAAAGAAAATTGCCGATCTTAACTTGGAAGACGTATCGGTGACTACTGCACTCGACGCAATCTTGAAAGGAACAGGTTTCTCTTATCAGATTCAAGGTAATTATATTATAGTTACGGAGAAGAAACCGGCAGCTGCACAATCTGTCAAAGATATCAAAGGGAAAGTAACCGATGAGAATGGTGAACCCCTGATCGGAGTAAATATCTCTGTGGACGGCAGTTCTACAGGGACGATTACAGACTTTGACGGAAACTTTTCGATTAAAAGTCCCGGTAATGCCCGTTTGAAAATATCTTATATAGGATATGCAACTCAACTGATTGCTGTTTCCAATAAGGACTTTTACCCGATTACAATGAAACAAGATACGGAAGTGCTGGACGAAGTAGTCGTGACGGCATTGGGTATCAAGCGGGCAGAAAAGGCACTGTCTTACAATGTGCAGCAGATAAAAAGCGAGGATATAACCGGCATTAAAGATGCCAACTTCATCAATTCACTGAATGGTAAGATAGCCGGTGTAAGTATCAACAAGAGTGGTAGTGGTGTCGGTGGTGCGACGCGTGTCGTTATGCGTGGCGCTAAATCTATCGAAGGCGACAACAATGCACTGTATGTAGTAGACGGTATCCCTTTGTTTAATACTAATATGGGAAACACAGATAGTGGTATCATGGGTGAAGGCAAAGCCGGAACGGAAGGTATTGCTGATTTCAATCCGGAAGATATCGAGAGTATCTCTATTCTGAGCGGACCTTCGGCTGCTGCTTTGTATGGTAGTAGTGCGGCAAATGGTGTCGTTCTGATTACTACTAAGAAAGGACAGGAAGGCAAATTACAGATATCATTTTCTTCTTCATCCGAATTCAGCAAAGCGTACATGGTGCCCGAATTCCAGAACACGTATGGAAATAAAGAAGGTATGTTCGAAAGCTGGGGTGACAAACTGGCCCGTCCGAATTCGTATGATCCCAAGAGTGATTTCTTCAACACCGGAACCAACTTTATCAACTCGTTGACCTTGTCTACCGGTACAAAGCAGAATCAAACTTTTGCTTCGGTTTCATCCACCAATTCAAAAGGTATTGTTCCCAACAATTCTTATGACCGTCTGAACTTCACCATTCGCAATACAGCCACTTTTCTGGACGATAAATTGCAGTTGGATTTAGGAGCGTCCTATGTGAAACAGGAAGATAAAAACATGGTATCGCAGGGACAATACTGGAATCCGGTGATTTCTGCCTACCTTTTCCCCCGTGGAGAAGACTTCGAAGATATCAAGACTTTCGAGCGTTATGACCAGAGCCGCAATATTCCGATACAGTATTGGCCGATTGCCGATGCAACCTATGGTTCGCAGAATCCGTACTGGACTGCTTATCGCAACATCGCAACGAACGAGAAGAGCCGTTATATGTTTAATGTCGGTCTGAGCTATAAGATCACCGACTGGATGAATCTTGCCGGACGTTATCGTATGGACGATACTCATGTTCAGTTTGAACGTAAGGTTTATGCTACTTCCGATCAGAAATTTGCCGAAGGAAAGAAAGGTCTGTATGATTACAGCAATTACAAAGACCGTCAGGAGTATGCCGACTTTATGTTAAATATCAACAAGCAGTTCAACGATTTTAATATTTCTGCCAACTTGGGTTATAGCTACTCTAACTACTGGTCGCTGGCAAGAGGCTACAAAGGAACCTTGCTCGGAGTAACAAACCTGTTTGCCGCCAGCAACATCGACCCTTCCAACGGTCGTATCTCGGAAGACGGAGGTGACAGTCGCGTACGTAATCACGCTATCTTTGCCAACGTCGAACTGGGCTGGAGAAGTATGCTTTATCTTACATTGACAGGTCGTAATGACTGGAACTCCCGGTTGGTAAACACCAGCGAAGAATCCTTTTTCTATCCCTCGGTAGGTCTGTCCGGTATTATCTCTGAAATGGTGAAACTGCCCGAGTTCATTTCCTATTTAAAGGTACGCGGGTCTTATACGGAAGTCGGTTCTCCGGTATCACAGTCGGGACTTACTCCGGGAACTGTGACCACTCCGATTATCGGTGGTGCACTGGCTCCCACAGGCATCTATCCTTTTACTGATTTCAAGGCAGAACGTACCCGTTCTTATGAATTGGGATTGAGTGTACGTTTATGGAATAAACTGAGTGCCGAAGTTACTTACTATAAATCGAATACATACAATCAGACCTTTATTGGCGATTTGCCGGAATTTTCGGGTTACAAACAAATCTATTTGCAGGCTGGTAATGTACAAAATCACGGTTGGGAAGCATCGTTGGGATACAGAGACAGCTTCGGAGACTTTAGCTTCTCCTCCAATCTGACCTTCTCGCGCAATGTCAACGAAATCAAAGAAATGGTGGAAAACTATCGTACCGACATGAGTCCCGAGCCTATCAACGTGCCGGAAGTAAGGAAAGACAATGGACGCGTTATATTAAAAGTCGGCGGCAGCATCAACGATATATATGCCAATACTTTCCTGAAGAAAGACAGTCAGGGGTATGTTGAAATCAAACAAGACGGTTCGTACGGACTCGAACAAGGTGAACCCGTTTTCTTGGGCAAGACGTCACCGGACTTTAATCTGGGATGGAGCAACTCGCTGTCATACAAAGGATTCGGACTCAGCTTCCTGATTAACGGACGTTTTGGTGGTGTGGTAACTTCCTCTACTCAAGCTATTCTCGATCGCTTCGGAGTATCCAAAGCATCTGCCGAAGCACGCGATGCAGGCGGTGTCTTACTGCCCGGACAAGGGAGAGTGGATGCACAATCGTATTATCAGCTGATAGGTACGGGTGACTATACCACTTCCGGATATTATGTGTATAGTGCAACCAATATCCGTCTGCAAGAGCTGACTTTGAGTTACAGGTTCCCCGACCTTTGGTTTAAGAATGTGCTGAAAGATGTTACTTTGTCATTCATTTCCAATAACCCTTGGATGCTCTACAGCAAAGCTCCGCATGATCCGGAACTGACTCCGTCCGTAGGAACTTACGGTCAAGGTAATGACTATTTTATGCAGCCGAGTGTGAGAAGTTTCGGTTTCGGTATTAAATTTAAATTATAACTGACCTCATGAAAAAGATAAATCAATATAAACTATTAGCAGGAATCTGCGCTTTGTCGCTCTTTACTGCTTGTGACTTTGAAGAGCTAAACACCAATCCGTTCGAGATGACCGACGAAATGGGCATAAGAGATGGTGTTGCTGTCGGAGGTGCTGTAACAGCGATGCAAAGAGCTGTAGTCACCGTAGGAACTCAGGCTGACGATACGGATGCCATCAACCAGTATCAGGTTGCATATAATCTGTCAGCCGATTCGTGGAGCGGATTTTTCGGACAGAACAATAACTGGTATAGCGGCAGTAATAATACTACCTATTACTTGCAGGACAATTGGGTGGCGGCTACTTATACCAATTCATATACGACACTGCTGTCTTCCTGGAAAAAGATAAAACAAGAATCCGAAAAGACCGAAACACCGGAAATCTTTGCTTTGGCTCAGATTCTAAAGATATCTGCATGGCATAAAACGCTTGAATCTTTCGGTCCCATTCCTTACACCCATGCAGGAGAACCTGCACTGGTGATACCTTTCGACAGCGAACAAGTTGCATTCAATGCTATGTTTACCGATCTGACAGCTGCTATCGACATTTTGACTGTGAGAGCGGAACAAGGGGCAACCATTGTTGCCGATTATGATGCCGTATATGCCGGTGATACGAGAAAATGGGTGAAATACGCCAATTCACTGATGTTGCGTCTGGCAATGCGTATCAGTTATGCTGACGAAACGACAGCACAGAAATATGCCCGTCAGGCTTTGAATCATACATTTGGAGTGATGACTTCGAAATCAGACGAAGCCCAGATGAGTACCGGAGCCGGAATGGTCTTTCGTAACAACATCGAGTGGCTGGCCAATCAGTATAATGAGTGTCGCATGGGCTCTTCCATGTTTTCTTATTTGTTGGGTTATCAGGACCCGCGTCTGAGTGCTTATTTTGAAGCTTCTCCCAGTGCGTATGCGGTAGCGGCTTTTGACGGGAAAAACTATCAGGCGGTGCCTCCCGGCAATGCCAATCAGCAAAATACGATTTATACCGATTTCTCCAAGCCCAATATTACCTCGAACACTCCGACTTACTGGATGCGTGCTTCCGAAGTTTATTTCCTGAGAGCTGAGGCTGCGTTGAGATGGGGAAGCGAATTTGGTGATGCGGAAGCACTGTACGAACAAGGAGTTGCCACGTCATTTGATGAAAATGGTATCAGTTCGTCTGTAGACGACTATCTGGCTTCCGGATTGACTCCGATTGCCCATAATATGAGAGCCTCCTATTACAGTTACAATGCTGCGGCTCCTACTACTGCGACACCTGCCTTCAGCGGTGGAACGGAAGAGAAACTGGAGAAGATCATGATTCAGAAGTGGATTGCATTGTATCCGAACGGTCACGAAGCATGGACTGAGTGGAGAAGAACCGGTTATCCGAAACTGAATCAGGTGCAGACCAACCGCGGACAGGGCGTTACTCGTGAAGGTGGTATTCGTCGTATGGTGTATCCTGTAAGTTTCTATCAGTCGGCAGAGGATAGAGCTAATTATGAAGAAGCATTGAAGCTCTTGGGCGGTCTTGATAAAGACAAAGCAACAACTCAGTTGTGGTGGGATTGTAAAAATCAAATCTATTAAACTATGATTCATATGAAAATGTTAAGACGAATATTATATATACTTCCTGTTATAGGGATAATGATTGCGTCGTGTGTCGATATAGAGAGCAAGGATTTTGAACATATCGGCGGTTACAACACGATGGACAATGAAGAAAGTGCACAGTATTATGTCGATCTTCGTGCATGGAAGGCAACCAGTCAGGGTTACGGACGTCCTATTTTCTTCGGATGGTTCAGCAACTGGTCTCCCGAAGGGCCTATTCGTAAAGGATATCTGGCTTCTTTGCCAGACAGCATCGACATGGTATCGATGTGGAGTGGTCCATTCGGCTTGAATGAAGCGAAACTGGCTGATAAGGAGATTTTCCAAAAGAAGAAAGGCGGTAAGATCACGGTTTGTTACATTTTGCATAATATTGGAACTGGTATTACGCCTGCTTCCGTTTCAGAAAAAGTACAGGCGGAAAACCCGAATGCTTCCAGTGAGGAAATCACGGAACTGGTCAATAAGGCAACAGAAGCTTATTGGGGATTTACCAGTGGGGAGAAAGGTGCTGAAGACCATATCGCAGCCATTCAACGCTATGCCAAAGCATTGGTAGACACGATTGTTGCGACTGATTATGATGGTCTGGACATTGACTGGGAACCCGATAATGGTGGTGACGGCGGAAGATACGTAGGCAGTCTGAAAGACCGCAGGGGTGGTCCGCGTGGTGAGTTTCTGCATTATCTGGTAGAAGAGATAGGAAAATACTTTGGTCCGATGGCAACCGAGCGTCCGAATGGTAAGTATTACTATTTTATGATTGACGGTGAAATATGGAACTCTAACAAAGAATCTGCTCCTTATTTTGACTATTTCATCACTCAGGCGTATGGCGACTCCAATCTCGACCGAAGAGTGAGTACCTTGCAAAGCTGGTGTGGAGAGTATTATGACTATCGTAAGCACATCTTTACAGAGAACTTTGAGTCATCCTGGACTACCGGTGGTGTACTTTTGACTCAGGCTGCTTATAACCATGCCAATGGACCGAAAGGTGGCGTCGGTGCTTTCCGACTTGATAATGACTATGATAATGCCCGTGATTACAATTTTGTGCGTCATGCTATACAGATCAATCTGCAGGCTTATCAGGAATATATGGACAATCAATCTAATGAAAATACAGAACAGCAATGAAACGTATCAAAATCTTATATGCAGGTGCACTAGTTGCATTGTCTTTCTCTAGTGTGGGTTGCAACGACAGCGAAAGCGATCTGTTGGAGCCGAAACTTTACTTTGAAAGTAATGTGATAAGAGTGGAAGTTGAAGCGGATACCTACGAGTGCGAATTGGTGTCGCGGCTTTCAACGATGGTAAAGAGTAACGTAAATGTGAACTATCAGGTAGGAGGGCAGGACCTTGTGGATGACTACAATCATAAACACGGGACGACCGGACAGCTTCTGGCGACTGATAACTATGAAATGACAGGAACTTCTTCGACCATTAAAGCAGGCGAACTGTATGCTGATCCCTGCGGATTGTCGGTAAAGAACATTACCAAGGGGGAAGACGGGGTAACGTATATTCTGCCCGTAATAGTGAACAGTACGGACATTGAAAAGATAAGCAGTTCGAGCGTGACTTATATTGTAGTAAGGAAACCAATTATTATTGATAAGGTATACCGTATCAATCCGGGCTGGCTTGATGTACGTCTGCCGACTGCTTATAAAACAATGGGTTCTGTCACCTACGAAGCATTGGTTTATGCCGAACGTTGGAAGAATCTGGGCACCATTATGGGCAATGAAGGTACTTTGATTATGCGTACCGGTGACTTGAATCATCCTGATAACGAGCTTCAAATGGCCGGAAGTGTTGCACTTCAGATGCCCGATGTATCCATATTCCTGTTGAATCAGTGGTATCATGTAGCGTTCACTTACGATGCTTCTGCGGGAATGGCTACTCTCTATCTCAATGGAGAGAAAATAGCAGAAAAGACGGTAGGCTCACTGACATTCGACTTGAACGAACGTTTCTGTATCGGTTATGCTTATGACTATGACCGGAATCGTAAATGGAACGGATTTATGAGTGAAGTCCGTTTATGGTCGGTAGCCCGTACTGCGAATCAGATTCGTGAAAATATGATGTTTGTCGATTCAGGTTCAGATGGTCTGGTCGGTTACTGGAAGCTGAATGGAGAAGACATCGAACAACGGGACGGAGTGTGGTATGTACTCGATCAGTCGCCGAATCATAATGACGCAACTTCCAATAATGGTTTGCGTGGTGAAACCGGTGGTAGTCAGTCTTTTGTAGAGCCGACAGTAGTAGATATGAGGGTTCGGCTTGAATAAATATAGGTTTGTTTTCTAGGTAGATTAAATAGCGGGGGCTGAATTCTCAATGCAGAATTCAGCCCCTATTTTTTATTTATATGAAATCCAGATTATTCCTTTTATGTTTCTGTGAATTACTCGGTAATATTTTTGTTATATTCTACTTCCGTTTATCTTAATGTCGGTATTGGGAAATAAAGTTTTGATACGTTGCATCTCTTCTTTAGTAATTCTGCCGGATAGCTTCAACCTTTCGATTTTCACTTTTGACAGTTCGTCCGGTATATCAATTTCATTAATAAAGGTAAGCTCCAACTGTTTTATTTCTTCAAGTTTCAGCAGGACGGAAGGGAACTCTTTCACTCTAAGGTTGATACCCCTGCCTTTGGCATCGGCTTTCAATCTGTTTATGAGTCCGGTGTTGTCTGTGTTTTTCTTTTTGACCATCCAGCCAATTTGTGGTCTCAGTGCAAAATTCTCATTGTTTTGTTTGAGTCCGATGAAACCGGACCACAACTCCAGTGGTGTTTCAATTACGGTGTCATTGTATGCTTCAATATACTTTAAATCAACTTTTACTATCTCGCTCGGAAGCTTTTTACGCCCCACAATCTGTTTTAGATTATTTCTTTTCCCCTCATTGTCGTAAGGAAAGAATTTAATGATCCATCCATCAAAAGTCTCGGGAGCTCCGCATGACTTTGGCGAATGACATTTAAACATATTGCGCCAAAACTCTTGGTTTACTGTTCCCTTTGATGCCTTCACAAACTCCTCCAAAAGAGGTTCAAGTTGTGAAATCCACCATTCGAGTTTATATTCTTTTAGTCCTCTGGCTTTATTTAAAACTTTTTCCCAGTCTTGTGGTGTCCCTTCAAGCGTGATTTCCGGAATACCGCAAACAATCATTATGGTGATAAACTCGAAGTATGATTTTACCGTTTCCATTATTGTTATTTCAGAAACAGTCTTTTCCAAAGAGGTCGTTGTAGAGAAATTACAAGTGAGTGTTTCAACCAAATGGCCTCCTACCTCTTTTCTTATCTGTTCCGTAAACTGCGGGAAAATTTCTTCCCATAAAAGACTCGGGTCTTTCAGTTTCTTATGGGATTGTACAATTAAAGATTCCTTTCCGGAGAAATTTACAAAATATTTTCTCAAAGACTCATGGTTGGCATTCACATGTTGGGCAAAACCTTGATTAATCAGTAGCCAAATCATATCCGGAGATAAAACGAACGGCCTATGATCTGCATAAGCCTGATACATACCGCAGAAAAAAGAATTATACCCGAAGTATAATAAACTGTCAGGAGATTCACTCTTGGCTATTACATTAAATGGAGGTTTCCAGATGTCTTTTTCTGTAATTCGAATGGTTGATTCATTGTCAAATAGCATCAGATATCTGTAGATTTCATCAGGGGAAGCCACGGGATATAATTTTTCGGGCTTGGAGAGTTGTTCAACTTCAAAAGTAATTCCATTTTGAGCAACTATGGAAGTGCTGCATAGAA
The DNA here is from genome assembly GCF_023656585.1 of Bacteroides sp. B1-V-101. NCBI lineage: Bacteria > Pseudomonadati > Bacteroidota > Bacteroidia > Bacteroidales > Bacteroidaceae > Bacteroides > Bacteroides sp. B1-V-101. Next base: position 136,084 of record NZ_JAMOKH010000012.1, on the reverse strand, counting down.
TGAATAAATAGAATAGTAGTTTTTTCATAATACTAAATTTACTTTATGGTTTGTATTTCAAATATTTTCCTGTTGATAGATTATAGATAACAATATACAAATATAGTATTATTAGAAATGGAATCGCTATGATATCGAATCTTTTTTATGTCCTGTGCCTCTAAAAAAATAGGTGCATATTATTTTAGAGGCTGTTTATTCGGAAAATTATAGTAAGTTTGCTATGGAATTTGAATACAAGTGTTTCAGCGTAAGATAATACATATCGATATGGACGCTTTCTACGCCTCTGTAGAACAGCGTGATCATCCGGAACTTCGTGGCAAACCCTTGGCGGTGGGACATGCCGAGGAGCGGGGAGTTGTGGCAGCAGCCAGTTATGAAGCCCGTCGTTACGGGGTCCGTTCTGCCATGTCTTCTCAGAAGGCGAAACGTTTATGTCCCCAGCTTATTTTTGTATCCGGAAGAATGGATGTTTATAAGTCCGTCTCCCGTCAGATACACGAAATCTTTCATGAGTATACCGATATAATTGAGCCTCTGTCTTTGGATGAGGCCTTTTTGGATGTTACGGAGAATAAGAAAGGAATCTCTCTGGCAGTTGATATTGCAAAGGAGATAAAACTTCGTATCCGGGAACAGTTGAACCTGGTCGCATCTGCCGGAGTCTCCTATAATAAATTTCTTGCAAAGATTGCATCGGACTATCGGAAACCGGATGGACTGTGTACCATACATCCTGACCAGGCGCTGGACTTCATAGCCGGACTTCCGATCGAGTCTTTTTGGGGAGTAGGACCTGTGACAGCAAAGAAGATGCATTTGCTTGGTATTCACAATGGTCTTCAATTACGTAAATGCTCGCTCGAAATGCTGACGGCCCACTTTGGAAAGGTGGGGGCACTCTATTATGAATGTTCGCGAGGGATTGATGAACGTCCGGTTGAGGCGGTTCGTATTCGGAAGTCTATCGGTTGTGAACGAACGCTGGAAAGAGATATATCGGTTCATTCTTCCGTTATCATTGAATTGTATCATGTAGCGGTAGAATTAATAGAACGTCTTCAACGTAAAGAGTTTAAAGGAAATACATTGACTCTGAAGATTAAGTTTCATGATTTTAGTCAGATAACCCGAAGTATTACGCAGTCGCAGGAGCTGTATACATTAGACCGCATACTTCCACTCGCTAAAGAGTTATTGAAAAGTGTGGAGTACGAACAGCATCCTATCCGCCTGATCGGGCTTTCTGTTTCCAATCCGAAAGAGGAGGCGGATGAACAGCATGGAGTTTGGGAGCAGCTCAGTTTTGAGTTTAGCGATTGGGAATAAAGTTCAGGTTTTACCATCGGTGGAGATTTTATAGAAGCTCAAATGAAGTATCTGTTTATAATCAACAGGATGTTTTTCAAACGGAACCTCTGTTTACTCTGAATGAAGGCTCTGTTTGCCCTAAATAGAAGGTCTGTTTGCTTTGAACAGAGCGTCTGTTTCACGAGAGGGCTGAGAGCTTCTGGATGTACTTTTTTTGAAGTCTGTACTTTTTTGTCATGAGGTTCGTATGATTTGCTCACCTTACTTTTTGAGAGATGCGTTATCTTTGCCATACTTAAACGAACAAAATACCATGAATCGAATGAAGCATTTAATTTGTGTTTTTCTGTTAGCTACCTTTGGAAGTTTCTCTTTCAAAGCCAATGCCTATACAGAACGCGATATGCTGCAAAAAGCGGCAGATGAAACTACGTTGAAAAATGTGCTGGTAATGAAACAGGCATGGGTACCTTATCCGGCCTATACTGATCGTGCTGCTTGGGACTCATTGATGGGGCCCAACAAGCAGCGTCTTATCGCGGCAGGCGAGAAGCTCCTCGATTATAAATGGCAACTGATCCCTGCTACCGCCTATCTTGAATATGAGCGGACCGGTAATCGTAAAATCATGGAAGTTCCCTATGACGCCAACCGTCAGGCATTGAATACGCTGATGCTGGCAGAACTGGCGGAAGGCAAAGGACGCTTCATCGATCAGCTGCTCAACGGAGCTTATATGAGTTGCGAAATGAATTCATGGGTACTGTCTGCTCACCTGCCCCGGCAAAGCAGCAAACGTTCTCTTCCTGATTTCCGCGAACAGATCATTGATCTTGGTTCCGGCGGATATGGTGCATTGATGGCTTGGGTGCACTATTTCTTCCGTAAACCTTTCGACAAAATCAATCCGGTGGTTTCTCTGCAAATGCGCAAAGCTATAAAGGAGCGTATCCTTGACCCTTATATGAACGATGACGATATGTGGTGGATGGCGTTCAACTGGCAGCCGGGCGAGATTATCAATAACTGGAATCCTTGGTGCAACTCCAATGCTTTGCAGTGTTTCCTTTTGATGGAGAACAATAAAGACCGTTTGGCAAAAGCTGTATACCGTTCGATGAAATCGGTGGATAAGTTTATCAACTTTGTGAAGTCTGACGGTGCTTGCGAAGAAGGAACTTCTTATTGGGGACACGCGGCAGGTAAGCTTTATGATTATTTGCAAATACTTTCTGATGGTACAGGTGGTAAAATATCCCTGTTGAATGAACCGATGATCCGGCGTATGGGAGAGTATATGTCCCGTTCTTATATCGGTAATGGTTGGGTGGTGAACTTTGCCGATGCTTCCGCGCAAGGTGGTGGCGATCCTCTGTTGATCTATCGTTTTGGTAAAGCGGTAAACAGCGATGAAATGATGCATTTTGCAGCTTATCTGCTGAATGGTAGAAAACCGTATGCGACCATGGGGAATGATGCATTCCGCTCGCTCCAGTCTCTGCTCTGCTGCAATGATCTTGCCAAAGAGACTCCAAAGCATGATATGCCGGACGTGACTTGGTATCCCGAAACGGAGTTCTGTTACATGAAGAATAAGAATGGAATGTTCGTGGCTGCCAAAGGCGGATTCAACAACGAAAGTCATAATCATAATGATGTGGGAACGTTTTCCTTATATGTGAATACAATTCCCGTAATCCTTGATGCAGGAGTAGGTACATATACCAAGCAGACATTCGGTAAAGACCGTTACACCATCTGGACAATGCAGAGTAATTATCATAATCTGCCGATGATTAATGGTATACCGCAGAAATACGGACAGGAATACAAAGCGACAAATACCATTTGCAATGAAAAGAAACGCATATTCTCTACTGATATTGCTGCCGCCTATCCGTCGGAAGCAAAAGTGAAAAGCTGGATTCGGTCGTATACACTGGATGACCGGAAACTGACGATTACCGACAGCTACACGCTGGATGAGGCCGTAGCTCCCAATCAGGTGAATTTCATGACTTGGGGCAATGTCACTTTCCCGTCCTTGGGCAAAATTCAGATTGAAGTAAAGGGGCAGAAAGTGGAACTGGACTATCCGATTCAGTTCAAAGCCGAACTGGAAACAATCCAATTGGACGATCCGCGCCTCTCTAATGTATGGGGTAAGGAGATTTATCGCATCACACTAAAAACAAACGAAAAGAAAGAATCTGGAAATTATAAGTTTGTTATTCAACAAATAAAATAGGATTCAGCAAGCAGAGTGAAAATAAGAAATAACGTATAAACAATAAAATCGCAGTAAGATGAAAAAAGTATTATTAGTTAGTCTTGTGGCTATCGCAGGAGTAAGCGTCAGTGCGCAGAATCTGATCAAAAATGAAAAGTTTGCTACGGAAGTAACGAACAAGGTAACCAACCCTAACAAGGCTACGGCAGGTGAGTGGTTCATTATGAATAATGAGGCGGACGGAGTGACAACAATTGCTTGGGAGCAGACCGGAGATGCCAAGTATCCGAACGCGATGAAAATAGATAATTCGGGTGCTGAGAAGAATACATCCTGGTATAAAGCGTTTCTTGGTCAACGTATTACAGACGGCTTGGAGAAAGGTATCTATGTGCTGACTTTCTATGCAAAAGCAAAGGAGGCAGGAACTCCGGTCAGCGTATATATCAAGCAGACGAATGAGGAAAAAAATGATAACGGCAAGCTTAACACTACTTTCTTTATGCGCAGGGATTACGATGCTGATGCCCAGCCTAATGCTTCCGGTGCGCAATACAACTTCAAAATTAAGGATGCCGGCAAATGGACGAAGGTAGTTGTTTACTATGATATGGGACAGGTCGTAAATGCAATCAGTAGCAAAAAATCAAATCCTGCTCTGGAAGTCTCCGATACGGATGATGACGCTGCAATCCTGAAAGACTGTTACGTGGCTATCCTTGGACAGAATAAGGGTGGTGTAGTAGAAATCAGTGATGTGACTTTGAAGAAGAAATAAAAAGAAAAAAAAGAAAGAGCGGAGAACCAGTGTGGTTGCTCCGCTCTTTTCATGATATATATTAGTGTGTTTAATTACATGGCAGGCTGCTTCGTCAGCAGTTTTTGAAGTTTACCATTCAAGGTTTGGCACATTGCACCGTTTCCCATTGCTTGATAACGTTTAATACGGTACTGTAACATCATGATTTTTTCATTTGCATTCTTTTTCATAATTTGTTTCCTCTTTTTTTGCCCTCCACGTTTTGAAGAGCGGTTTTACATCTTGTTTTCTTTATTAACACTGCAAAGATACAAAATGTTTTTGAATTATATGCTGTAAAACATAAAAATCTTCTTTTTCTTATGAATTTTCTTTTTATAAGAGGTTCGGACACGGAGATGTTACAAACCTGTTACAATTTTCCCGTTCTCTTTCCTTGATGACAATATTATTCTTATCTGTCACATTTTTATATACTTATCTAGGCATTCAGAAAATATTCTTGTATTTTTGTGAATCAGCAATCTTATTATCTAAAAATAAACCAAACACTCTTATGAAGACATTCATTCATCTTTTATCCGTTCTTATCCTGTCTGTTGTGCTGTATGCCTGCAACAACGCTCATTTTCTGAAAGAAGAGAATTATCGGAATCAAGTGACCGAAGACTTTGAACAGAAAAAGCAGGCACTTCCTCATGGAGACCTGTTTACTGTTTTTTCGAATCCTGACTTGTCTGTATATGAGCAGGAAGCTCTGATGTTTCTCTATGCTTATATGCCGATAGGGGATGTGACGGATTATTCAGGAGATTATTATTTGGAGAATGTTCGCTTGTCCGGGCAGACGCGTACTGAGATGCCTTGGGGAGATCAGATTCCGGATGAATTGTTCCGGCATTTTGTGTTGCCTGTCCGGGTGAATAATGAGAATTTGGATGACTCACGTCGGGTGTTTTATGGAGAATTGAAGGATAGGGTGAAGCATCTGTCCATGAAGGACGCTATTCTGGAAGTAAATCATTGGTGCCATGAAAAGGTAGTCTATCGTCCAAGTGATGCACGTACCAGTTCGCCGTTGGCATCGGTGAAGACAGCGTATGGGCGTTGCGGAGAAGAATCCACATTTACTGTGGCTGCGTTGCGTTCGGTGGGGATTCCGGCACGGCAGGTATATACTCCCCGTTGGGCGCATACGGATGATAATCATGCCTGGGTAGAAGCGTGGGCGGATGGACAGTGGTATTTCTTCGGAGCTTGCGAGCCCGAACCGGTTTTGAATCTCGGATGGTTCAATGCTCCTGCCAGTCGCGGGATGCTGATGCATACAAAGGTGTTCGGTCGCTATACCGGTCCGGAAGAGATTATGCTTGAAACGCCGAATTACACGGAGATCAATGTGATAGACAATTATGCGCCTACTGCCAAAGCTACAGTGACGGTGACGGATACGGAAGGACATCCGGTATCAGGTGCAAAAGTGGAATTTAAGATATACAATTATGCTGAGTTCTATACGGTAGCCACGAAATATACCGATGCCGAAGGTAAAGCCTTCCTCACTGCCGGCAAGGGAGATATGTTGGTATGGGCATCCAGGGATGGAAAATTCGGATATGCTAAACTGTCGTTTGGAAAAGAAGATGCTTTGAAGTTATCTTTAGATAAGAAAGAAGGTGAAAGCTATACACTTCCGATGGATATTGTTCCTCCGGTAGAAGGGGCTAACCTTCCCGAAGTAACTCCTGAACAACGGGCGGAAAATGACCACCGGATGGCACAGGAAGATTCGATCCGCAATGCATATGTGGCAACGATGATGACAGATGAACAGGCAAAAGAATGGGTGAACGGACTATACGGGAATATATTGCAACCTGAAACTATGAAAGATAAGTTGGCAGCTTTTCTGGTTGCTTCGCGTGGAAACCATCAGACATTGAAGGATTTTCTTTCAGCTATCAGAAAGGAGAAAAAACATATTTCATGGGAGGAAATGCGGGGTATGTGGTTATTAGAGAATATCTCGGCAAAAGATCTTCGTGACGTGACACTCGATGTACTGAACGATCATCTGAAAAACACATCAGATGGAGAAAAAACGGACGCTGATCTGGTGAAAAGGGCGTTGCTCAATCCTCGCATAGCGAATGAGATGTTGACTCCTTATAAAAAGGTACTTTATGATGCAATTTCTGAAGCAGTCTTGAAATCGGCACCTGTTGATGCTGCTCATGATGCCAAAGCATTAATAGAATGGTGCAGAAAAGAGATTAAGATCGATAACGAACTGAATTCTCAGCGGATTCCTATTTCTCCGATGGGAGTATGGAAGTCGCGTGTAGCTGATGAGAAGTCCCGTGATATATTCTTCGTAGCAGCTGCCCGGAGCATAGGGATACCAGCCTGGATTGATGAAGTGACCGGGAAGGTTCAATATTTAAGCGATGGGCTTTCTCCGCAGGATGTCAACTTTGAGACTTCGCGGTCCACACAATCTCGTACCGGCATGTTGAAAGCCAGCTATACTCCGATACGTTCTTTATCCGATCCTAAATACTATTCTCATTTCACTATCTCCAAGTTTAAGAACGGCACGTTCCAACTGCTCAATTATGACGAAGGCGATGTAGATATGGGTGGTGGTGCTACGTGGTCAAATCTCCTGAAAAACGGAGTAAAGCTGGACGAAGGTTATTATATGATGGTGACCGGAACCCGCCTGGCTAGTGGTGCGGTACTCTCCAATACCACATTCTTTACTATCGAACCGGATAAGACGACTACTGTTGACCTTGTGATGCGTGAAAGTAAAGATCAGGTGCAAGTGATCGGTAATTTCAATTCCGAAGCTACCTATCGTCCGGTAGGAGGTACTGACCTGCAAAGTATCCTGCAAACCTGCGGACGCGGCTATTTTGTGGTTGCTGTTCTCGGAGTGGGGCAGGAGCCTACCAATCATGCTTTAAGAGATATTGCGGCTTTGCGCAGCGAGTTTGAACAGTGGGGACGTAAAATGGTCTTTCTTTTCCCTTCGGAAGAGCAATATAAAAAGTTCAACACCCATGAATTTAAAGATCTTCCCTCTACCATTGTTTATGGCATTGATGTGGATAACAGCATTCAAAAACAGATTGTTGATGCGATGAAGTTGAATCAATCAACCCTGCCTGTCTTTATCATTGCCGATACCTTCAACCGTGTGGTCTTTGTTTCTCAAGGATATACGATCGGTCTGGGAGAGCAATTGATGAAAGTAGTACATGGATTATAAAGAGGAGCCAGAGTGCAATAATCGTTAATTCTTACCATTAATACATTGTTATTGGAAAAGAATGATTACGTTTGCAGCAAATTATGGCAAAGTACATTTTTTGCATATTAGCATTCGCATTTCTGGCTTTGGGATTTACTCATATTTCCAATAAAGAATTGCAGGGATTTCAGAAAGAAACTGAGGTCCCGGCAATTGATATGCAATACAATGCGGGAGCAAATTGCAGTGTCTCTTCTGCCGGTTTCGATAAATCATGTAAAGATACTCATTCATTGCTGACTGACGGAACTTACGGCAGTAAGGTCAGTGACTGCATTTTTGATAACTTATCTTTTCCTAGAAGCATTGTTCCTTTCAAGAATCTGAGATTTAATACAAATACTGCAATAATACAGATATTGAGCTCACTGAATACGTTGCTTCCGGAGGAACGTCTGAGCCATACCTGTTTTGATGTCAATTACACTAAATATTCGTGTAAACACTACGTCTATACATTAGCCCATATTCTTATTTAGGCTGCATTATTTTCCATTGGCAGGGTGAGGTATATCTTTTCTCTCTGCCCCTCCTTTTATTTATTGTTCCTATAAGCGTGTGATATATTTCCCGGATACCTAATCAAGTATCGGGATCAGGATATTGTGTTTTCGTTGTGAAACGGGAGTTACGTCGTATAGAAGCAAAGATGTATACCGAAGTGATTCAAGCAAATAACATCTGCCGATTGTTTCTATATGGGTGATGAGGAGTGCCCAATGGGATTTAACTTTCATGTGTGTCTAAATTTTAATAATGATTTACCATTGGGCGCCTCTTCTTTTTTTTGAATATTATATTATAAAACCTATATTTTTTATTGCTATGATTGATTTATTAATATCTACTTTCGCTATGATGGGGCTCACCTTTCTCATCGGTTTTTTTGTTGCGGCAGTCATCAAACTGATTGCTTATGCGGCAGATTCTTTTGATTTTTATAGTTCTCACCGTCTGGAGCTGCTGCGGTTACATCGCTGGCGACAACACCGGCAGAAAGTAGAAAGGCTTGTCAGACAGATACCTCTTCCGGACGAAGGGACTTTAGGAGATTATCGCGAAGATTTCAGCCGTGGAATCAATCGGAATGTTTCTGGCTATTCCGGTTATTATCATGGAGTAAGTCCGGGTGCGTCGGAAGAGAACCTGATGGATTATTATTATCTGCGGGATACACGTGAGTTCTTTCTCAAAGAAGAAGAACTGGCGCATGTCAACAAGAAAAATACAAAGAAATCTACTACCAACAAACAATAAAATGACGTTTATTTATGGAAAATATTGATTTTGCCACCCTCTTTCAGGGTATCGGCACAATGATGGAAAGCGGCTGGTTACTGGCTTCTGCCAGAGTCTTTCTGGTACTTCTCGGTTTGTTACTTATCTATTTGGGTTGGAAGGGAGTGCTCGAACCTATGGTTATGATTCCGATGGGATTGGGCATGGTAGCCATCAACTGCGGAACATTGATGATGCCGGACGGTACATTAGGTAACCTCTTCCTCGATCCGATGCTTTCGGATACGGATGACCTGATGAATACGATGCAGATAGACTTTCTGCAACCTGTCTACACGCTGACTTTCAGTAACGGGCTTATAGCCTGCTTTGTCTTTATGGGCATCGGAACTTTGCTGGATGTGGGCTTCCTGCTCCAGAAACCGTTTGCGAGTATATTCCTTGCTTTATGTGCCGAACTCGGTACGTTCCTTACTGTGCCCATCGCTTCCGCGCTCGGACTGACTTTAAAGGAAAGCGCATCTGTTGCTATGGTAGGTGGTGCGGACGGTCCGATGGTGCTTTTCACTTCGCTGGCTCTGGCAAAACATTTGTTTGTTCCTATTACAGTAGTCGCTTACCTGTATTTGGGGCTGACGTACGGAGGGTATCCATATTTGGTCAAGCTATTAGTGCCCAAACGTTTCCGTGCCATTAAGATGGTGACCAAGAAGGCGCCGAAGAATTACGATGCCAAAGTGAAACTGGCTTTCTCTGCTGTTCTTTGCGCAGTACTTTGTTTCTTGTTTCCGGTTGCCTCTCCATTGTTCTTCTCCCTGTTCCTGGGAGTTGCCGTTCGTGAATCCGGTATGAAGCATATTTATGACTTTGTCAGTGGTCCGTTACTCTATGGCTCGACCTTTATGTTGGGAGTATTGCTGGGCGTACTTTGCGATGCGCATCTGTTGCTCGATCCGAAGATTCTGAAATTGTTGGTATTAGGTATCGTCGCACTTTTACTTTCCGGTATCGGAGGGATTATCGGAGGATACATCATGTACATTGTCAAACGGGGCAATTACAATCCGGTGATCGGTATCGCAGCCGTTAGTTGCGTACCTACCACCGCAAAGGTTGCCCAAAAGATAGTAAGCAAAGATAATCCAGATTCATTCGTATTGGGAGATGCCTTGGGAGCCAATATCTCAGGAGTAATCACCTCGGCTATTATTACCGGTATTTATATTACGATTATCCCTTATTTATAAACAGGTATGCTATTGCAGGACTATAAATCGCTGTTTATCGCAGTTTTCAGCTTTTTATAGCCTGAATAGTATTTATCACTCTTTGGGCGGTGGTTACATTTCGTTCGTATTCGTCGATATGTACAGTGCCGCCCATCGATACTGATTCGTTTTTATACTTCATATCGCTCTTGATACTTTCCCGTGCGGAGAAATGAAACTCCTGTATTCCGGTTTCCGAAGCAATGCGGGCGATATTCTTTTCGTTCACACCACATCCGGCAAGTAGGATAATTCTTCCGGAAGCCTGTGTCTGCAATGCTTTTAGCAGGGGGATTCCTAGTTCGGCGGTAGCTTGCTGACCGGAAGTAAGGATACGGTTACACCCCAGTTCGATAATCTGCTCCAAAGCCTTTTCAGGATCACGACATACATCAAAAGCACGGTGAAAAGTCACTGATAACCCTTGTGAGGCTTTCATTAACTCTTGCATTATAGGAAGGTCGATTTCCCCGTTTGCCGTCAGACAACCGAATACCACTCCGTCAACTCCCAACTGCCGTGCCATTTCTATATCTTTCAGCATCGTTCTCACTTCGATGGGAGAATAAAGAAAATCCCCACCCCGCGGACGGATAATGACATGCAGACGAGTCGTTGTCAGCATGTCGCGTGCTGTCGATATCTCTCCGTAAGAAGGAGTTGTCCCGCCTTCCGGAATACCTGCACATAACTCTACCCGGTCGGCTCCGCCTGCCTGTGCTGCCAGACAGCTTTCTACGGAATTGGCACAGACTTCAAATTGGTACTTTTTCATAAGCTGATACTTTTAGACTGCATGCTGCTGCGTGATACTGCAAACATGAGAAATGAATGATGATAAACTAAAAAAGGGCGAATTGCTTCGCCCTTGTATTGAATCTTCTTTTGAATATTTACTTATTTAGCGAAGCTGACCGCACGTGTTTCACGGATAACGGTAATCTTCACCTGTCCCGGATAAGTCATCTCATCCTGAATCTTCTTGGCGATTTCACCGGACAAGCTTTCAGTCTGCTTGTCATCGATCTTATCCGCACCTACGATCACGCGGAGTTCGCGTCCTGCCTGAATAGCGTATGTCTTGGTCACACCCGGATAAGCCATAGCCAATTGTTCAAGATCGTTCAGACGTTTGATGTAAGCCTCTACGATTTCGCGGCGTGCGCCCGGACGTGCACCGGAGATAGCATCACAAACCTGTACGATAGGAGCCAGCAGACTGGTCATTTCCGTTTCGTCGTGGTGAGCACCGATAGCGTTGCAGATATCCGGTTTTTCTTTGTATTTCTCGGCAAGTTTCATACCCAGCAATGCGTGCGGCAATTCCGGTTCTTCATCGGGCACTTTACCGATATCATGCAGCAAACCTGCACGTTTTGCCTTCTTCGGGTTCAGTCCCAGTTCCGATGCCATCACAGCACAGAGATTGGCTGTTTCACGGGCGTGTTGCAACAAGTTCTGACCATAAGAAGAGCGATATTTCATCTTACCGATGATACGGATCAGTTCCGGATGCAGACCGTGGATACCAAGGTCGATTGTTGTCCGTTTACCGGTTTCGATAATTTCTTCCTCTACCTGTTTGCGTACTTTGGACACCACTTCCTCAATACGTGCCGGATGGATACGTCCGTCTGTTACCAGTTGGTGAAGAGCCAGACGGGCAATTTCACGGCGAACAGGGTCAAAAGCGGAAAGAACGATTGCTTCCGGAGTGTCGTCTACAACGATTTCAACGCCGGTAGCGGCTTCCAGTGCACGGATATTGCGTCCTTCACGTCCGATGATACGTCCTTTGATTTCATCCGATTCGATATGGAATACCGTTACGGAGTTTTCGATGGCAGTTTCGGTAGCTACCCGTTGGATAGACTGGATAACGATTCGTTTGGCTTCCTTGCTGGCAGTCAGTTTCGCATCATCCATGATGTCATTGATGAATGACTGTGCCTGCGTTTTAGCTTCTTCCTTCAGTGATTCGACCAGACGTTCTTTTGCTTCGTCGGCAGACAGACCGGAGATTGCTTCCAGTTTTTCTATTTCCTGATGTTGCAGTTTGTCCAGTTCTTCCTTCTTTTTATCAACGATAACAAGTTGTGCCTCCAGGTTTTCCTTTACGGCTTCGGCTTCCAGCTTTTTGCGTTGGATTTCTTCCTGACGCTGGCTGAGCACCATTTCGCGTTGTTTCAGTTTATTTTCCGCCTGCTGAATCTTTTGATTACGCAGTGCTACTTCCTTCTCCAAATCAGCTTTCTTGTTCAGGAATTTTTCCTTTACTTCCAGCAATTTGTTTTTCTTAATTACTTCAGCTTCTGTCTCCGCATCTTTCAGGACACTGTCGTACTTGGACTTCAATACGTACCGGAACAGTACGTATGAAAGGATTCCTCCTACGACGAAGCAAGCAATTGCTGTTGCTATTATTGCTATCATTCTTACATTAATTTAGTTATATAAATAAAAACGCACCGCCAAATATCAGAGCATACATTTGCTCGGATATTGTGCAGTGCGTGGTGTTTTCTTTATCAGTGAATGGCTCGGTGGCATTATTCTTTCTTAAAATAATCCTCCAGCAATTCCGTTAGTTCTTTTACCTTTTCCGTATACGGAGTGGTATCGTTACGTTGCATTAATTGCAGTTTCTCCAACGAGAACTGATAGGCTACCATGGCAATAATCTTTTCCGGTTCAAGGTTTTTATAGTATTCCCGGTACGCATTAAGCCTGATGTTTACCTGCTTGGCTGCTTCCCGTACCATTTCTTCTTCCTCTCGGTTAATGGTTAACGGGTAGTTTGAATCTGCTATTTGCAGGTTTATCTTTATCTTATCGTTCATACATCTTTCTTCTTTACTCGTTCAATAAAGCGATGCATTTATCGACTTCACGCACTAATTTTGACAATCGCAGCTTCGTCTCTTTTACGTCGCTGCCGTTAAGGCTGATTGCCGTAGCTGTTTTTAGGTTTGTATAGTTGACTTCCAATTCATCATACTGAGCTTGCACCTTCTCGTTCTTCAACTTTTCGTTTTCAAGAAGTTTTCTCAACCCGGCATTTTCACGCTTTAATTCATCGTGCAAATACATTAAATGCCGTAGCTGCGTTTCAAAGGTACTCAATAACTTTTTTTCTTCTTCTGTCATCACTACACCAAAATTGTACACAAAAATACGATTAACTCTGATATTACAAAAACTTTTCGGGAGAAAATGTGCTTTTTAGCCTTAAAATAGCGGAATACGTGGGCAAAGGGGATGAATTATGGAAGAGTATGCGTATAAATCTTTTCTTTATGAACAGCTTGGCGGAGGTGAAAAATGCAAAAATGCAGAAAATGCACTCCACAATTTTTCCACACACAGGCGCGCGTATATAATATAGTTTGCGCGTATTTAGTTATGTTCGTGTGTGTATGTGTATACGCGTGCGCTTACGTGTGTGCGTGTGTTAGGGAGGCCCCCGAAAAAGTGCATTTTTGCATCGGTTAATAACATAGCGCTTTGGGGAGGCTAAAGCTTAGCTTTACGACTCCTAAAGCTAAGCTTTAGCTCACACAAAGCGCCGCTTTGTGTTTTCAGCCGGACTGTTTCATCAATCCCATGACTTCATATTCTCTTTTTTCGGCAGATACTAGCCGGTAAATCTCTCCATTCAGACCGGAGGCGCTTTCTAAATAAACTCTTCTTTTTAGTGGTTTTGATCATTTGATTCGTTCATAAAATAATGTAATTTCTATTATTGTTGAGTTCCCTGTCGATGGATATTCGAGAAATGAAATGAATCATTCTGTTGAAGGATTATATCCTTTTTTAATGAAAAACAATCGTTTTTTTGTAATCGGTTGGTAGATAAGACTTAAAGAGTAGAAAGTTCGGTAGCCGGTAGCGATTTGGTAGCTGTGCGGGTTTCGCTGCATTGCTTCGCTCTGCTCTTGGAACTGATGCAAATATAGGAATTTTGACCGAAAAAGGGAAATGTTTCGGGGATTTTTTATTTTTCGGGATTACCGGATTACAGGAAAAGCATAAAATCAGGAGGCGGTGCAAAAAACGAGGTTGCACCCGTGGTTTTACTCGAAGTGTAAAATGTTGATTTTCAGTGTGTATTTCTGTGGTGCAAGGTGCAGCTATATTTATATATATAGCTGCACCTTGCACCAGCCACACAGGGCTGTTTTGCGGCTTGCACCGATATTCTTTTAAGTTTCTGTAAATGAGTTGGTTTTGAGTTTTGGTGTTTGTTTCGGGGGAAAGGTGGGATGAACGGGATGTTCCGATAGGGCTTGGCGGCTTCGTGTTTGCCCTGCAAGGGCTTGGCAGGTGGGGTGGCTGGAATGTCGGGCTTAGGGCAGTCTTGGGGCTTTTATTCAATCCTTTGCCCTTTGCGGTCGATGTAATACCAATCATCGCTTTCCCAATAGTGGTATTCCCCATCCGAACCGGGAGCTTCTTCCAGTTCTCCCGTGTCGGTTACTTTCGCCTTCCCGTTCTCGAAAGGAAAGCCAAAAGCGAAGCGTGGTTCTACGAGGGTATTGCCATGCTCGTCCGCATATCCGATACGCCCTTTTTCATCGACGATGCGGTAAACGCCTTCCTGCACGGGGTCGTTGCCGTTGTCATACCGGTACGGGACATAGAGGCTTGCGGGATGGCTGTTGCCGGAGGATATGGCCGTGCAGCGGTCATGATAAAGGGTGAACAGCCGTATTTCAAGCAGGATGGCAAGGACTGCAAGCACCGTGCAGACAAGGAAACGGAGGCGATAGCGTTGCCGTACCGATACATGGAACGCCCCGTAATAGTCGTGCATCATGCGGTAACGCTCCTCGGTATAGATGCGCATATTCCTCCAGAGCAATACGGGGAACGGCAGTATCAGCGGGAAAAGCGTAAGGCGGTCGTCTGTTTCGTAAAGGAAGCGGACAGCCGGAGTGCCCAAGAACTGTAAAGCGATGGCGACAGGAAACAGGAGGCAGGCGAACTGGACCACACTGATGACCGCAAAACTACGATCCGGGAAGCCGTGCCGACAACTGCGCCACGTCCAATAAAAGAGGTGGTCGAAGAATCCGGGGAGCTTCGGCCGACTGGTTCTTTTATGTGGGGAGGCTTTCTTCATACGTTGCGGCTATATAGGTGCAAATAAAACGTATTTCTTCCAAACGGAAAAGATTTTTGCGGTGAAACTTTTTGAGTGATTGGACTTTTCACTATTTTTGCTTTGATGTATAACGGTTCGTCCGTAAGGTATGAATTTGGCTTTTTCTGTTATTGCTATGGAATGGTTCGATAAGATAAGCGAGTTTATGGAGGGTCTGCCGGAGTGGTTGCAGGCGCATCCGAGGTACGGCTACCTGATCGTGGCGGGAATCCTGCTGCTGTGGCTTGTGGGGATTGTCTGCGGATGGCGGTGGACGTACTCCCGTCCGGGAAGTTGGGAAGGGAATTTCTGGCTGGGTACGCTGGGTGAAAGGAGTTACCGTTTCTGGCTGGGGCTGATCGTTGCCGCCGCAACGGGATGCGCCCTGTTGCTGTTCTTCGTAACGGGATAAGCAAGCGGAAAACAAGGAAAGGAGGAAGCTATGTTCAAGGAACCGGCATACTGGATGTATTACTTCTGGAGCAAGAACAAACGTGCAAGGAAAGACAAGGCGGTTATCTCCAATGCCACGTGGACGATGGCAATCCTGTGGCTTCTTAACCTGATGGCTCTCCATCTTTTGTTCGAGGCATGGGGATGGGATATGCTGACGGGCTGGTTCTCTTCCCTGACGGACAAGGTGGAATGGAGCAGGTTCAACCCGGTTGCCTATCTGTTCGCCGCAGCGACGCTCGCTCCTTTTATCTGGATTGCCGGAAAGCTGTATTACCGTCCTGCGAAGCTGAAAGCGATGCAGGCGAAGTACGAGACAGTGGGCGAATACCGGAAATTGCTCGGTCAATGCCTGTTCTGGCTGTATGTTATCAGCAGTTTTGCATCGTTCTTCATTATAGCCGAACAAAAGAACCATTCCAAGGAGCAACCACTGATCGAAAGGTTGCAGGAGATACGGGACGGCAAATATCCCGTTGAAAAGACGCACTCACCAACCGGCGAATGACTTTCTTCCGGCTCCCCCTGCTTACTGTCATGCCGTTCTGCGGGTGGAACCGGTACAGCCTTTCTGTTTTTTCACGACTGAATATCCGAACCTATGGAGCAAAATCCGAATCTGTAATTCAAGGAAATATCGTGACCGATACGGGGTGTCGGCAGGACATCTATTGCAAACAATTTGTAATTTCGTGTAAGATTTGTATTATTTAATATCGTGTTGAAACAAAATGAAACAGAATCTTACACTAATTCTAATGAATGAAGCCGTCCGGGAGGGATGGCGGGAATGGATGGAAAAGGTACGCAGGGTATTGCCGCAAACGGATGCGGAGCGTCCGGTGACATGGATTGCGGCGGAACGGCTCGCACGGGAGAACGGACGGATGGTGCGGCTGGTGGAGCTGCTGCGGGAACACTGCCCCGTACTTTCGTGCCGGGTAAAGGAGGAAGCCGGGCTGCTGATACTGGTCGCCTATCACCGCCACGGAAGCTCGTCAGACTTCCTGCTGGAAACGGCGGAGGCGTATTTCCGGGAGAAGGACTGCAGAGGATTCCTGTTCCTCTGCCGGATGCAGGCAAGCATCAACGCCTACGACGAATACCCGCACCTGAACGTGCTCTGCAACCGTCTGGCGGGACTGCTGTTCCGCTTCCGCCGTGAACGGGCGTCCGAGTACCGCAAGGGCATACCGCCGATGTTCGGCAAGGCGGACTTGCAGGAGGTGGAAAAGTACCTGCCGCACCTGCGGGGCTGCTCGTTCCGGGAAGAAATCGCACTGGCTCTGCCCAAGGTGAAGAACGTGGAGGAACTGGCACGGGAATGCGCCATGTCGGTCAATACGCTGGGACGGCGTTTCAAGGAGGAGCTGAACACCACTCCGCACCGCTGGCTGACGGAACAGCGGAAAGCGCACGTAACCTCCCTGCTGGCGGACACGGACATGCCCCTTCAAGAGATTGCCGACGTGTGCGGCTTCGCCACTCCGAGCTACCTGTGGGACTTCTGCAAGAAGCACCTGAAGGCTACTCCTGCCGAAATCCGTGAAATCGCCCGGTGCGCCCGTACAGTTTAGCCTCCCTTCTCCAGCCCTGCCGTGAAAAACCGACCGTCCGGGGCCGATTGGCGGACAATCCGAATCCGGCGGTGAGGATTCAGAACGTCCGTTTCCCTGCCGTCCGCTAACTTTGCGCCCTTATAAACAACATGAAACAAGATTTATATGGAAGAATATTTTAACGGGCTGCTGAAGGAGGTGGATCAGCGCATGGCGACCACAGCCCCCGGCATGGACGGCAAGGAGGTGATAGGCGTCTGCCGTGAGATGGTCTCGTACCTGAAAGGCAAGAACCGGGAACTGAAGGAGTACGCCCTCGCCCATCCGTTCGCCGGGGACGCGAAGGAGATCCTCTACTTCAAGTATTACAAACCCGCCCTGACGGGCAGGCTGCTGTACTATTACCGGGTGTACCAGATAGAGAGCGGCTGCCCCGCCTGCCTGCGTGTCGCCGAACCGTACTACCGCAAGGCGATGGAGCGTGCCGAGCGGATGATGGAACGCTACCTGCCCTTTTACCAGTATTATCACAGCGGGGCGACGTACCGGGACAGCTACTATTTCCTGCGGGCGAAGGGCGAGCTAAGCCCCGAGAGCGGCAGCTTCGTGCTGGACGAGGAGGCGGAGTTCTCCACGGGCTACGACATACTGGCGGCACGGCTGATCTCGGTGGAGATGCTGCTGGTACACTTGAGCCGCCGGATGGAGCGTGCGGCGCAGGGGACGGAGACGGAAGCCGTGCCGGAGAAGGAACACCGCTGGACGAACACGAAGGTTGCCGCCATACTGCTCGTCTATGGCATACACGTGACGGGAAGCGTGGACGAGGGCAACGCCGAGATCGGCGAGCTGGCTGCGCTGTTCGAGAAGCATTTCCACGTGGATCTGGGCAACGTGTACCACGCTTTCGGCAGGCTGCGGGGGCAACAGAACCCGACGGCGTTCTTGGACGAGATGAAGGAGAGGCTGCTGAAAAAGATGCGGGACATGGATAGCCGGTAGCAAGTTGGCAACGGGGCGGCAGAGACGGCAGGACACGGGAAGGGAGCGTCCGAAGGGCTGGAAAGAGCCTTCCGGACGCTCTTTTTTACCCCGTCTCGGTCCTTTTTACCGCCCGGAACGGCGGCAAGGGCGAAAATGCGCCCCGAAAAAAAATCTTTGCCAAGGTGCTGGTATAGTGGCAGGAAAAACCGGCGAATCGGGCGACATTTGCGGCAGAAACCTAAAAATGAGTACGACAATGGAAATAATGACCATCGAGAGCAACGCCTACCGCCTGCTCGTGGAGAAGATCGAGAAGATAACCGCCTACGTGGAGGAATCCCGGAACCGGGAGGAAACGGAGCGCAAACGGAAAGAGGAAGCGGAAAGCCCTGTGACCAAGGGACGGAAAGCCGACCCGAAGTGGATGACGCACAAGGAGGTGTGCGAGGCGCTGGACATCAGCCACCGCACCCTGCAACGCTACCGCCAGAAGAACATCGTCCCCTATTCGATGATCGGGCGGCAGATACGCTATCCCCGGCAGGCTGTCGAGAGCCTGCGTGAGCGGTGGATGGTGGAGACGCCCGCCGCCAAGATCGACCGGATGATAGCGGAACATCCCCTGCATAACCGAAAAAACGGAAGCTATGGTAAGAAAGGAAGAAGTGCTGGCAAGAACCAGTAACGGGCTGGACGTGTTCCGCCACTACCTGCCCGTGAAGTGGCGGGTGGGCAGGAACTTCCTGAACCCGCTGTACGCCGACAGCAAGGCTTCGTGCAACGTGTATTACGACCGCCGGAGCGGTACGTACCGGATGAAGGACTTCGGCAACGGGGACTATTCGGGAGACTGCTTCTTCCTCGTGGCGAAGCTGAAAGGGCTGGACTGCCGGAACGCCGCCGACTTCGTGGAGGTGCTGCACACCATCGACCGGGAGCTGTGCCTCGGACTGGACGGGGACAGCCCGACCGACGGGACGGTGGGAACCGGGGGCTGTCGGAGATTGCGGCTCGTGCCGGGCGCAAGGGGCGGCGGTGCCGGGGAAGCCGGAACGGACACGGAAGAGGCGGCTGTGTCCGCCGACCGTCCCGAACCGAAGCCCTACCGGGCGGCGGAGAAGCCCTTCACCGAGGGGGAGCTTGTCTACTGGGGCGCATCGGGCATCACCGTGGAGGTGCTGCGCCGCTACGGGACGGTATCGCTCGCCGAGTACCGGGGCGAGACGAGGGAGGGCAAGGCGTTCGGCTTCAGTTCCACCCCGGCGGAACCGATGTTCGGGTACAGGGGGAAATGGGGCGTGAAGGTCTATCGCCCGATGTCGGAGGTGCGCTTCGTCTATGGCGGGCACACGGGCGACAACTACTGCTTCGGGCTGGAGCAACTGCCCTCGAAGGGCGACCTGCTCTTCCTCACGGGCGGCGAGAAGGACGTGCTGACGCTGGCGGCGCACGGCTTCCACGCCATCTGCTTCAACTCGGAGACCTCGGTCATCCCGGCGAAGACCGTGCGCAAGCTGGTCTATCGCTTCAAGCACATCGTGCTGCTGTACGACACGGACAAGACGGGGCTGGAATGCTCGGAGAAGCACCGTGCGCAACTGGCGGAGTACGGGGTGAAACGGCTGGTGCTGCCATTGTCGGGGACGAAGGCGGAGAAGGACGTGACGGACTACTTCAAAGCCGGGCACACGAGGGAGGA
Organism: Bacteroides sp. B1-V-101; assembly: GCF_023656585.1. Classification (NCBI taxonomy): domain Bacteria; kingdom Pseudomonadati; phylum Bacteroidota; class Bacteroidia; order Bacteroidales; family Bacteroidaceae; genus Bacteroides; species Bacteroides sp. B1-V-101. The sequence goes on along the minus strand of NZ_JAMOKH010000012.1, from coordinate 116,119 downwards.
GCTGATGGGGCTGTTCCTGAAACTGCTCGACACGCTGTACGGGGACACGCTGGCGATGCTGAAATCGTGCGAGATCGACTATGACCACCCGCCCGAACAGGCGGTCGCCATCGTTACCGCCGGGGACGTGCCGTTAGGCTCGGAAGAGAACATCCTCTGCATCACGGGCGGTGAAGGGACGGGCAAGAGCAACTACACCGCCGCACTGGTCGCCGGGGCGATCATGGAACGGGAGACGGACGCCGATCTCTTGGGGGTGCGGGTGGAACCGAACCGCAAGGGGCGTGCGGTGCTGCTCTACGACACGGAACAGAGCGAGCAACAGCTCCACAAGAACACGGGGCGGCTGCTGCGCCGTGCCGGGCGTGAGCGGATGCCGGAGTATCTGCACGTGTACTGCCTGACGGGGATGTCGAGAAGCGAGCGGTTGACCGCCATCGTGCAGAGCATGGACCGGTACCACTACCTGCACGGGGGCATCCATCTGGTCGTCATCGACGGGGTGGCGGACCTGATCCGCTGCGCCAACGACGAGGCGGAGAGCGTGGCGCTGATTGACGAGATCTACCGGCTGGCGGGAATCTACCGCACGTGTATCGCCGCCGTGGTGCATTTCGTGCCGAACGGACTGAAGCTGCGGGGACACCTCGGCAGCGAGCTGCAACGCAAGTCCGCCGCCATCCTCTCCATCGAGAAGGACGAGAACCCGGAGGTGTCGGTGGTGAAGGCGTTGAAGGTCAGGGACGGCAGCCCGCTGGACATTCCGCTGATGCAGTTCAGATGGGACAAGCAAGCCGGGATGCCCGTCTATGTGGGCGAGAAGCCGAGGGCGGAGAAAGAGAAGCGCAAGGAGAAGGAGCTGGCGGAGATGGCACGGGAGGCGTTCGCCCGGCAGGAGAAGTACGGCTACATCGAACTGTGCGAGCTGATACAGGAGATGCTGGAAGTGAAGGAACGGACGGCGAAAGGCTACATCCGCTATATGCGGGAAAAGGAAATCATCGAAAAGGAGGGCGACTGCTATGTACACGGACAGGGAAGAGTTTGAGGGCTGGATGGAGCGCATCATGGAACGCTTCGACCGGACGGAGAAATTGCTGGAAAGGGTGCTGAAGAAGAACAACACGCTCGACGGCGAGGAGGTGCTGGACAACCAAGACCTGTGCCTGCTGCTGAAGGTGGGCATCCGCACGCTGCAACGCTACCGTGCCATCGGGGTGTTGCCGTACTTCACCATCAGCGGCAAGGTGTTCTACCGCACGAAGGACGTGCACGAGTTCATCCGCACCCGTTTCGCCGACGTGGAGGAACGGGCTGCGAAACGCAAGGAGAAGGAAGCCCGGAAAGAGGAAAGGCGCAGGAAAAGGGGGTTGTTCCCGTGAAAATGACATTTTTCTGACGGTGCTTTTGGTGGATGAAGCCCTGCCGGATCGTGAGATTAGGCGGGGCTATTGTTTTGTTATTCGGGAAGTTTCGCTATCTTTGCTCCACGAAGACAGAAGGCGGTGCTTTCGGGCACGCCCGCTGTCGTGACATAGAAGATTCATGCCCGGCTTGGAAACAGGCAGGGATTGATATACATATTGTACGTTCGCTGAACGTCTTGGAATAGAAAACTGGTAATTTTTGACAAACAGGACGGATGGTGTAATGCACATGCTGTATGCTTATACGGCGTGCGCTTACCTATTCTGTTTGTCGGGTATACCAGTGCCTCTATTCCGGAATAGCGTGAGTTCACGCCGTTCTTTTGGGTGCGAGGCGGACATAATCCTTAAAAACACATTGATATGAAACAGATTACCTTGCACGTGTACCAATCCATTGACGGTTGTCCGGTCAGATCGGACAAGTATTTCGATGCGGCGGTGGACGCCTCCGGCTGCGTGCTGATCGACGAGGAAACCTACCTGCGCATTTACCTGAACCATCTGGGCTGGCCGCTCACGGCAAAAGAAACTTTGGTCGTGACGGACGGCTGTATTGATTTGACGGAGAAGGAACGGGTGCGGTTTGTTACAGGGGATGCGGCAGCGGAACTGCGGGGAATAAAAGCGGACGGCGAAGGTACGGTAACGGCTTACGGAGCGGAAACCGGGGCTTTGCTCTTGGATAACGGGCTGGCGGACGAAATCGTGGTGATAACCGTGCCGGTACTGGTCGGCGGCGGTGAGAAGGCACTGGAGTGCGGGCTGAATGACGACAGGACGTGGGTCGTGCGGTCGAGCAAGGTATTGGAGGACGGGAAAATCCGGACGGTGTACGGAAGGGTATGCCCATGAAATGCAAAAAGCCACTGAAAAGTGGCTTGGGTCATTCAGGAAAGGATGACGGGTTATAAAAAAACGACCCGCCGATTTGAGCATTATCAAGAGGCTTGGCGGGTTCTATTGGTGCAAAGATAAGGTAAATTCTTTGAAAGACAAAAGAATATTAAATTTAGGTAATACCGTTGCCTAAATTTGAGGTACAAAATAACAAAGGTGCATCAATGATGCACCTTTGTTGTATAATATGTAACTGACAAACATTACAATGCCGTTGGCAATGACTGAGTGTCAATAATTCTCTTTTTATAAAAGATTTTTTGGAAAGAAGACAATACACTACTGTCAATCCATTTAGAATGTGAAGCAAAAAAAGTATCGGCAACCTTGATATATTCTTTGGGTGCCTCACATTTTCTTAATGAATTGGAAATTAACATCATCCCTTTAAGTTTAGACTTAAAGAATCTATTTTTTAATCCATTGCGGTACAGAAAATCAAAATAGACCTCTGCATCGGCAATGTTGAGATTTGCCAATTCAGTCTGAAGCTCTTTCCAGTAGTAGTTCGTCATTTCTGACGATAAAATAACCACTAACAAGCTCCGTCCTTGCAAGGGGATTATTTGAAATTCTTTATTTTCCATTTTACCAATTATTACATATATTATTAATAATAACAAGGCAGTCCTTAATAATGTTTACGGCTTCATCGTATTCAAGGGTTCTACTTGTTTCCACATTAAAACTGTCCACATGGAATGTCGAGTGCCTATGTTGATTGAAGAATGAATATCCTTGTTCCAAAGCCTGCTTCAAATGTAGATTGTTGTCATACGTTCCGATACCACTTTTAAAGCAATACGCCCCACTATTATTTTTCTGAAAATATGTCCCGTATTCGTCAAAATCAGGCGCATCTTCCAAAAGACGAGTGCGCAATACCGCATCTAACGCTTTCAAAATGCCAAAAGTATAACATCCATAATCATCCACCTTAACCGCAGAGTTAGCCAAATTGATTGAAGTATTGATAAAGTTTTCTATCACACTTCCATCAATATGCTCTCTGTTTCCAATATACTTGCTAAGGTCGTTGTCTAATGCATAGCCAGCACGTGCTTGGATAGCAAACACTTCTTCTATAGCTTCGGAAGGAATGGAAGATATAGCTTGCAACACTTCGGTTATAAATTCCACATAAAATGATGTGATACATCCTTGTACCATTAATGTTCCGTTATTATAAAAGATAACAGAAACCTTAGCATCGTATTTCCCTTTCAGATGATATTGGTTCCGGATGTTCGGACTCTTATCCGTGTTTACTTCGGAAACAACAACATTATTATATTCTTTTACCGCTGAAATCAATGTATCAAAATCATCGCTCCTTACACCTTTCAATTTGAAGCATTTTTGATCCATATCCGGTATCGCAGTCTGTTCCACAATATACTCCCAACAATCCTTGCAAATTCCATTCAAAGTTCCATTTTTGCCTTGTATATTATGAGAAACTTGTCCACCAGTAATAAAACAATTTAATGTGCTTTTTTCCTGATTTTTTATATTGATAATCTCTATCTGCTTTTGCTTTCCTTGGTTACATTCCTTTATGTGAAGCGTATAAGCAGGGCGGGCAGCAATAAATTCTTTTGCTACTTCATCTATTTTCTCAATAGCCAGAGAGTATTTTTTAGTCGCCATTACATTCAAATTGGTCTGCAAAGTTATACATTTTATTTATATTACAATGTAGATCAGTATATTATTAACTATATTATTAATTTACAAGAGAACTACATGGTTGTTTTTTAACAATTGTGCTTAAAAGCCTTTACGGGTACAAGACCTTGAAATCCCGTGGGCTGCCGCCGTCTGTCAAGCCGTCCTGCCGGAGCCGCCGGAGGGTCTCGGCTGCCGATCCGCTGCCGAAGTTGCGGACACAGTACAGGCGGGAGAAGCGGAAGCGGCGGAGGTGGACGAGCAGGTGCTCCACGGTGAAGACGCCCAACTCCCGGCACGCCCGGACGATGCGCTGCGACAAGCCGAAGGTGTCGAGCGGGGTATCGAGCAGGCGGCGGAGCCTGCCCGGTCTGCCGGGCTTGCCCCGCTGTTGCGCCACGTCTTCGTAGATGGTGGCGACCCGGTTGCGGCTGAACAGGGCGGCAAGGGATGCGCCGTCGATCATCAGGATGCCGTCGAAACGGGCGTAGGCGATGTGGTTGCCGTTCATCCAGAGGGTGATGCGCAGCTCGTCCGTGCCGCAGAGCCGGGCGGCTTCCGCCACGGTGATCCAACCGATGCCGTTCATCGCCTGCGCTCCTTTCCTTTGGGCTTGTCCGTGCGGGGCGGGAACCCGTACACGGTGCGGAAGTCCTTGTCGAAGGTGAGGTACGCATCGAAGGGCTTGCCCTCCCTGCTCCTGAAGCCTTTGATAAGGGATGTTTTGCCTTTGGTTACAAGGTCGGTAATCTGGCTGTCGGTGAGTTGCTTCTCCCCCTTGCCACGGAAGACGGTAAGCCCACAATCGACGTTGCTGCACTTGGCGACCTTCGGGTAAAGGAGGATGCGACCGGAACGGCACTTGGGGCACGGGATATGTCCGCCGTCCGCCACAGATACCTGCACTTGCAGGAGTTCTTCGGTAATCTGGGCGGCGTAGACCTCGATGCCCTTGCGGAAGGTGTCGGGACTCATCTCCCCGCTCTCGATCTTGGCGAGGGCGGTCTCCCACTGCCCGGTCATCTCGACATCGGCGATGCGCTTGTCCTTTACTATCTGATACACGGCAAGCCCCTTGTCGGTCGGCACGAGGCTCTTCTTCTCCCGGCGCACGTAGTCACGGGCAAAGAGGGTCTCGATGATGGAGGCACGGGTGGCGGGCGTGCCGATACCGTTCCCTTTCAGGCTGTCCCGCAGCTCGTCGTCCTGCAACTCCCTGCCGCAATGCTCCATCGCCGAAAGGAGGCTGCTCTCGGTGTGCAGGGGACGGGGCTTGGTCTGTTTCTCCACGCACTCCGCCGATTGCAGGGGGAAAGACTCGCCGGGCTGCAAGGGCGGCAAAGCGGCTGTTCCCTCGTCGTCCTCGTCCCGCTCGCCACGCACGGCACGCCATCCGGCAGACCTGACGACCGTTCCCTTGGCGGTGAACACGCTGTTCCCCGCCGTGAAGGAGACGGTGGTAACATCCTTGAGGCAACGGGCGGAGAAGGCTTCGAGCAGGCGGGCGGCTACCATGTCGTACACCGTGCGCTCGTCGGCGGACAGCTCGCCGGGCAGACACTCGGTGATGATGAGCGCATGGTGGTCGGTAACTTTCCCTGCGTCCACGCTGCGGCGGTTGAGCGAAGCCCCTTTCAGGGCGGCGGCATGGGCGGCGAAAGCCGGGTACCGCTCCAGCAGGGCGATGCGGTCGGGTATCTCGTCGAACACATCGTCCGAGAGGTAGCGGGAGCCGGTACGGGGGTAGCTCAGCACCTTCTTCTCGTAAAGCGACTGGGCGACGGAGAGGGTCTTGTCCGCCGAGAAGCCGTACCTGCCGTTCGCCTCTTTCTGCAAGGCGGTCAGGTCGTAGAGCAAGGGAGGCTCTTGGCTCACCTCCTTGCGCTGCACGTCGGCAACCTGCACCGTCCCCGTTGCGGTTACAGCGGCGAGGGCGGCGTTTGCCGCCGGAAGGGTTTCGTAACGCAATTCAGAGATGGCGGCGAAGGGCGTGCCGTCCTTTTCCGCCGTGATCTTCAGCCGGAAATAGGTCTGCGGGGTGAAATCCCTGTTCTCCAGATAACGGGAGCAGATCATCATCAAGGTGGGCGTCTGCACCCGTCCGAGGGAGTAGATGCCCTGCCCGGCGGCGATACTGAGAGCTTGGGTGGCGTTCAGCCCAATCTCCCAGTCGGCGATGGCACGGGCTTCGGCGGCACGGTAGAGGTTGTCGTAGTCGCTGCCGGGTCTGAGGTTGTCCAGCCCTTCCCGGATGGCACGGTCGGTCAGCGAGGAGATCCAGAGGCGCAGGCAGGGTTTGCGGCAGCCAAGGTAATTGTAGATGTACCGATGAATGGCTTCGCCCTCACGCCCGGCGTCGGTCGCCACGACGATACGGTCGGAACGGTCGAAAACCTCCCTGATGACCTTCAACTGTTTGAGCACGCCGGGGTCGGGCTTGTACTCCTTGCCCTCCCGTATCTGGCGGGGGATGTACTTGAACTCCTGCGGCAGAATGGGCAGGTTCTCACGCCGGAAGCCCGTGTAGCCGTATGCTTCGGGCATGGCGAGCTGGACGAGATGGCCGAACGCCCAGGTAACGAGGTAGCCGTTACCTGAGAGGTAGCCATCGTGCCGCTCCCGGACATTCAACACGTTTGCTATATCCTTCGCTACGGAAGGCTTTTCAGCGATGACTGCTGTAATCATATTTCTTTAAAATTTAACGGTTTGACAAAAGTTATCCCGCCGCTCGGACGGGATAACCGGGTAATTCATTTACAGAATGGCGGGGGAAATCATCGACGGACACCCCGGCTGCGCTTGGGCTTGTCGGGCTGTTCCTGCTTCTGTGCCTGTTTCCGGTCCTCTTTCTGCTCCTGCCTGCGCTCCTGCTGCTGTTTCTGCTCCCCGGTGGGTCGCTGCTGTGCGGATTGCAGGGCTTCTTTCAGGTTGCGGGTCGCCTCGACGGTCTTGCCCTCGGAATTGACCGCCACCTGCACCTCGTTCTCCACGGCGGGCTTGACACGCCCCTCTTCGAGCGCCGCCTTGTAGTCCTTGGGGAACATGAAGGCGGGCTTCTCGCCGGGCTTCCATGTGATGTAGCCTTGGTAGGCTTTTCCTTTCTTGTCCACCAAGCCGGAGACCTTGACCGTTCCCCCGGCTTCGAGTTCGAGGCGGGACTTCTCGGTAAGCTCCTGCTTGCGGAAGGTCTTCGGTACCTCCTGATTGGCGGTCTGTTTCAGGTTCGCCTTGTACGCATCCATCGCCAGCCTGCCCCGGTCGCCGAAGAGAAATTCGAGCTGCATCTTGGCTGCGCTGAACTGCACGGGTGCCGGGTAGAGCTTGGGCTGCTCCCCCTCCTTGGCTCTGGAAAGGAACTGGCAGACCACCGCCTCGCCCTGTTTGAGCCGGGCTATCTCGTCCGGGGTGAAGGTATGCCCGTTCTTCTCCGCCGGGATATTGACCTTGGAGAGCGGGAAGGCGACCAGCTCGTTGGTCTTGAGGTTGCGGCTGACAAGGGCTTCGACCTGCTCGCCCGCCCGGTTGGTGACAGTCGCCGGATGCCCCATGTTGCCCGTCTGCCGGAGCACCTGCTTGTCGGAGTCGGTGATGTCGTAGCCGAAGAACTGCTTCTGCATCTTCTCCGGGTCGAGGATGCCGTGGCTGCACACGGTCAGCCTGCCGTCCGTGCCGGGCTTGAGCGAGAGCTGGCTGTCGTTGCTGTGCGAGATGCCGTCGAAGTGGAAATGCACCCGGACGGTCTTGTCGGTCTGGAAGCCCCGGAGCATCTGGTCGAGCATCCCGTTGCCCTCGATCTGCTCCCGCTGCACGCCGAGGGCGGCGAGGCTGTTCCAGTCGATGTCCTCCGGGCGGTACTTGTACTGCGGGTTCTGTTCGGTCTGCCCGGCGGACTGCTGCGGCGCACCCTCCGGCTGTTGCTGCTGCCCGGCTTGGGTCTGCTGCTGCGCCTGCACGGGCGGCTGCACCTCGTACTGCGCAACGAGCGGCTCGCCCGTCTTGACGGACTGGCTCTCCCGTTGCCGGAAATCGGCGGCTACCCGCTGCACCTCCTCTTCCGGCACACGGAAGAAGTGGAAGCGGGTCGGGTCTTTCAACTGGTTCCAGAGGTTGGAAAAGAAATTCGAAAACATATCGCCGTGGCGATCCACCCGCAGGAGGTCGTTGTTGTCCTCCAGCGGGTTCTTGGTCTGTAACTCGCCGTCCTTTACTCCGCTGACGGCTTGGAGCGTGCCTTTCTCGTCCATGACGAGCAGGATGTCCATCAACTGCTGGCTGCTGTCCGGTCGTTCGTCCATAATCTAATGTTTTTAAATGGTGAATACTATTGGTTCTCAAGTGAAACCGGGCGTAAATATAGAGGGAGAAACACGGGGAACGTGCAAGTCCGGGGCGGGCTGTCCGCACTTGTCGTCCGGTTCGCAGGTTTGTCGCAGCCCTTTCCTGTGAAAAATACAAAAAAATCATGCCCCACACGCATTTTTTTCCTCCGGAAAACGGCGATAATTCGTTGTTTTCTCTATATTTGTAAAATATGGGTAATGAGGGACACGGTCTGTCATTGCCACCCATGCGATGCGTATGAAAGTTTATCAGAGCAAACCGAGAATAACGCTTTCACCTGCCATCCGTGACGGGCAGAAATACGTGGAAGTGGAGTTCGACGAGGACGATGCCATCCGGCTGTCGCTGTCGAAAGAGAAGGGCGTGCGGTTCGAGGGGGACAGAGCCTACCTGCCGGAAGAAGGCTTCGACCTGTCCGGCTTTTTCGACCGCCATGTGGAAACGGCGTATATCAATTACTCCGCCCTGAAAAACACCTTGCCCAAGAAGAGCGGGAAAACCAGCCCCGCCATCCCGCCCGGCTATGCCGAGACGCTGCGGCAACTGCGGTACAGCGAGCATACCGTCCGTGCGTACACTGTCTATTTCAGGGAGTTCCAGCAATACTTTGCGGGAAGAAACCTTCGCTACATCCGACCGGAAGAAATCAACGCCTACATCGTACACCTGATTGACACACGGAGGATCTCGTCGTGCCAACAGAACTTGCGCATCAACTCGATCAAGTTTTATTTCGAGAAGGTGCTGGGACAGGAACGGAAATGTTACGAGGTAAAGCGAGCCAAACGGGAACGGACGCTGCCCGACGTGCTGAGCAAGGAGGAGATAAAATCCATCCTTGACGCAACCGGTCCGGACATCCGGCTGTTCTGCATGTTCTCGTTGCTCTACTCCGCCGGGTTGAGAATCAGCGAGCTGCTGGACTTGAAGCCCCACGACATCAACGTGAGCCGTTCGCTGATACGGGTACGGCAGGGCAAAGGGAGGAAAGACCGCTACACGCTGCTGTCGAAGCCCCTTGTCAGGAAGCTGACCGAGTACGCCAAGCTGTACAAGCCGCAGGAATGGCTGTTCGAGCGGTACAAGGGCGAGCCGTTCACGGAGAGCATCGTGTCGAAGAAGCTGAAAGAGGCGGCGAAGGAAGCCGGAATCACCAAGCGGGTGTACCCCCACCTGTTGCGACACTCGTTCGCCACGCATCTGATCGAGCAAGGCACGGACTTGAAAATCGTAAAAGAGCTGTTGGGGCACAACCAACTGAAAACGACGGAAATGTACGTGCATATAGCCGACACTTTCAAGAGCAGCATCCGCACTCCATTGGATGATATTCTTGAAGGTGATAATGAGATAGTTAAATAAGAAAATAACAGCGAAAACCGCTGATAATTACATGTTAGTGATTATGAATCAAAAAAAGGAAATATTAGAAAAATTGGCTTTCATAAGACGCCATAAAGAATTTGCATCTTTTGGAGTAAAGGAACAAGAGGTATCTTATAATCCTTGTCTATCTGAAGAAGATATTAAGGAGTTTGAGCATAAACATTGTATAACTCTTCCTGATGATTACAGAACTTTTATTTCTGAAATAGGAAATGGAGGTTTTGGACCGGGATATGGATTATTGCCTCTTGATAAAGCTATTGTTGATTTCAAATTAAGAGACAAACCTAATATTTCCTTGAATGAAAAATTCCCATATCAAGATAGTTGGAATGAAGAATGGATAACCTCCTTTAATTGGAACGAGGGATACCCGGAAACGGAAATTGTTAATGCGTATATTAGTACCGCACATATTGCAGGCTGTCTGCAAATAAGTCATTTCGGACATGGATGTACATTTCTATTGGTGGTGAATGGAAATGAAAAAGGACATATTTGGTTTGATGGACGAGCTGATTATAGTGGACTTGTACCGAAATTAAAAGATGGGCAAAGAATATCATTTATAGAATGGTATGTAACCTTTCTTGATATGGAAATTGAGAACATAAATGAATCACTAACAAACAGCACTACCGCTTAAAGCAGAACGCTGACAAACATTAGTGTCATATAAAATTATAATGAAACAGATAATAGAAAAAATCAATAAAAGTTGGCACTCCAATCCTCCATGTGATCAACAAATAATGTTGAGTGTGGGAAAGTTGTTTCCATTACCCGATGATTATAAGGAATTTATGTTATGGAGTAATGGTGGAGAAGGTAATATTGGTAGTCAATATTTATCATTATGGAAGATTGAAGATTTGATGCAACTGAACAAAGAATACCAAATACAAAAGTATTTGTCGAAAAAATCTTTGGTTATTGGCACTGATGGAGGCGATAATTGTATCGGTTTTTATTTTGGAGAACCTACTTTTATTTTTTTACAACCATTAGGAGATTTAGACTTATCTGAGAATAGATTTTTATCCCAATCATTTACAGATATGTTCATTAATTGGTTGAGAATAAGATAAAAAATGACACTAACAAGCGGCTCAACCTCCCCTGAAAGGTCGGTTAGCCACCCAACATTACTAACAAGGAAAAAATAATATGTGTCAATACAAATCAATATGCAATCCTATAATAGAGCTTACAACACTTTTACAGAGTTGTGGCTTCACAATAGAAAAACAAGAACTTAAAGATTGGCATTTCAATGAGTTTGAGATTGTGATGAAAGGAAAGAAATTACAACTTCCAATGATAGATATAGAAGGTATAGAACAACATAGCGACAATATATATTGTTGCAAATGTCATTGGTCTGTTGTAAAACTAATAATGAATTGACACAATAAAATGTTAGTAACAAGCGGCTTAACCTCCCCTGAAAGGTCGGTTAGCCACCAAACATTATGCACCAAAGATATAATATAAAAACAATAAGAATATGAAAGAAGAAAATTATCCAACTGGAGCTTTTGTAGCCTTTGTGTTATTATCACAAAATGAATGGGATATTAAAAAACTCATCAACGACTGCAAGGCAGATTGGAACATAGAAATTCCATATGACGGCAATGAAGAAGCGTTGGTAGCTGTTATGGGAGATGTTACACTTGCAGTAGCCATTATGCCTGCACCTGTTCCTAATCAAGAGGCGGAACATTATGCAGGAGCAAATTACATGTGGAAAGATGCAGTAGAAGTGACTAAAAGCCACAAGGCACATCTCATGGTTTCTGTATTGGGAAAGGATGCCAATCTATTGGAACGAGGGAAACTATTTACAAAAGTCGTTTCTTCATGCCTTAAACAAGAAAGAGCCATTGCTGTCTATACTGATGGAACTGTGTTCTATCCCCAGTTTTATTGTGATGTTGCATCTGTAATGCAGCAAGATAATGAAGCATTGCCTATATTGGATTGGGTGTGGTTTGGCGTATATCGCACCGAAGAATGTGCAGGTATATATACCTACGGAATGAGAAAATTTGGTAAAGAAGAAATGGAAGTTTATGCTGCCAATGCCGATCTGAATGATGTTCGCGATTTTCTGCTTGATATAGTTACATATGTTTTAGACTGCGATGTAACTTTGAATGATGGCGAAACCATCGGATTTTCGGAAGAACAAAAGCTCAGGATTACCCTTAGTGATGCGGTTGCATTGGATGGAAAGAGTTTGAAACTTGAATATCCACAATAAGAAGGCGCATAACAAACGGATAAATCTCCTATAACAGTCGATTATCCGCCAAACATTATACACATAAAGAAATGACAGATAACGATTTTCAACAAACCAAAAGAGTTCTACTCGGACAAGAAAGCATGAATAAAGAATATGCTCAACTTGCCGATTTTATACAGGAACGATTTTCTGTACAAGTAATCAATGTGATATGTGCAAAAGGGGAAGATTCTATTAATCTTACTCTTTGGTTCAAATATGAAAATGAAGTAAATTATTTTTATAAAGGACGGTTTGTTGTCGATTCTCGAAAAAGAAATACGATATTGAATAAATTCAAACAAATTGCGAATATAGAAAATAAAGCCGATAGCATTTATCTATCCTATCAAGCATTTGAAACATTAGCAAAAGAGGAAGCTAATAATAGCATTACTCAACTTGAAATATTGGAATTAAAAGAAAAATTACATTGTAATGATTTATGGGATATTTCTCGCTGTTTGGCTAATGTTGTTTTTTTCTTGTATGAGGATAAGCAAGTAAGACAATATAAAGAAAGAGGATTTATAGATATATGGTCGGAAATGTATTTAGGTTTGTTGAATCGCTATGATGAATTTGGATTTTTCACAAAAGAAAATTTCCATGTAAAGTTGGATAGTAAAGAAAATTTTGATACCAATTTTAATAGTAATTGGTATTATTACTATGTATAAAAATGTGTATAACAAGCACCTGTTCCGCCTTAACGGCGGCAAGCTGCAACCCATTAGCTACCATGTAAAATTGAATTAAAATGAGAAAGTATAAGTACACCAAAGAAACATTGGATGTCGCACTGGAAGAGCTACAATCTGAAAATGTAGTACAACGAAAAAAATGTATAAACTTTATATCTATGGCATCTCGTAGTGAGCTGTTCGGAAAAACGTGTGATACGTTAAGTGTACAAACTTGGTTTTTATCTTCGGAGAATCGAGAAAAGTTAATTCGGGTTTTACATCAAGAAACAGAAGAAAAGTTACTTTGGGAGTATTTATTAATATTGCTTATGGTGTGTGAAAGATATATAGATCACGGCTGTTATGCTAAAGATTTTGCAAAAGAATCCTCTTGTGTGGAGTTTAAGCAACGAGCTTATGAGATTGCAAAACAATATGCACATCATTCAAGTGCGATAGTCCGCCAAATGTCAGGTTCTATAATTGGATATATGGGGGATAATGATGTATGGGACATATTCTGTAATGTAATGTTGAAGAAAAGAGATTTGCTTACTATAAGTCACATTACACTGGGAATAAGACGGCATTGCACCGGAGTTGCTAACGGCGACAATCATTTCTTTGGTGGTACTATGACAAATAATCAACGAATAGATATTCTAAACAGTTTACGTTTAGTCTATCAGAAATCCTCAAACAAAAGCATTAAAGGAATGTGTTTGAGAACCATTGAAGAATTGGAAAATACAAAAGAGGTAGCTAACAAAGCGTGATAACGCCTAACAGCGTTCCCCGCTAACATTAATCGCTGAGAAAAAATATGAATAATTGGATTGAAACATCAGGAAGCCCATTTGTCATTGTTGAGCAACAATATGCCCATCAATGGAAGGGTCAAGAAAACTACAATGCTATATGTAGCGTAACAGATTACTTGGGGAAAATCTATATAGACAATCATGTCTTATTGGTAATGGGAGATGAACCGATGGCTACACGCATAGTAAATAAAGATGGAGCAATTTTAATAATTCGTTGGAAGTATGCTCCCGATTATCTAACGGTGGAAAAACTTCTGGAGAATGATATAGTAACTGGGGCAGAACCGATAGAAGAAGTTGAAGTAAAATGGGATTCTACTGAATTAGTCCTATTTGATTCTTTGTCTCCCTATTGTGAAGCATCGGTTAAAGTGTTTTTATCACTACAAAAAACATCTTGTATAATAAAAACTTATCATTACCAAAAAGACGAAGTATCTTTAATAATACATTCAATCCAATAAAGACGATTAACATGCGGCTAAACCTCCCCAGAAAAGGTCGGTTAGCCACCAAACATTATCGTTGTTTACATTAGAATCAAAGAAATGAGAACAATAGAAGATATGAAACTTGAATTATTGAGTGATGACTCAAACAGGTTTATACAAGCTCTAATAGATTATGACATAAATAGTAAAGATAAATATGGGAGTAATCTACTTCATTACTATATAATGAATTACAAGAGTATCGTACATCCCGCAGGTGTAATTATACCCGAATTTGTAAAAAAAGGGTTGGATATAAATGAAAAAAGGAAAGACGGACGCACTGCATTATATCTTTCTGTTCAATATCAGTTGAAAGGTATTTTTGAATTACTCCTGAATCATAATGCAGATATAGATATGCAAAATGCAAATGGTAATACTCCTTTATGGGAAGCTGTTATGCAATACAAGGGAGATGGCTTTTTTATCGAACACCTTTTGAAAAATGGAGCTAATCCCGATATAGAGAACAACAATGGAGTATCTCCTAAATCATTGGCAAGAACTATCGCAAATTATGATGTAAGAAGATTCTTTAACAACGATAACAAACAGCAAACCGACTGAACAAGTGGCACGCTGCCGGACATTAGTGGTCACAAAAAAGAAATATATGGAACAAATAAATCTTCAACAAGCAGAATTTAGAAACGAAAGTGAACTAAAGTCATATTTAGTTTCTTTGGTATTGGGATATGCCAGTACCATGAATCGGATAGAAACGGAGATATTCTTGAAACAAGAAGCCGGCGGAATATCAACATCTGATTTGTTTGAAGAGTACGAACAGAAATACTTACCCGTCTTTACGGCTTATTGTTCAGACAAGAAGAGAGTCTACGGTGGACGAGCCGGTTCTTTCGGTTGTCCAACTAAATTTGACGGAATAGAAAAATGCATTGAAGCTAATGTTGTGTTCAAAAATAGTAACCGTGCAGAAGTCTATTTCAAAACAGAGAATGATTTTGATGCAAAATATTTATTTGTTTTAGTCCGCAAAAAAGGTCTTTGGAGAATAGACAATGCGAAAGAACGCTGGTTCAATGGTTCATGGCGCAATATTATTCTATAAATAGACCACTAACAAGCGGATTAATCTCCCCGAAGGTCGATTATCCGCCAGACATTATCAATAATTAAACAGAAACGCAATGACAAAAGAAGAAGCATATATTTTATTAAGTTTCCATTCTTGTAAAAACAATGATATAGAAAATGAGAAATGGGAAAATGGATTTCTTGGTTCACTTCGTCCATTTCAAGGAAAACTATATGAGTGTAATTTTATCGAGATAATGGAATGTCTTAAAGTTCTTGCAGATGATTTTATGAAGCCAACGATCAATCAAACCCTACTAAGTGATGTATATAGCATAATACATTTAGGCAGGAGGTGGATTGACGGAGCTGATTTTGTTACACAAGAGCAGCAAAAGCAAATCATAGAATGGGTTGATATGATACAAGATTGTTTCTACTACCTATTAGAAGGAGATATTGATACTGCGTTTCTTGAATATGAAGAATATAAAATTGATAACAAGGAAAGCTAACTCCTAAACGGCGTTCCTTTCCAAGCCATTATCTGCCAGAATAAAATAACAATAAAAAAGAAAAAACAATGATTAGGTATATTGAGAAAGGCGACATATTCCGCATTGAGGGTGTAAGTAGTTATGCGCACGGATGTAATTGCGCCGGTGCAATGGGTAAAGGCATTGCCGTGCAGTTCAAAGACAAATATCCAGATATGTATCTTGAATATAAGCTATTGTGCAAAGAAAACAAGTTTTGCCCCGGAGATGTATTTGATTATGATTATGGCAACGGGCATATATATAATCTTGGCACTCAAGCAACGTGGCGAACACGAGCTAAAATAGAGTATATCGAAAAGGCACTGATACAGATGCTTGAGTTAGCCAGTGGTGATAATGTAACGGCAATAGCCTTACCTGCAATCGGTGCTGGATTAGGAGGATTAAAATGGGATGATGTAAAAGCTGTTTTGAACAAAGTTTCAAACGATTATCCTAACGTTGATTTGTATGTAGTTGAAACTTATCAAAGTGAATAGTGGCAGATAACAAGCGGCTCAATCTCCCCAGAAAGGTCGATTATCCGCCGGACATTATCGGTCAAAATTTCAAATTGCAAATATGGATAATAAACTTCAATCATTCACAAAAGTCTTATTAAAAGAACAATATGATGAGTTTCTGAAAATGATTCAGTTGTTCAATGTAGATAAGAGAACCTTTATCCTCAAACATAGGAAAATGTTTGAAAAAGGATGGTACGATATAGACTCTGATGATAATGAATTAAGTGAAGTGGATATTATGCTTTGTTTTGCTATAACTTCTCGTAGAATGGCAGTTATTGATTGGAGTGGTGAGGAATATCCCGGGCAGGTTAAGCGATCCATTACGATGATGTTGAAACATTATGGAATAGAACATTTCTTATGGAACACTAAGAAATTTGAGGCGTCTTTGGATTGGGAGAAAATTCACCGTGGGGATTATTTGCCTTTGTTATTTCGAGATATGAATATGCAACTTAACAAAGACGGATATGCCATTGTATTTTGTGACACAAAATCAGATTGCTTTCGCTATGCAATATTACCAATTTCCGAGTTCGTTCAATTTGAAAATACAGAATTAGGGGATTATCTGACTATCATTAGTCCTAAAATCTACAATATATATCTTGTCGATAAAGGAAATGAATTTCCTAAAATTATGCTGTATTTAAAAAAGAAATTTTCTGTTCCATTGAGTGAAATTAAGGAATTTTGTTCAAAAGATAAAATTCTACTTGGAATAGGAAACTCTATAATCGTGGATGAATACCGAAAAGAAATTGAAAAACTTGGAGGAAAGATTGAAGTAGAAGAAAATAGACCGATAACAAACAGCAAACCGACTGAATAAGCGGAACGCTGCCAAACATTATTGTCGAAAAATAGAATTATGGAAAGTAATATAAATATAAGTAGTTGTAAATATGAGGAATTTACTGGTTTGAAATTGCAAGGTTCAAACTGGGAGTTAAATTTACGTCTTTCAAAAGAGGATATTCAAACCTTGCATAAAGGTATTAAAGAAGCTGATTGGTCTGAAAGAAAATCAATAAAGGCTGGAGCTACTTGTTTGTCAGTTCCTATTTATTGGAATTATGAAGAAAAGAATAATATTGTTTGTATTATTTTGGGTGAAGATGATGAATGTTGGGATGTTGGATTTGTAATATCATTCTCTGATTTTGAAAGAATAATAACGACATTAATTGAATAATCGACAATAACAAGCGGCTTAATCTCCCCAAAGGTAGGTTAGCCACCGAACACTACTAACTTGCAAGAAATATGGTAAATCGAATAGAAATTGAAAGACTACTTCAAAGTAAAGAATTGAAGGAACTATGGCAAACAATTCAACAAGAGTTGCCACAACTTCATTTTTGTGAAGAAAATGACTTTTGGGAGGAAGCACGAATTGATAACCTTGAAGATTACATCTCCGAATGTAATACTTTGATTTGTAAGTGTAACTTTCAAGAATTATCAATAAAAGATTTATATACTTATCTTTTATCGGATAGTTTTAGGGCTTTTTGCAAATACGTGCTTTTAGAGTGGGAAAACGAAGAAATTGTTATAGATGAGTCGGAGCGAGATTATATATTAAATGAACTTGAAATCTCGGAAGACGAATATAAGCAGCGTTGTAAAACGCATGATTATCTTGATGTTGCGAATTGTTTAATAGATTATTATTTGCTGAATAAGCATCCGGATATTTTACTTGAATATTATAAAATGCAAGGATATAAAGAATCGGAACAAATATTCAAAAATAAAATTAATCTATATTCAATGTGTAAAAGTTAGTAACAAACAGCCCTACCGCTTAAAGCGGAACGCTGCCTGACATTAGCAATAAAATGTAAAATGAATAAAGTACCATTCAATTATGTTGAGCAATAAAATAATAGAGCATCTGAAACAACAAGGCATTTATTCAGAAAAGGAAGATGAAAAATACAAAACTGCTTTAATCAATTTAGGTATTGATTTGAATAGCGATTTTGCATTTTTCAATTTACATACTACTGAAATGACATTTCTTGGGCGGCATAGTGAAATGTATAATGTATGTTGGTTCAGTATTTATTCGGACGATTTGAGTTATGCTATCGAATCTGCTCGGAATATCCTAAAGTTACCAGATGAGTACCTCCCATTAGATAGTTTTGAAGCAGAAGGTGGTTTCTTTTATAATCGTAAAACAGAGGAAGTTATTGAAATTGAATTAGGCGAAAAACTAATCAATTTCCAGAATGGAAAGTTATTACCACAATGGAAAGACTTTAATTCTTTTTTGGAATGGTATTTTAAATTAGAATAAAAATATTGCCAACAAGTAGATAAGCAACCCGAACAGGTTGCTATCTACATCCCATTAGCTGCAAATTAAAAAAATAATGAGTATGGAACTGATACAAACTTTTAAGAAGTCATATTTTCTAAAGATGTCAGACGACAAACATTTGATTGCACAAGTTAATAGTAGTCAGATAAACATCTTTGAAAATGAAACATATCGGCATTTAGCACAGTTCAAAGAAGTAGGCGATGCATCTGTTTTCTTTTCAGACGACAGCAACTTGCTCTTGGCTAAAAATAATGACCGCAAACTTGTTGTGTATGATTTAGCAACCATGTCAATCCGTTGCAAACTTAAACCGAAAATAGGCAGTTCAAATGGTGATGGTGACGCTTGTATTTCACATGATAACAAGTATGTCATTAATTTGGGGTATGATTTTCCATACGGCTATATATCAGTTTATGATATTGAAAACGGAAAGGAAACGAGATTCCGTGAAGATATGAGAGAAGTGTATGAACATATATGTTATATCCCTTCACGCCAATTATACTTCATTGACGGGTTTCGCAGACCGGAAGAAGGGACAAGTGAAAAGAATCGGTACTTCTATCTTTGGTTTGATATGAACAACAGAACATTTGAACAAACATTCTGCGATTTGGACGATGCAAATTTTCTGTATAGTGAATATTTAGAGCAAGTGTTATACTTTGCGAAAGAAGGCAATCTTGCTTTTCGCATTTTGCCCTTAAATATAGAACTGCCAATTAAACACCAACAAGGCTGTTTGGATATACAACTTTCGCATAACAACAAGATGATTGCCTTATATCAAGAAGATAATCTAAAACTTTGTACGTTCCCTAATATGGAAATATTGGCTGAATTATCAAATATCGGCTATGGTAATATTTCATTCTCTCCTGATGATAAAGAAATATTGATTGCAAGTACAATAAAAGGGCTTATTTATAAATTGGAATAAGTGCAGCTAACAAGTGGATCAATCTTCCTTAATGGTCGATTATCCACCGAACATTATGCGCTTAGAAACTAATACAATATGAGCATGAAATATTATCCAAAAGGATGGCATACTTACAAGTTCTTGGTTACACCGCAAGAATTGAAAGACATTTTGCGAGGATTTCACATTGTGATATACAACCGTAGAGTACCTGCGGATTATATAGAAAGTAACTTTGCAAATTTTGTAAGGGATTACGAATTTTTTTACCGTTTACTAACGTCCGGTGAAAAAATCGAGCATATTGTAATCGACAATTTGCTCACGGGCTTTTCAAACAATCTAAGTAAGAGTGCGTATAAAGTCCCCTTTCAAGATTCAAATGATGGATTATGGTATAAAACAGCGGATTTCATAGAGCCTTGCGTCGGGTTCAATCTATTTGCCTTCTATCTTGATGAAGAACGTAAGTTACAAACTAAATTCAGTTACATAAATTTTCCGGAGAATATAATGGGGGTTCAATTAGAGTACCCTAAGCAAATATATTCAATAGAGGAAAATAGAGAAATACTATGTAATGAATTGGAAAATTATAATGACGTGTACCAAGTGGTAGTAGAAAGGATAAAGCAATTATGTAGAAATCTGACGATTACAATAGGTGAAAATGTGCATAGGACTAAGATAAAAATAAGTCCTACTGCATCAAAAGATATTGAAGGAAGTCATTTTATAAAAGAAAATAATTGTATTATTAAATAAAGCGCATAACAAGCGGATGAATCTCCCATAAAGGTCGGTTATCCGCCAGACATTAGTTTGAATATGAAAGCAGAGGAATTACGAATAGCAATACGGAATGTATTGGAACAATGTTTTGTTTCAGCCCTCTCCAAAATGGGATATAGTTGGAACAAAACTAAGATGTGTTTTCATCGTAAAATAGGAGATTTTAAGCAAACAATTCTGATAAATTCCTCTACTAATACCCGATTCACTGATGGGATTGGCTATATTAGTATTCACTTATTTTATAATTCGCCAAAAATTGAAAAGATGGCTTCTGTTTTGGTCGATGCAAAAAGGAATTTTGAGAAAGTTAATATAGTTCTTAACATTAATTCTGGTTTTATTTCAGGTAAAGAAGCTGTTTCGTTCGACTTGTGTTCAGTAGATAATCTCCCTGATATATTCAATCTTGATGATTTGCCATTCAAGGAAATATTAAGTTTTCTTGATAAAAAAACAACAATTCAAGATTTGCTTACAGATTTTGAGAATAATAAGGATTATATTTGGTGGACTTCAAAAGAAGGTTCTATCCTTCGCATAATTACGATGTATAGTATGACTGGCAATAAGGCGAGAGCCATAGAACTTGCCAAGTCATATTATCAAAAAGACAAATGTGGTGCATTATATAGAAATGTCTTACGATATTTTGAAAAATCAAATAAATAATCAAACTAACAAGCAGCAAACCGACTGAATAAGCGGAACGCTGCCAAACATTACCGATAAGAATGAATACGAAAGAACTTATTAGAAAATTGGAGCAAATGACAGAGCTATCGGAAAGTAGGAATGAGTTTTATAAGAAACTAATACATTCCTTCCAGAATGATGCTGATCCACAAATCTATGATAAGATATATTCTAATCTTTGCGGATTATTAGCGCATGGAGATTTGAATAATAAAGAATATGACTTACTGAAAGAAGTTTTATATGAATTAGAAAGGATATAAGAATTAAAAGAATGTATCAGTAACATGCACCTCAATCGCCCATAAAGGTCGATTAGCTGCCAGACATTAGCATCAACAAAATTAAAATATGAATGCAAAACAGATTCAATTATATTGTATAAAAGAAGATTATTATCTTTTGGACAAATATTTTAGAGAGAAACAGATATTTATATCAGCAATGCCATTGTCTGGATTTGATTTGAGACCCATACAAATTAGTGATTTTGATGAAAATGATTGGAATAGAGTAATTGTGTACAAAGAAAAACATTCGGTAGAAATTGAAGAAATAGAATCCGCTGTGTCATTTGAAAAGATATTTACACCTAATTTTATGATTAGTGATATATTGACTTTTGATAGAGCATATATAGATGTGGCAAATAAAAAAATTGTAGGAGGTAATATATCTGGAATTACTAAATATTTAACAGATGGAGTATTACTTTCTAAGAGTAATGAATTTTTAAAATGGCAAAATGCTTTTTATCTTTGGATAAAGAGAAATTTTATAGCAATAAAAATAGACAAGATTCATAATGTTTATGTATCTGAAAGAGTACGACAGATGATAGATGATGGATATATTTTAGAGTAACTTGGATTGTTGAGAAAATATAGACGATAACAAGCGGCTTACCCTCCCCTGAAAAGGTCGGTTAGCCACCGGACATTAGCATCAAATAGAAAGGAAATGAAAACGATAAAAGAATTACTTGATATAGTTATTACTTTGGAAGATAATCCTCAAACAAGTAAGGTTATCGACTTTCACAAGGGTGTGCCGACTCTTGAAAGTGGTGTTTATAGAAAAGACTCTCCTATGTTGAAAGTCAGGTATGAGTTATTCGGTAAATGGCTAAATGCCACACATGGAGATTGGCTTGATACGGAAGAAATGGAAAGTTTTTGGAGTGAAGGTGCAGATGATGAACGGTTGGCTGGAATTGTTCGAAATGTAAAAGCCTCAATGGGTAATTGGGAAGATCATGCAACCGGGTTATTTGCACTTAACAGAGTTTCTATTTTTGCCGCAAGTGATAACAGTTATGAAATGATTTGTCTAATCTGGTTTGACGGTACGGAAGAACCGGAATTATGGGTGTATGATTGTAATGGCGAAAGTCGATATAAAGACTTGGCTTCCTATTTGCAAGCATATATAGATGATGATGTTTCGACTTCTGCCGTGAAATGGAAATTAGCCGATATGTAAGTAATCCCAGAGATAGAACCGATGCTTATTCTCCTGCCGTTTCATCATGCCCAATGTATAAATCCGAGGTGAAACATCAGTGCGACATTCACCACGGTCAGGGCGATAGCGATAAGGACTATTTTGGCGAGCTTCCTGCCGGGATGTTTCATCTTTCCGTAATATTCACGAAGTGCTTCACGCCGCCCGGCTGTGTAGCGGAGCTGGCAGAATAAGTCGGGAAGAAAGCAGAGCATCATCACTATGGCAAAAGCAACAATCCAACTGAAATAGCGAAACATCAACGGTGTTCCAAGCGGTACGAGTATGGCAAAGAGCCAGCAAAAGAGCAACAGCATACGCCCGTTAAGGTTGGTATGCTCCCTTTCGTGCCATATCTCGGCTACATACCACATATAGTCGATGAAGCAGAACCGGTATTTGCGATTGTCCTTATCCATATCATTACAAAAATAATGTATTTTGCCCACTTAACCATTACTTCATGCCGAAAAACACCATACCCGATAAAAAGGACCTCGCCGGCTTGTTCTTGCCGACGGGGTATTTTTATCCTCACTTGTCCTTAATCAGATGCGACAGCTCCGGGTCTGCCTTGATGCGCCCGATCTCGTCAGCGACAATCTGCCTGACCTCGCTCTTGATGCGGTAGTAGTTGGCGTCGATCTGCTGCTGCATGGTGTCGTTGCCGTCCTTGTCGGTGAAGTCGATGATCTGCGGTATCTTCACGTAGCGGGCGGTCTCCCGCCTGACCTTCTCGTTATCCACGACAATCTCGGCATGGAAAATCTTCTGCTCGATGCGCTCGTCGAAATTGTCGGCTACCGCACCGACGAACATACCCTGTGTGAGGGTGGAAATCTTGCTCGCCGGGATAAGGCTGTCCATCTGGGTGTTGATGGAGACGGAGGTTTCGTTCCGGTTGATGGTCATGTTCTGCCGTTTCTGCAAGACCTTGCCGAAACGCTCGGACAGTGTCTTGGCGGTTTCGGCAACTACCTGACCAGCAAAGACATTGCCGACCGTATTGCAAATCACAGCGGACTCTTTGTCTCCGTAATCACGCTTCAACTGGCTAAAATCCTGAAAGCCGAGCATGACGGCTACCTTGTTGCTTCGGGCGGTGGCAATCAGGTTATCCAGCCCACGCATGTAGATGGTGGGCAGCTCGTCGATAATCACGGCGGATTTGAGCCGTTTCTTCTTGTTGATGAGCTTCACGATGCGGGAGTTGTACAGTCCCAACGCCGCCCCGTAAATGCCCTGCCTGTCGGGATTGTTACCGACTACGAGCACTTTAGGCTCTTCGGGATTGTTGATGTCGAGGGTGAAATCGTCCGCCGTCATCACCCAGTAGAGCGCCGGGGAAATCATGCGGGAAAGCGGTATCTTGGCACTGGCAATCTGCCCCTGCAACTGCTCCACCGCCGAGGATTCCCATGCGTCCATAAAGGGAGAAAGGTAGTTCTCCAGCTCCGGGTACGAGGTGAGGATGGGGAAAATGTCGGCGTACTTGCGGTTCAGGAACTCGATGGCATGGGGAAAGGTGCAATACTTGCCGTTCTTGTAGATTTTGAGATACCATATAATACTGGCTAACAGAATGATAGGCGATTCCACGAAGAAGTCGCCCTGCTTGGAAATCCACGTGCGGTTCAAATTTAACATAATCGTGTAGGCACTCTCGTAGGCATCGGATATGTCGGTCATGAAGTCCGGGTGGATGGGGTTGCAGCGGTGGCTCTCCCTCGGGTTGTCGAAGTTTATCACGTAGAACTTGGGCTTGACCTTGTAGCCGTCCAAATGGGCGAGCAGGTGGTTGTAGGCTATCTCGGAGAGGTCGGGGTACTTGAAATCATACAGGAAGAGCGAATAGCCCTTCTCGATGGTCTGTTTGATGTACTGGTTGATTATCGCATAGGACTTGCCCGAACCGGGCGTGCCCAAGACCATCGTCGCACGGAAGGGATTGACAAGGTTGATCCATCCGTCATACGCCCTGCCCCTGAACCAGAAGCGGGTGCGGAGGTTGACGGAATACTCGTTCTCCTTCAGCTCGGTCTCCTGCATGAAAGATTCGTTCTCGACGTTGAACACGTCTTCGAGCAGGTCGGTCTTCAGCAGGCGGGACATCCACAGTCCCGCCATGAGCAGGCAGATATACCCGGCGGTGAGGGTGGCGATATACAGCACGGTGCCCGGCGGAAGCGACAGAGGAAGGGCGAGCAGCCACCCGTTGCCGAAAAAGAGCAGCAAGCCGGACACGCCGCAAAGGATGATCCTGCGCCACGTGATTTTCTGTTCCTTCACACCCTTTGTGCCGAGGCAGCTAAGGGCGAGGAACAGCACGGCGAAGAGCTTCGTCCAGAGGATATTGGAGAACAGCCCGGCGGTACGCTGGAAGCCGAGCAATATCCTATCGACCACGCCGATGTCGATGCCCCACTCCCGGACGGACTGGTAACAGAACCAATAAATATTGATGACTACAAATAAAATGCTTATCGCACGCATGAACTCCATGACTTTGGCGAGTCCACGCAAATCGTCTTCGTTTTGCATAATTCGTTGAAAATTAAATATAAAACTTCGTTTTATTATGTACTTTTTCTTTTGTCTTGACACAAAAGAAAAAGATACCAAAAAGAAAAAGTCAAGACTGCATTTTCTCCGCTACTCTCTTCCTGCGTTTCGCTAAAGAAAAAGAACTCGCTTCGCTCAAACAGCTTTTTCTTTTTAACGCTACACTTCGGTCGTTCGCTTTACGCTGCGAAAATGAGGTCGGTGTGCCATGCGGCTGGTTGCTTGGTTAATGCTTTTTTGCTCTTTATTGTTGCCTGCCGTACTTGCGTTTTTTCTTCCTTTTTCGGGGCGGTACGGGCTGGTCGCCGGACGCTCCGCCGGGTACGGGGGCAAAGAGATTGAAGGCGGCCGCCACGTTTTGGGTGGTGCCGTCCTTGTGGTCGGGACGGTAGCCGGTATCCTGTCCGTCCCATTGGGATGCGCCCGTATGCTCCTGCTGCCGGGTGGGATGTTCCACTTCGGCGGAGGGTTGCGGCAGGTGAATACCTTCCTGCCCGGCAAAAAGGTCGTTGAACACGCCTGCAGAGAACTCCTTGCCCAGACGGGAGCCGTTGAAGACGGCTTTGGCGGCATGGTCGATGAAGGTCGCCCCATAGATGCGCCCGGTTTCATTCTGACGGAATACCACGCCGATACCCTGCCGCATGAGTTCCCGCTCGAACTGCGCCCGGTCATGCCCTGCGGTCTGCATGGCGGCGGCAACCTTTCCGGCGGTGGCGGCGGCGACTTCCTTGTGGGTCTTTTCCCATGCGGCAGCGTTGTGCATCCGCCTTTCGAGGGCTGCGACGCCCGCCTCCTTGCCGAACACGGAGGACTTGAAGGGCTTGCCGACCTTGTTGCCCTCCCTGTCGGTTGCCGAATAGGTCAAGCCGTGATACTCCCGCCCGCCGTATTCCCCCTTCACCTCGTCCACCGTGATGCCGTAGAGCGAAAGGACGGCACGGTATTCGCCCAGTGTACGGAAACGCCACTCCCGGGCTATCGGGCGGATGACTCCCGCCAACTGCCCCTTGAGGTTGCCGTCCCCGTAACCGACGGGCGACAAGGGTAGCCCCTCCTTCCACTGCTTGGGCGTAGCCGGGACAAGACCGAACTGCCGTTCCAGCTCTCGGCAGACCTTCATCGAACGCCCGTGCTCGTAGCTGTCGGAAATGGCACGCCCGGTTTCGTCCACCCGGACGGAGACGATGTGCAGGTGCTCCCGCCCGATGTCGTTGTGGCGATAGACGATATAGGGCTGGTCGCCGAAGCCCATGCGCCGCATATACTCCTCCGCCAAGCTGACAAACCGCTCCTCGCTCAAGCAATCCTTCGGGTCGGGATTGAGGGAGATGTGCAGGACGGGTTTCTCGGTCTTGCGGTTGGCTGTGAGGTAGTCACCGAACGAGCGGGAAAGATGCCCTATCGTGTAGGGGTTATCGCCCTGCGGCTCGATAATCCGGCTGGTGAAAAGCACGTCGGCGTGCCGTTCGTCCACCTTCAACTGGTTGTAGGCAAGCACCCCGTACAGGCTGCTGCCGTGCGAGATCTTGGCTATCATCGGACGGGGTATTTGCTTTGGAATTCCTCCACCAGTGCGGAAATCCGCTTGCTTAACTCGACCAGTTCGAGGGTGTGCCGCTCCAGCTTGTAGAGGAAAGCGAGGGCTTTCTTCTCCGAGAAATTGGATTTGAGCGCACGCACGCATTGGTTGTAGTTCGTGCCTATGGCACGGAACTGCGAGTGGAAAGTGGTCAGGCGCATGTAGAAATCCTGCGTCCCCTTATCCAGTTTAATGACCTTAATCTCCCTGCCAAAAAGTGCGGAAACGATAAACTCCGCCTTGGTCGCCTTGCCCGACTCGTCGAAAAGCGCGAGGAAACGGGCGTTGTCCCCGTCGTCCAGACGGAACACGTAGCGGTGGCGCATCTTGTCGGGCTTGGGCTTTCGCCCGTGGTTGCCCGCATACTTCTTCTGGTTGTCCATCATCCTGTAAAATTTTAAGTGAAACATGGTCTGAAAACGCCGTATGCCTACGGCTCTCCCCCGTGAGCATCCCCCGACTCCGGAGGGGGATGCCACATCGAGGGGGCAAGGTGGTGGTGAGGCACGAAATTCATTTCGAGTGCCGCAGCACACAACTTGCCATTTTCGTTTGAAAATAAAATCCGTCCTGCCGGACAGATTGGGGATGCCCTTGCCTGCTGCGGAGTGCCGGGGCACTCCCTCGGGCGGTTGCCGCTCTTTTCCATTCTTACTCCATTTTGGTTTCCGCCTGCAAAGTAACAGTCCTTTTCCCGTCCGGACACCATACCCGGATGCGACAAACCTACGGGTGGAAAGACAATGCACGACACGCTGATAATCAAACGGATAAACTACCGGTATTTTGATATTCCTTTGCGCCGTGGAAGCGGTGAAACGACTGTCCGGATAGACAAGGAAACAGCCGGATAGCCGACCGGACGGACAGCCGAACGGCTGATTGTCTTGCCGGACAAACGGACGGACAACCGGATAACCAGCCGGATGATCGGCTAAACAGCCAAACGGCTAAATGACTAAACGGCTAAACGGTCAAACGGCTGAACAGCCGGACAAGCGGACAGCCGGATGATTGGATGGATGCCGGGCTGAATGTATGACCGGATGCCTGAACGAATGAACGGACGAATGAACGGCAGAGTGGCTGAAAAGCTGACCGATTGAGTGAACAGAGAAGCGGCTGCACGGGCAGCCGGATGAATAACCAACAGAATGACGATATGGACAGACAGACATTGAACGTGGCTTTCGCCACACAGAAAGGCGGCAGCGGCAAGACGGCTATCACGGTGCTGGTGGCGGGCTACCTGCACTACCGCTTGGGGTGTCCGTTAGCGGTGATCGACTGCGACTTCCCGCAGTACAGCCTGTACGAGATGCGGGAGCGGGACAGCCGGGCGGTACTGGAGAACGAACACCTGAAACGGGCGGCTTACGAACAGATGCGGCAGCCGGGGCGTGCCGCCTATCCGGTGCGCAAGTGCCGGGTGGAACAAGCCCCCGACACGGCAAGGGAGCTGGCGGCGGAAGGCTGCTACGACCTGCTCTTCTTCGACCTGCCGGGCACGGTGAACTCGGCGGGCATCCTGCGCACGATCGCACAGATGGACTACATCTTCGCCCCGGTGAGTGCGGACAAGGCGGTGCTGGAAAGCACGCTCTCCTTCCTCGACGTGCTGCAACGGATGATGCTGGGCAAGGAGACGAGCCGCCTGAAGGGGCTTTACCTTTTCTGGAACCAAGTCGACAAGCGGGAAACGAGCGGGCTGTACGAGAAGTACGGGCAGGTGGTCGCCGACATGGGGCTGCCGATGCTGCAAACCCGCATCCCCGACACGAAACGCTTCCGCAAGGAGGCGGACGGCACGGGACGGACGGTGTTCCGCTCCACGCTGCTGGCTCCCGACAGGCGGATGTTGGCAGGCAGCGGCATCCCCGAACTGACCCGTGAGATAGCGACCATCCTCAAACTGGAAGGCTATGAAGAGACAGCGGAATGAGAAGCCCATCGACGAGGAGCTGCTGATGCGGATGATGGCGGGCGAGGCGGCAGGGACGGGAGAACCGGGAACCGGAAAGGAGGAAACCGCCGTGCCGGTGGAGAAGGCGCAGGAAGGGAAGGCGGCGGACACAAGACGGCGCAAGGGAAGGCAGGCGGACTACGAGACGACCTTCCTCAAAGGCATGGACATCCCCGCCCGCTACGGCAAGCCGGTCTATGTGCGCCGTGAGTACCACGAGCGCATCGCCAAAATCTCGGTGATGCTGACGGGCGGCAAGGTGTCGCTCTCGGCATACATCGACAACGTGCTGGCGCAGCACTTCGAGCAATACCGGGAGGAGATCGAGGCGGCATACGCCGGGAAACTGGAGAACCTCTTTTAAATAGGAAGGAGGAAACGGCATGATACTGAAATTATCGCTCACCGTCCTGCTGCTCTATTACCTCGCCGTGCTGTGGAAATACTACCGGCAGGACATCGCCGGGATATTCGGGACAGCGGAAACGGACGAAGACACGGACGGAACGGGAAAGGAACCGGGGCAACCGGGCAAGCCGTACACGGTCATGGGTGAAAGCACCTACCTGCCCTTCGCAGCGGAGGACGGGGAGGAAGCGGCAGCCGGAGCCGTGGACGAACCCGCCACGGAGGACGACGGGGCGGACTACTCCGACATCGAGCCGGAGGAGGACGAGGAGGAGACGGACTATGAACCCACGCCGGAGGAGATCCGGGCACTGGAGGAGGAAGAGGAATTAGGGGCTTATTACCCGGACGGCAACCCCGACTTCGCCACGGGGTACTCCTTCGATGACCTGAAAAAGGTGCGCCGGGTACTGGTGTCGGACGATGCGGGCGAAAAGGCGGAGCGGGAAGCCCGTGAGGTGCTGCCGTCCGTGATGGGGTCGGACATCTGGGAGGCGATGCTGGACGAGTTCGAGGGCGCACGTGAGCGTGTCGCCCGGCTGATGGACAACCATAATGTTTAATTAAAATTTTAAAGACAAATGAAACAGAAAAGAATCTTTTTTACGGCGGCCTGCATACTGGCTGCCGTGGGCGCAATGGCGCAGGGAAACGGGCAGGCGGGCATCACCGAAGCCACGCAGATGGTCACCTCGTATTTTGAGCCGGGGACGAAACTGATTTACGCCATCGGTGCGGTGGTCGGCTTGATCGGCGGGGTGAAAGTGTACGGGAAGTTCGTGCGACGTGAAGTTGCGTAAGTGATTGTGTAACATTAAGATTACACCTCCAGTTCCGTCTGGAGTAGCCTACGGACACGTGCATTAGGAGTAATCCTTTTGTACGAAGCTGTCCCGACAAGGTAGCCTTTCCGAAAGGAGGAGATTGAACCGCGAGGGGAAATCAACGGCTGATAACACCATTCAGCGCGAGGAGCTTGGCTTAGCGGTATGGTCAACGAAAGTGAACTGTCCGATAAACACCGTAAAGTACAACGAGCCAAAGGTTGTTGACAGGCTCGAACCAAAAGGTAAGCAGTCGGCTGTCCTCTTGAACTTTGGGGACACACGGACATTAGCACTGCCGGTGGAATAGACAGGACCTAACCCGCTTATTTGTCACTTATGTAAAACACGGTAAGCCCGTACCTCTCCAGTTCATCAGAGCTGGTAAGTAAGCCGTAAGGCAAGCCTACATGGGGTGCGGGTATAGGATAGCGGAAAAAGCGAATGCCTCCCTGTAATGGGGAGGATACGGATTGAGCCAATATCACGGGTTGGTAAAGGCAACATCATCCGACACGAAAGTGGGCAGACTTCCGCCTATGGTGACACTTTACAAAATAGTTTACAGAACTTTTAAAGAAAGGAAAGCAAATGAACGCAAAGAAATTGGCGTGTGCGCCCGAAGACATAAACATTCACGAACTTTGGTCAAAAATCGACTGGGACAAATGTGAGCGTTTTGTCCAAAAGCTGCAAGCACGTATTGTAAAGGCTCAAAGGGAAGGCAGACATAACAAGGTGAAAGCCCTGCAATGGATGCTTACCCACTCGTTCTACGCCAAAGCATTGGCGGTAAAACGAGTTACGACTAACAAAGGAAAATCTACTTCCGGCGTTGACAAGATTACATGGTCTTCTCCATTGGCGAAAGCCAAAGCCATATTCACTCTGAAAAGACGTGGTTACAAGCCACAACCTCTAAAGCGTGTGAATATCAAAAAGAAGAACGGGAAATTACGCCCACTCGGAATACCAACGATGAAAGACCGTGCGATGCAAGCATTATACTTAATGGCTCTTGACCCGATAGCGGAAACCACTGGCGACAGCCACTCTTACGGATTCCGCAAGCATCGCTGTACGCATGATGCCATTGAACAATGCTACATCGTTCTTTCTCGTTCGGTCGCTCCCGAATGGATTCTTGAAGGGGACATCAAAGGATGCTTCGACCACATCAGTCACGAGTGGCTAATCAACAATATCCCTATGGATAAGGAGATACTACGAAAATGGCTTGAATGCGGTTACGTGTTCAACGGCGAACTCTTTCCCACGGAAGAGGGAACCCCACAAGGTGGCATAATATCCCCAACTCTTGCAAACATGGCACTTGATGGACTACAAGAATTGTTGGAAAAGAGTATCAAGAAATATCAGGTGAACTACAAAAAGATAGTTCCTAAGATACATCTTGTACGATATGCAGACGATTTCATTGTCACGGCAAAGGATAAGGAAACGATTGAACAGGTCATACTTCCGTTAGTACGCAAATTTCTTGCAGAAAGAGGTCTGACACTATCAGAAGAAAAGACAAAAATCACACATATAAGTGAGGGATTTGACTTTCTCGGTTTCAATATCCGAAAGTTCCGCAACAACACATTGCTGACAAGACCGTCAAAGGATGCGCAAAAGAGATTTTGCGATAAAATCCGCAAGACTATAGAATCCAACAAGTGTATAAAACAGAAGTCACTTATCATGATGTTGAACCCAATCATAAAAGGTTGGGGAAACTATTACAAATATGGTGCTTCTGGCGAGATATTTCACCGAATGGATTGGGAAATCTTCAAGAAAATATGGCAATGGGCAAGACGCAGACATCCACAAAAATGTAAAAGGTGGGTAAAGGATAAGTATTTCAGAACACTACACGGACGCTCGTGGAGATTTGCAGCAGATATGGGCAAGAAAGATAAAATAGATTATCTCGAACTGACCTATCTACCAACCATTCACCATGAAAAGTTCGTCAAGGTTCGCCACTATGCCAATCCCTATGACCCAGCCGATAAGTCGTACTACGAATGGAGAGAAACCTACCGAATGAAGCAAACGCTGAAAGGCAGACAATCTCTGATAAACATTTGGAAACGACAGAATAAAGTGTGTCCTGTATGTGGAGAACGTATTGACAGAGAAAGACCTTGGAGTATCACAGAACAAATTGTCAGCGGACAAAAGGTAAGAACTCTTGTACATACCAGTTGTAAACGTAAAATGCAAAGTAGATTATGAATATGAAAGTCGAAAATGAGATGGCTCTACCGACAACAAAGTCGGTAGCGGTCATGTTGCTTGAGCCGTATGCGGGGAAACTCGCACGTACGGTTCTTAGAGGGGAAAGCTCCCGTAAGGGGGCTGACCTACTCGACAGCGCCGGCGATCCGGACGTGAGCAAAGTCGCCGCAAGCTGGTTCGGAGCCTGCATCTTCCTGATCGTGGCGGCTACCATCCTCCGTTCGTTCTTCCTGTAAAACAGCGGACTATGGACTTGGAAATCAACAAGGGGATCGGCAGGAACGTGGAGTTCAAGGGGCTGGAAAGCCAGTACCTCTTCATCTTCTGCGGCGGTCTGCTCGCCGTGTTCGTGGTGTTCGTCATCCTGTACATGGCGGGCGTGAACCAGTGGGTGTGCATCGGCTTCGGCGTGGCTGCGGCTACGCTGCTGGTATGGCTGACCTTCCGGCTGAACGCCCGGTACGGCACGCACGGGCTGATGAAGGCAGCCGCCCGCAGGCGGCATCCGAGGTACGTGGTGAACCGCCTGAAAATCCCCCGATTATTCACCTTTAAACACTGGCAAGAATGAGAAACGTAATGAAAGCGGCGACACTCGAAAGCAAGTTCCCGCTGCTGGCGGTGGAGAACGGCTGCATCGTGAGCAAGGAGGCGGACGTGACGGTCGCCTTCAGGGTGGAACTGCCGGAACTGTTCTCCGTCACGGGGAGCGAGTACGAGGCGGTCCACTCGGCTTGGCACAAGGCGGTGAAGGTGCTGCCGGAGTATTCCATCGTGCACAAGCAGGACTTCTTCATCGAGGAGAAGTACCGGCCGGAAACGGACAGGGACGACCTTAGCTTCCTGAGCCGGAGCTTTGAGAGGCACTTCAACGAACGCCCGTTCCTGAACCACTTCTGCTACCTGTTCCTTACCAAGACGACGAAGGCACGGAGCCGTCAGGAAAGCACGTTCTCCACCCTCTGCAAGGGCAGGCTTGTCCCCAAGGAGATCGAGGACCGGGAGACGGTTACGAGGTTCCTCGAAGCGGTCGGTCAGTTCGAGAAGATCATGAACGACAGCGGTTTCGTTACGCTGCGCCGCCTCACGACGGACGAGATCACCGGGACGGAAACGGCGGCGGGCATCGTGGAGAAGTACCTCTCGCTCTCGCAGCACGACACGACGGTGCTGAAGGACATCCAGTTGAACCCGGAGGAGATGCGCATCGGCGACGACATCCTCTGCCTGCACACCCTCTCTGACACGGAAGACCTGCCGGGCAAGGTGGCGACTGACAGCCGCTACGAGCGGCTCTCGACCGACCGCTCGGACTGCCGCCTGTCGTTCGCCGCCCCGGTGGGCTTGCTGCTGGACTGCAACCACTGCTACAACCAGTACATCTTCATCGACGACCACGGGGAGAACCTGAAACGCTTCGAGCAGACCGCCCGGAACATGCACTCGCTCTCCCGCTATTCCCGCTCCAACCAGATCAACAAGGCATGGATCGAGGAATACCTGAACGAGGCGCACTCGAAAGGGCTGACCTCGGTGCGCTGCCACTGCAACGTGATGGCGTGGAGCGACGACCGGGAGGAGCTTAGGCGCATCAAGAACGAGGTGGGCAGCCAGCTCGCCCTGATGGAGTGCAAGCCGAGGCACAACACGGTGGACGTGCCGACGCTCTTCTGGGCGGCGATACCGGGCAACGAGGGGGACTTCCCCTTCGAGGAGAGCTTCTACACGTTCATCCCGCAAGCCCTGTGCTTCTTCACCGAGGAGACGAACTACAAGGACTCGCTCTCGCCCTTCGGCATCAAGATGGCGGACAGGATGACGGGCAGACCGCTGCATCTGGACATCAGCGACCTGCCGATGAAGAAAGGGGTGATCTCGAACCGCAACAAGTTCGTCCTCGGTCCGAGCGGAAGCGGCAAGTCGTTCTTCATGAACCACCTCGTGCGCCAGTATTACGAGCAGAACAGCCACATCGTGCTGATCGACACGGGCAACTCGTACCAAGGGCTGTGCGAGCTGATCCACCGCAAGACCAAGGGCGAGGACGGGATTTATTACACGTACACGGAGGAGAAGCCCATCAGCTTCAACCCCTTCTTCACGGACGACTACAAGTTCAGCGTGGAGAAGAAGGACAGCATCAAGACGCTGCTGCTGGCGCTGTGGAAGGGCGAGGACGAGAAGGTCACGAAGACGGAGAGCGGCGAGCTGGGCAGTGCGGTGTCGGCGTACATCCGCCGGATACAACAGAACCGGGACATCGCCCCCTCGTTCGACACCTTCTACGAGTACATGCTGAACGATTACCGGAAGGAGCTGGCTGCAAGGGACATCAAGGTGAGCCGGGAGGACTTCAACATCGACAACTTCCTGACCACGCTGCGGCAGTATTACAAGGGCGGGCGCTACGACTTCCTGCTGAACTCGAACGAGAACATCGACCTGCTGCACAAGCGGTTCATCGTCTTCGAGATCGACGCCGTGAAGGACAACGCCGAGCTGTTCCCCGTGGTTACGATCATCATCATGGAAGCCTTCATCAACAAGCTGCGCCGCCTGAAAGGGGTGCGGAAGATGCTGATCTGCGAGGAGGCTTGGAAAGCCCTTTCCTCGCCGAGCATGAGCGAGTACCTGAAATATCTCTACAAGACCGTCAGGAAATATTTCGGCGAGGCGATTGTCGTCACGCAGGAAGTCGATGATATCATCTCGTCCCCCATCGTGAAGGAGGCTATCATCACCAACTCGGACTGCAAGATCCTTTTGGACCAGAAGAAGTACATGAACAAGTTCGACGGCATCCAGTCGATGCTCGGTCTGACGGACAAGGAGAAGTCGCAGATACTCTCCATCAACCTCGCCAACCATCCCGGACGGAAGTACAAGGAGGTCTGGATCGGTCTGAACGGGGTGCAGTCGGCGGTGTACGCCACGGAGGTGTCGGCTGCCGAGTACCTGACCTATACCACCGAGGAGAGCGAGAAGACGGAGGTGTTCGCACTGGCGGAAGAGCTGGGCGGCGACTTGGAGCTTGCCATCAAGCGGCTGGCGGAGACGAAGTATAAATAATGTGCCGATGCGCTGGCGGGGAGCGGCGGACAGGTTGCCGGACGGGTGGTTGATTGACCGGACGAACGGCTGAAGGGTCGGATGATTGACCAAACGGCTAAACGGTCAAACGGTTAAACAGTTAAACGGCTGGATGTACAAACGGCTAAACGATATGGAGAGAATAAAATTTTGTAAAACTTAAAAAAACGGAATCAAGATGAGACGATTGAATTTAATCCTGCTGCTGTCGGCGGTGACGGCGGCGCTGGCGTTTGTCATTTCCTGCAAGGAGACAAATGCGGAACGGTTGGAAAAGATGTGCGGCGAATGGGTCAGCACGGGCGGAAAGCCGCCCTTCACCCTCTGGGAAGAGGACGGCAGGTACCGTGTGACGGTCATGCACAGGAACCACACGGGCGGCAGTGAAGCGGAAACCTACCTCGTCCGGGAAACGGAAGGGGTGCTGTTCATCGAGACGGGCTTCGCCGTGATGATGGACTATGACCGGGAGAAAGACCGCATCCGGCTGTCGCCGGGCGGAGAGTACAGGAGAAAGAGTGACGGAACCCTAAAACAGTAAGGACATGAGAACGATAAAGACAATCATCGTGGGCGTAGCGTGCCTGACGGCAGGTGCGGCCAACGCCCAGTGGGTCGTACACGATCCCGGCAATCTGGCGCAGGGCATCATCAACACGACCAAGGAGATCGTGGAGACCTCCGCCACCGCACAGCACACGCTGGACGGATTCAAGGAGACGGCGAAGATATTCGAGCAGGGACGGAAGTATTACGATGCGCTCAAGGCGGTGCATGACGTGGTGAAAGGCGGCGTGAAGGTGAAGAAGTCCATCGAGATGGTGGCGGACATCTCGGAAATCTACGTGCGCAACTACCAGAAGATGCTCGGCGACCCGAACTACACGCCGGACGAGCTGTCAACCATCTCGTTCGGGTACGCCAAGCTGCTCTCCGAGAGCGCGGACATCCTGCAAGATCTGAAGAACGTGGTGAACGTGACGGGGATGTCGCTCTCGGACGCCGAGCGGCTGGCGATCATCGACCAGAGCTACAAGCGGCTGCTGGAGTACCGCAACCTCGTGCAGTATTACACGGACAAGAACATCTCGGTGAGCTACCTGCGGGCGAAGAAGAAAAAGGACGCCGACCGGGTGGTGGCTCTCTACGGGGATGCGGAAGACCGTTACTGGTGAGAGTGGCAATATATAATAATGTTCACGTACATAAATATAATATAGGACTATGTTGTTAGCGATAGACTTCACGAACCTGCACGAGATATTGCAGGCATTGTATCAGGACATGATGCCGCTCTGCGAGAAGCTGACGGGGGTAGCCAAGGGAATCGCCGGGCTGGGTGCGCTGTTCTACGTAGCCGCCAAGGTGTGGCAGGCGCTCGCCCGTGCCGAGCCCATCGACGTGTACCCGCTGCTGCGCCCGTTCGCCATCGGGCTGTGCATCCTCTTCTTCCCCACCTTCGTCATCGGCACGATCAACACGGTGCTCTCGCCCGTGGTGAAGGGCTGCCACGGGATGCTCGAATCACAGACCTTCGACATGAACCGATACCGGGAACAGAAGGAGACGCTGGAGAGGGAGGCGTTCCGCCGTGACCCGGAGAAGGCGTATCTGGCGAGCAAGGAGGACTTCGACAAGAAGCTCGACGAGCTGGGCTGGTCGCCCAAGGACTTGAAGACGATGGCGGTGATGTACATTGACCGGACGGAGTACAACATGAAGCGGAGCATCCGGCTGTGGTTCCAAGAACTGCTCGAACTGCTGTTCCAGTCGGCTGCGCTGGTGATCGACACGATACGGACGTTCTTCCTGATCGCCCTCTCCATCCTCGGTCCGATAGCGTTCGCCCTCTCGGTCTATGACGGGTTCCAGAGCACGCTCACGCAGTGGATAACGAGGTACATCTCCATCTACATGTGGCTGCCCGTGAGCGACCTGTTCAGCTCGGTGCTGGCACGCATC
Organism: Bacteroides sp. B1-V-101; assembly: GCF_023656585.1. Lineage (NCBI taxonomy): Bacteria > Pseudomonadati > Bacteroidota > Bacteroidia > Bacteroidales > Bacteroidaceae > Bacteroides > Bacteroides sp. B1-V-101. The sequence goes on along the minus strand of NZ_JAMOKH010000012.1, from coordinate 79,101 downwards.
CAAGTGCTGATGCTCACCCGTGACATCGAGGCGATGAGCGACCCGACCTTCATCCCGGACAGCTCGAACACGGTGTACATCATCTTTTTAATCATCGGGATATTCGGGTACTTCACCATACCGACCGTCGCCAACTGGATCATCATGGCGGGCGGGGTGAGCCATGCCAACCGTGCGATGAACCAGACCGCCACGAAGATAGGCAACGTCGCCGCAGCGGGTGCGGGCGCAGCCGTGGGGAACATCGCCGGAAGGATCGTCAAGTAGCGGCGGATGTCCCAAGAACATGAGTCATAACGAATAAAAAACCGGAAACATGGAATTTAAAAGTTTGAAAAATATCGAAACGAGCTTCAGGCAGATACGGCTCTTTACGCTGGTGTTCGCCAGCCTGTGCGCCGTGGTGACGGGCTTCGCCCTGTGGAAGTCGTACAGCTTCGCCGAGGCGCAGCGGCAGAAGATCTACGTGCTGGACAACGGCAAGAGCCTGATGCTGGCACTCTCGCAGGACGTGCGGCAGAACCGCCCGGTGGAGGCACGGGAACACGTGCGCCGCTTCCACGAGCTGTTCTTCACGCTCTCGCCCGACAAGTCGGCTATCGAGGGCAACATCAGGCGTTCGCTGCTGCTGGCGGACAAGAGCGCCTTCAACTACTACAAGGACCTCTCGGAAAAGGGGTATTACAACCGGATAATCTCGGGGAACATCAACCAGATGATAGAGATAGACAGCCTGCGGTGCGACTTCGACAAGTACCCGTACAGCGTGCGGACATTCGCCCGGCAGATCATCCTTAGGGAAAGCTCTGTTACGGAGCGCAGCCTTGTGACCCGCTGCCGTCTGCTGGATGCGGTCAGGAGCGACAACAACCCGCAGGGCTTCATCATCGAGGGCTTCGAGGTCACGGAGAACAAGGATTTGCAGACCCTCAAACGCTGACGGACATGATAGGCAAGTTCATCACAAAGGCGCAGGACTGGGCGGACGGGAAGCTCCGCCGCCTCGCCGGGCGTATCTCGCCCGACATGCGTGTGGCAATCATCCTCGTGATGCTGGCGGCGTTCGGCGCACTGTCGGTCTATATGACCGTCGCCTCCATCTACCGCATCGGCAGGAACGACGGGAAGGAACTGGGGATAGAGCATGTCAGGCGCCTGCAATTGCCCAATGACAGTATTGTCAACCCTTTTGAAAGCGGACGGCATGGGACTGGCGGAGAGGTTGAGTGAGTGGCTGCTCCGCCGCCGGGAGCGGCAGGAGGAGCGGAACATGAGGCAGGTAACGGCGTATTTCGGGAGCCTGCTGAAAAAGAGGCGTGCGGATGCCGGCGCAATCCTCCAGTCCGTCAGGGACTACCGGGACTGCCCGGAGGTGACAAGGAAACAGGCGGAGCTGCTGCTGGAACACAGGTTCTTCCGGTACGTGTACCAGACGGGCTATCCCGAATGGCGGGCGGTCATGGACGCCTTGAAAGAGACCCGTTACGGGATGCGTGAGGGGGCGGCAATCCCCCGGAGCGTGAAGGAGGCGGCGGAAAGCCCGATGCTGCGTCTGGCGGCGCAATACAAGGTGCTGGAGCACGAGTACACGAGGCGCAACGCCCCGCAGCCGCTATCCCCCGAAGCGCAGGCGGAACGGGATGCGGCGCACCGGCTGCTGAACTGCTGCATGAGGGAGGGCGACCTCGACGCACTGAAAAGGCTTGCCCTGAAAGGCGAGAAACCGGACGACTCGGTGGCCATCCGCCACGGGCTGGCGGAAGGCTACCGCAGGCTCGAAGAACTGAGCCGGGAATGGAGCGAGGAGATGCGGGGCGACAACCACACCGTCATGGAACAGATCGAGTTGCGGGAGGCGGACGAGCGGGGAAAGCTGATGCGGCAAGCCGCCGCCCTTTACGAGAGGAAGACGGGCGGCATACTGCCCGGCGACTATCTGGAAGCGGTGAAGGCGGAACGGGCGCTGCTCCACGGGCTCGCCCGCCACGGCTGGGACGGTCAGCGGGAAGTACCGAAGGAGACGGTGGAGAAGTACGGGCTGATGGAGGATTTTGCCGGCATCGCCCGGCTAAGGTGGGACTACCACCTGAGCGAGGACAACGGCGACCTCTCCCGTGACTACCCGGAAGCCGCCATCGGACGCCACAACCGTGCCATTCGGGAGCGGGCGGCGAAAGAACTGGCAGGTCTGGAAGCGAGGCTGTTCCCCGAAAAGGCGGCAAGCCGGGAACGGAAGGCTGCGCACCTGCGGGCGGACAACCGGGCAAGCCCCACGGCATCGCTCAAACGGGAACGGAAGGAACCACCCGGCAAGCGGCAAGCCGGGGAGACAGGCAGGCGGAAGCCTCCGGGGAGAAGAATCAGAATGTAGGACAACCATAAATTTTTGACATGATGGAAGAACAGAACCAAGAAAAAGTAACGGCAACGCAGCACGTAAAGGCGGCGGATGCCGCAGCCCCGGAGACGGGGAACGGAAAGAAGGAGGACAAGGGCGGCGGGAAAAAGGAAAAGAAGACAGCCAAGCCGCTCACGCCGAAACAGTTGCAGCAACGGAAGAAGCTGATGGTATATCCGCTGATGGGCTTGCTGTTCCTCGGCTCGATGTGGCTGATATTCGCACCTTCGGAGGAGCGGGAGGTGAACCGGGACACCGTGGGGGCGTTCAACGCCGACATCCCCCTGCCGGAGAACGACGGGATCATCGGCGACAAGCGGAAAGCCTACGAGCAGGCGCAGGCGGAAAGGCGGCAGGCAGAGAAGGTGCGCTCGCTGGAGGACTTCGCCTTCTCCGAAGAGAGCGATGCGGACGGGGTGGAAATGGAACTGCCGGACAGCGAGCCGGAACGGGAACCGTTCAGGGACTACTCGGGCAACGGCGGCGGCCGCTCTTCCGTCGCCGCCTACCGGGACATCAACCGGAAACTCGGCTCGTTCTACGAAGAGCCGAAGGTGGACGGGGAAAAGGAGGAGCTGAAAAGGCAGGTGGAGGAGCTGACCGCCAAGTTAGAAGAAAGGGAACGGCAGGCGGGCGGAATCGACGATCAGGTGGCACTGATGGAGAAGAGCTACGAGCTTGCCGCCAAGTACATGGGGCAGAACGGGCAGGACGGCGCAACCGTGCAGACACCCGCCACCGTGCAGAACGGCAACGGCTTGGGACAGCCCGCCGTGGCGGTGCAGGCGGCACGGGAGCGGACGGTATCGGGGCTGCGACAGCCCCTAAGCGATGCGGAGTTCATGCGGCGGTACAGCCAGCCGAGGAACTACGGCTTCAACACGGCGGTGGGCAGCGGGTACGCCCTCGGGAAGAACACGATAGCCGCCTGCATCCACCAAGACCAGACGGTTATGGACGGTCAGCAGGTGAAGCTCCGGCTGCTCGAACCGTTGCAGGCGGGAAACCTGACCATCCCACGCAATACGGTGGTATCCGGTACAGGCAAGGTGCAGGGGGAACGGCTCGACATCACGGTATCGTCCGTCCAGTACCAAGGTAACATATTGCCGGTGGAGTTGGCGGTCTATGACAACGAGGGAATGAAAGGGCTGTGCATAGAAACCTCACTGGAGCGGGAAGCGGCAAAGGAGGCGATGGCGAACATCGGCGGCGGGCTGGGAACGAGCATCTCGTTCGCACGGAGCGCCGGGCAACAGGTGGCGATGGACATCACCCGTGGGCTGATGCAGGGCGGCAGCCAGTACCTCGCCAAGAAGTTCCGCACGGTAAAGGTGCACCTGAAAGCGGGTGATCCGCTGATGCTCTACGCCAAACAACAATAAATCAACAGATTATAAAACCATTAAAAAGTAAAGACAATGAAAAAGATTTTTGGATGGGTTGCCCTGCTTGTAGGCATGGTGACGGGTGCGAACGCACAAGTGAATGATACGATACAGCGGACCACGGGCAACGACCTGTATCAGGGGATTACACGGAAGCTACCCTACCGGCAGATGGTGACGCCCCACGGGGTGCAGGTGACGTTCGCCAAGACGGTGCATATCATCTTCCCCTCGGCGGTGCGGTACGTGGATTTGGGAAGCAATTGGATTATCGCCGGGAAAGCGGACGGTGCGGAGAACGTGATCCGGGTGAAGGCGGCGACCGAGGGGTTTCCGGGGGAAACGAACTTTTCCGTCATCTGCGAGGACGGGAGTTTCTATTCATTCAATGCCCGGTATGCGCACGAGCCGGAGATGCTGAACATCGAGATGAAGGATTTTTTGGAGAACGGGGACACGACGGACTTTTCGCATACCCGCATGAACATCCATTTCCGTGAGCTGGCAGGCGAAAGCCCGCTCTTGGTGAAGCTGATCATGCAGAGCATCTACAAGGAGGACAGGCGGGAGATCCGGCACTTGGGCTGCAAACGCTTCGGGGTGCAGTTCCTCCTGAAATCCGTCCACTCGCACAACGGGCTGTTCTATTTCCACACGGAAACGAGGAACAGGTCGAACGTGGCTTTCCGGACGGACTTTATCCGGTTCAAGATCGTGGACAAGAAAGTGCCGAAGCGCACCGCCATTCAGGAACGGGTGATCGACCCGGTGCGCAGCTACAACGAGGTGCTGGTGACGGAGGGAAAAAGCGACGTGCGCACGGTGTATGCCGTCCCGCAGTTCACCATACCGGACGACAAGCTGCTGGTCATCGAGCTGTTCGAGAAGGACGGCGGCAGGCACCAGACCATCCGGGTGGAGAACGCCGACCTCGTGGCGGCAAGACAGATTAACGAACTGAAAATCAAATAAGCGATGAAAAGGTTACTGTTCATTATCCTGCTTTTCGGGGTGTGCCTGCATGTGAACCAGGCACACGCCCAACGGTGCCTGCCCGGAATGAGGGGCATACAGCTCACGGGCGGGCTGTCGGACAACATGCGCTGGAAAAACGGCGACGGCTTCGGCTACCACGCCGGGATAGCGGTGAGCACCTACACGAAGAACGCCCACCATTGGGTGGTCGGTGCGGAATACTTGGAGAAGCGATACGGCTACCGGGACTGCCTCTATCCGGCGAGCCAGTTCACGGGCGAGGGTGGCTATTACCTGAACTTCCTTTCCGACCGGAAAAAGATGTTCTTCGCCGCACTGGGGCTGTCCGCCCTTGCCGGGTACGAGACGGTGAACTGGGGCGAGAGCCTGCTGCCGGACGGCTCCCGGCTCACGGATGAGGACAATTTCATCTACGGGGGTGCGCTGACGCTGGAGCTGTCCGCCTACGTGACGGACAAGATTGTCTTGCTGGTAAACGGTCGCCAAAGGGTGCTGTTCGGCGGCGACTGCGGGAAATTCCACACGCAGGTCGGCGTGGGAATACGTTTTATGATTCGATAATAACTGATTGATTGCAAAGTATATGAAAAAGATAATCTATCAAATGCTCACGGGCTGCTACATCGTGGCCGCCCTCGTGCTGGTCGCAGCCTGTAATGACGGGCTGGACATTCAGACGAAATACCCGTTCACGGTGGAGACGATGTCCGTCCCGAAGGAGCTGAAAGTGAACGAGACGGCGGAGATACGGTGCGAGCTGAAACGGGAAGGACGCTGGGAGGACACCCGGTACACGATCCGCTGGTTCCTCTTCGACGGGGAAGGGACGCTCAAACTGGACGACGGCACGGTGTTGCTGCCCAATGACCGCTACCCGCTGGAGAAAGAGACGTTCCGGCTCTATTACACCCCGCTGTCGGACGAGCAGAGCGGCTTCACCGTCTGGGTGGAGGACTCGGACGGTCAGGCGGTCGAGCTGGAGTTCGACTTCAATGCGGACAACGACAAGGAGGACGGGTATGGAACGGAATGATCTGGTTCTATACCTCGACATACCGGAATTTTCCGAAGCCCTGCATGTCTCGAAGTGGCGGACGGACATTGTCCTTCCACAAGCGGGGGACAATATACGTCCGGAAAACCTGCTGTCGGAGAAAACGCTCGCCATGCTGGAGACGGTTTCCGCCGGGGAGGTCTGGGAAGACATGAAGGACGACTGCCGGACCATGCGCCGGGTCGTGGAGCACGAGCTGTTCCGGGTGACGGAACGGGGATTTCACCTGCGCAGGGACGGGACACCGTGCTGCACGCTGACGCTGCAAAGATACCGTGTGCACGATGCCGGAAGGCGGATGAAAACAGAAGTGCCGCCATCCTATCCAGCCCGGGGCGTGGAACGGAAAAGCGGGAAAATCCGGTTTTATTTCCGGAAATACTTTGTGCATATCGACGTGCCGGACACGCTGCCGCAATACCCGGAGGTGCGTGAGTTCGTGAACATAAAGCCGCTGCTCTCGGAGGCGGATAGAAAACTGCTGGCGGAAACGGAATGCGATGAAGCGGAAAGCCTGCTGGAGTGGATAAAGAATGAAGGCTATTGCCATGTCCGGGCGAGATGCTGGACGCCGGACGAGGAGAGCGGCGGATGGATGTGCGTGTTGTCGGTGGATGTTTAAAGGGGTTTATAACAAGAAAAAATGTAAAAACATGGAACGAGAAGAAAGAATGTATCAAGTGCCTTTAGAGATGATATGCAGGCACGACCGCACGGCGGAGGTCTGCCGTGCCGCCGTTGAAGAGGACGGCTGGCAGTTGGAGAACGTGCCCGAGGAGATGAAGACGCCGGAACTGTGCCGGAAGGCGCTGGAAACGGAAGCGGGATTCGGGAACGACTTCCACCGGGGGCTGGTCCAGCATATCCCGTCCCCGGAGGTGTGCATGGAGGTGCTGAAGGAGTGCCGGGAGAACAACCCGGAAGAACTCTACGGGGTGGCGGTGGCTATCCGCCCGGAGGTGATGAACGGCGAAATGGCGGACTTCCTGCTGCCGCTGGACGGCAGGTGCATCAGCATCCTGCCCGTACACCTGCAAACGCCGGAGCGGGTGCGGGTGGCGGTGGAAACATCGGGGATGTCCGCCGTCGGGCGTGGCGGAGTGCCGAAAAGCCTGCTCACGCCCGAGGTGTATGTCAGGTGCGCCGCCCACAGCCGGGAGTCGCTGATGATGATCCCGTGGGCGGAACGCTCGCCGGAGGTCTGCCTGATGGCGAAGACGCTGTACCCGGACTGGGTGAAGAATCACCCGGAGTTCGTGCCGGAGAGCGTGCGTAACCAAGACAGCATCTACACGCTGAACAGCCTGATGGAAAGCCTGACGGGGGAAAAGTTCAGCTACCGGCAAATGACGGACTTCTACAACGGGAAGCCGCTGAATGTGAAACGGATGGAGACGCCGGACGGCGTGCAGAAGGACAAGGCGGTGAAGTTCGACAAGGAGACGGGGAAGTTCTCCTTCTCCGACATCCGGCAGGAGCGGAAACGGGGATTGAAGATGTAGCGTGAGCCGGACGAAATGGAAAGCATCCTTCGGGATGCTTTTTTCATATCCGCCCTATCGTCTTCCGGTTTCTTTTGCTTCTTGTTCTTTTTCCGCCCCGCTCACGAAAGAAAAGAAGTGCAAAAAGGATAGCGAGCAAAAAAGGGGACGCTTAAAGCATCCCCTCGTCCATGTAGCTGAGGTAGGTGTCCTCGGTCAGTATGATGTGGTCCAAAAGCTGTATGCCGATTGCCTCGCAGCCTTTCTTCAACTGGCTGGTCAGGTTGTTGTCCGGCGTGCTCGCCACGGTCGAGCCGGAAGGGTGGTTGTGCGAGAGGATGATTCCCGAAGCATGGGAAACGAGAGCCGTCTGAAGAACGATGCGTATGTCCACCACCGTACAGTCTATCCCGCTGCGTGAGATGCACGAAACGCCCAGCAGCTTGCCTGCCCGGTTCAGGTACATCGCCCAGCACTCCTCGTGGTGCTGCATACAGTCCTCGTAGAAGGTCTTGAGGATGTCGTAAGACTCCTTGGAAGAGTGGATTTTAATTCTCTTGGATGCGTCAGCATCCTTGTAACTTACGGTGATTTGAGGAAAAGACAGTGTATTCATAATGCAAAAAATTAAAAGTGAAACATTTATTTTTTGCTTTGGGGCACGGGGAAAGAACGGACTTCATGCAAGGCTTTTGCGTGGAATACGACCCGAAGGTGTGGAGATTGTGCGCAAAACCGTCAGGTTCAGCCTTGCTACTTGTCCGTTTTTCCCCGTAGATTTGCTAAAAAATGAGTGTGGAGCTTGGCTAAAAATCCGGTAGGTCAAGGGGTTTCTTTTTGCTTCTTTGTCTTTGTCCGCATCCGGCTCACCGAAAGAAAAAGAAGTGCGTCCGAAATGTCGGGTCAATCCTTTCCCACGGGCGGGTAAAAATAGAAGTCCGGGCGGATCGCTACCCGTCCCGGACCTGCGGCGATGAAACATAGAGGGGGGAAGGTTATGGCTTGATTTCCCCCGTTGCGATTAAATTCCCGTCCGAATAATACGCTATCTTCCCGTAGGTAAATCCCATGTCGGGAATGGCTACGAGAGCGATATAGTCCGAATACTCCCTGCCTTTGAGGTTCTTCCCGACAAGGTTGTTGAATATCATGGGGATGCTGCAACCGTCCTCGCTGTAAAGGACGGTTTTCCCGTTCTGTCTGATTTCCTGCTTCATTGTTATCAAAATTTGAAAGTTGAAAAATCGGTTTCTTTGCTATCTTTCTTTTTCGCTACGGCTCACGAAAGAAAGTAGCGGGCGGATTTCTCCGCCCTGCCCTTTGTCCTTAGGCTGCAATCTCTTCGGGTTGCGGTTGTTCCTCGGGTTGCGTTACCTTGCGCTCCCTTGCCCGTTCCTGCACCAAGAGGACGGCTTTCTTTTCCTCGATGCGCTGATGCCGCTTCTCGTACACCCCGTTGTACTCCCTTTCGATGTTGGCGAGTTCCTCCGGCATGTGCCTGCGTGCGAAGTCAAGCAAGAGGGTCGCCACGGTGTTGTTGCCGTATGCTCCCTTGAAATTGGCTACAAGGAAGTCCCTGCGGATGATGGTCTTCATCCTCACGGTGAGGTTGCCGATAATCCCCATCTTGTCTTCGTCCGTGATATACTGCTTGTCTTCCGCAATCCCCACGGCTGCGAAGTGTTCCTTACGGAGCGAGGACAGAAGGAAGAAGTAGAGCATCGTGTCTTCGTCCGCACTGAACTTGCCGCCCGTGATGTCGGCTTCGAGGATTTGTTTCTTGGTGTCCTCCACCGTGCGTTCGAGTGCGATTTCCTTGTTGCGCTCGTCCTGCTTCTCCAATTTCTCCACGGGTGAGAGCGGTGCGGGTGCGGGCGTTCCGTCCGCTGTCTGCGCTTCGGTCACGTTCTCCACATAGCAGAAGTCAATCTCCTTCTGCCCGATTTTGGCATAGATGGTGATTTCCCCCGCTTCGCTCCTGCGGGTGATTTCCTCCTCCTGCTCCATGTAGTCCGCCCATTGCTGCTCGTAGCGGGTGCGGGCTTCCCCGTAGCGTTCGGGGTCGTTGAAATTTTCGGCTTTGGGTTCTTTCGGGCAGTTTGGAAAGGCGGTGTACCTGTCAAGGGTCTCCACCTCGTAGCCCGAAGCGGTTAGCCGTTCTGCCACCGTCTCGTTGGTGCAGTAGCGGTCACGGCAGAGCGACACGCCCGGCTGGGTCTGCATGATTTGCACAGCCCGCTCCATGAGGTAGGATGCGTTCATTTCGGCAAGGCACGTGCGGTTGGCGCAATGCCCGCACCCGCCATCACGGAACAGCAGCAGGTTGTTGGTGTTGTGTGCGCACGTGGCGCACTCGGTCTTGTCGAAGCGGTAGTATTGCAGGTCGGTGGTGAAGTTCTGTTCGATGCGCCTTGCGACATCGGCGGCTTTCAGTCCCCGCCAACTGTTGTACGTTCCCTCGTCCTGCAAATGCTTCTCGTACACCTCACGCTGAATGTCCTCCCCGTATCGGCAGATTTCAGCCGCCACGCTGATGGTCAGCTCGTCCGCTTCCAAAAGGGCGGCGATTTCGGGGATAAGGGCGGTGAATTTCAGCCGTGTGCGGATGTAGTTCTCGTTCTTTCCGAAGAGTTGCGCCAAGGTCTGCACGGTATGGCGTCCGCTCTCGATAAGCCGTTGATAGGCTGCGGCTTCCTCCACGGGTGTCACGTCCTTTCGCTGCAAGTTCTCGGTAATCGCCATTTCCTCGGCTTCCTCGTCCGACAACTCGGTTACGATTGCGGGAATTTCGTCCCTGCCCGCAATGACGGACGCACGGTAACGACGTTCCCCGAAAACAATCCCGTAACGGTCTGTCCCGTCAACGGGGCGTACGGTGATGGGCTGCAACACGCCCTGCCGTTTGATGCTCTCGGCAAGTTCGTAAAGGGCTGCTTCATCGAAACGTTTGCGTGGGTTGAAGCCGCTCGGCTGAATGTCTGCCAATGCTACCATCGTGATGTTTTTCTCTGCTGCTGATTGATTTGCTTTTGTCTTCATAATCTGTTATTTTTAAGTTGATTGTTTATAGTTGTTCTTTTTGATTTTAATAAACCGTCCCGTTCGGGCAATCGGTTTCTTTGCTATCTTTCTTTCCCCGCTCCGGCTCACGAAAGAAAGTAGCGGGCGGAAAATCCGCCCTTACGGGGCTACCTGCGGTTATAGCATACGTTCGCGAACTTCTTTTTCTGCTCTACTGCCCGTTTGAGGGTGTAGAACGTGCCGCCTATGGCTACCGTATCGTAATAGACCATCAGAAAAGCGGAGTTTTCCAAAAGGTAGTCGTTACGGCGCAGGAAACAGCCCTCGGTATATCCGTCCTGCAAGGTTACCACTTCATCGGCTTGCGCCAAAATGGTGTCGTAACGCTGCTTGTCGGCTTGGGTGTACCGTTCGGCTTGTCCCTTGAAGGGGACAACGCATTTCAGACGGATATGCGGGTATCTCTTTTTGAGGTTCAATACTTCTTCTGCTGCGATAAGGTCGAAGCCCTCGCACATTCCCGACAAAAAGGTGTCGTAGCCTTTTTTGATACAATAACTTTCGATGGCTGCGAACGTGTCGAACGCCACCTCCCTGAAGAGTTTCTCACGGTCTGCCGTGAACTTGGCTATACGGTTGGTGCGGTGTCCCGAAAAGGCTACCGTCTTTTCTTTGGTAACGGGTGTTCCGTTTTCTGTCCATGTCCTTGTTTCCATATTGGTAAATATTAGAATATTAAAAGAATGATTATCAGTACGAACACGAAGCCGACAAACAGCCGCCACGCAAGGGCGAAAACAAGCCGTGCCACGAAGTAAAACAGAGCCACGACAAGAAACAAGGCGAAAAGCTGCCCTGCGGCGGTGGTAAGGAAATAAGCCGCCGAAGCCCAAAGGATTAGGCGGTATATCAGTTTGTAAACAAATGCCGTTTTCATGTTCTTGGGTATTGTCGGGCGGATTGCTCCGCCCGTGGTTCTTTAACAGTTCCCTTACGGGATATAGCGGTTATCAGCCAACAGCCGGAACGTGTCGTAATCAGCCGTTCCCCGATAACTTAGGGACAGTTCAAAGGAGAGGTGTCCTTTTTCTATGTAGAAAGTGAAGCGCAAGCCGTTGCGGGTTATCGTCCCTTTCGCATAGTTTCTACGTTCCCAGCTTACGGGTTCGTTCTCGATACTTTTCAAGAAGTCGGCTACCTTTTTCGAATTCTCCGCATTTCCCTGCTCCACCTGCCTGTATATCTGCGTGCAGTAGTTTATCCAATCGTTTATTTTCTTGGCGGTGAACACGCCGATATTGCACGGCTTTTCGTATTGGCTGCCCGCCCTTTCGATGTCGTAGCGGTTGACATATTCAAAGTGTTCCATGTCGGCGGCTATCTTGTACTTGTTCTCTTTGTTTATCTTGTACACATGAAAACGGATGCCGTTGTACGTGAACTCTATGCGCACGCCGTAAAATGCGGGGTATTCACCGCTTACCACGTGGTAGCCGTATTCCGCTTGGGGCATGTACTTCCTTATCTCCTGCATGAGTGGAGACAGCTCTTTTTTTGCCTGTTCCACCTTCTCGGTAAACATAACTTTTATGTTTAACCCGTTAAATTCCTTTTCCGATAATGTTTTCATCGTCTTATGTCTTTAGTGGGGCGGACTGCTCCGCCCGTTGGTTGAAACTCTTGTTCTTTGCTGTCCCGCTTAGGCTGCTGCGGGTTCGTTTATCGGTTCGGTTACCTTGTCGGCAATCATCTTCGCCGCCTTGTTCACGTCCCCCAATATCTCCACCAAAAAGGCGGGTTCTTCCTTTAGCTTGGTGAGCCAGTGTTTCAGATAGGCGGCGTTGTTCTCCTGCGGTGCGGCTGCGTAGCCGAAGAACGCACCGCAAAGGGCTGCGGTAAGTTCGGCGACAAGTTCCTCACGGGCGTAGAGCGCATCCCCGAAGAAGCTGCCGAACGTGCGGTTCAGCCGTTGGGGGCTTCCCGTGCTGTGCGCCATCTCGTGCAGAAGCGTGCCGTAATATTCCGCTCCCTGCGGGAACTGCTCACGCTGCGGGCAAACGATATGGTCGGAAGAGGGCGAATAGTAGGCACTGTCCGAATACTGCACCTTGATGGGGCAATACCAATTTTGCAGATAGACAAGCTCGTCCAACGCCTCGTAAATCATCCCGTCCGAACAGTCTTCGGGCTGCTCCCCCTTCTTCATGCGCTCGTAGCGTTCGGGCTGCTTTTCGGCAAAATCGGTCTGGTCGATGTTGAAGACATTGTAATACTTCATCTGCGGGATGACCTTGTAATTTTCCTGCTCGGTTGCGGGCAGCTTGCGGTATTCCTCGTACTTGATTGTCTTTTTCGTTTCCTTGTGTACCACGAACTTAAACCAATAATAGACGGGAAACGAGCGTGCGCCCTTGCAAACACTTAAATCCTCTTCCTTCGCTTGGTTGAACGTGAGGAACACGGGCAAAGTGAATTTCATGAACTCGGTGTAGAACAATAACATCAAGACATTTCCGCCGTTATAGACTGTCCCTCTGATGTTGCGGGGCAAACCTTGTTCAAGGCTCGCAATCCATGGTTTTTGCCAATCCGTTTTCAAGCACTCGATTTTCTTGATTAACAAATCGGTGAACATCGGTGCAATCTTTTCGATGGTGCTGTTCGTTGTTGCCATAACTCACAAATTTTAATCGTTATTACTCTGTTTTCATCGCTTGTCGCCCCAACCAATTTTTTTCCCTTGGCTGATTGGGAAGAACATTGACCATCATTGATAGCGGAAAAGGTGAATTGCAACCATCTGAAAAAATGGTAAATACTACCCGCAGGGTGGAGATTTGGCATTTTTTGCGGATTTGCTTTCACCTCCGCCTACCTTCGTCAATGTTTTTCCAATCAGCTTAGGGAAAAAATGCCCTGTCAGTCTATTCCAGTCAATGGTAAGTTACTTGCCGGATGCGGGAAAAAGAAGCCATCCGGAGAGCCGGGAACGCCCGTTTCCCAAGGCAAGGAGATACGGGCGGGAGAATACAATGGGAGGACGGTCAGCTTCCGGCTGCCGGACAAACGCCGGGGAACTCTTTCGGACGGCACGGGGCACGGGAAGTTTCGGCGAACAGCCGAAGCCCCGTGTGACGGTACGGACGGACGTGTTCCGTTTGTCCTTCCGCCCGATGTCCGGCTTCGGCCATGCAGCCTGCCGAAGTGGTCGGAAACGGACGCCGGGACGGGACAGCCCGTGCGCCAAGGTTTAAGCGCAAGACAGTGGAATCCCTTTCACCCACGTTAGGGATTGCAGGGGAAAGCCCACAGCATAGCGAGGACTTGCAACGGAAAGCCCGACCCGAAGGGGAACGCCCAAACAACCGCCCGCAGAACTGCTTTTAAGCATACCTTGAAAAAAGGAAGACCGAATATTCCGAAGTTTCGCCCTTATGATATATATTTGTAATTGAGCGAAGATATACAGCGGAAAACGTATATAATTACATATTATCAACGGAAAAAAGACTATATGAATTACAAAGTAATGCTCGCTAAGGTTCTTTCAGAGAAAGAACTTGCAGATATGGATATAAAGAAAATCAAGGAGGACGATGCTCTCCTCGAAAAGCTAATTCGTAAAGAATATGCTTTGGTTGTGGATTGGAGCGGAGAAGAAGGAAATAATTATTTATTCAATTTCTTTAATCAAAGAACTGTTTCTCTATTGGGTAGGCAGTTAGATATATCAAGCAATGAAGTATATCAGCAATTTGACAAAGATATAGATACACCTAAAAGAGGTGATTTCGTGCCTTTTGCACTTGAATACTTTGACAAACATCTTAAATCAAATGGTTTGAGAGTTGTTTTGTTGGATATGGGTAATGATACATATTATATATTTGTCGCACCTAAAACGGATGCTGATAGATTAACGAAAATAAAATCGACTTTCTGGAAGTTCAAATTAGTTTCTTTCCAAAATAAAACTCCGCTTTATGTCGCAAATTGTCCGAAATGTGGCAATATACAATTTTTCGGGTTAGACACAGACATAGACGAAAAAAATCTGGCAGGAAAAAGTTGTAGTGATTGCGGAACATTATTTTGGGATGATAATGGAAATGAAATGGTGGAAATAGAAAAATACTATTAATAACTCGTTAATAATAAGCGGATAAATTTCTCTTAATAGAGTCGATTATCCACCGAATGTTATCTATTTAATAATAAGCATAAAACTATGAGATTCTTAAAAATTATGGGAATATTTACTTCTATCTTAAGTTTATTGAGTTGCGGGCATGGGAATAAACGAGTGACGCAAAACGACGGTATAAACTCCAATATCCCGGTTGCTGCCCGGATTACGATAGACAAACTGCCGGATGTATTGAGAAACGTGCAGGCAGGAAATACTGATTATGATTTTATAGGTATTTGTTCCAATGGTGTGGACTGCATCTACTTTGTGCTGGAGAACGGAAAGTTTTACATAGATTTTGAAGCTATGGGTAAAGAGCAGCTTCCCTACATAGATACCTTGAAACAGTTCGCAAAGGAACATAATTATCCTATTGTCGAAACAACCTATAACAATACTCCGGTCGATTACGAGCATCTGAAATACGCTCCCGTCCTTAGCCTGAAAGTCCATGCTGACATAGACAGTATCGTAAAGGTCGGAAGCCAGATTGAGCATACCATTTTCAGGAACAATGAGCGAACCGTTTACGAAATAGTGCCTTGATTTTGCCAATAAATACATTAAGATTTAGATAACAAACAGCACTGCCGCTTAAAGCGAAACGCTGCCAAGCATCATCTACATAAAAATATGAGAACATTCGCCATAATCCTGCTTTTAGCAAGCCTGTTTGCCGCAAGTTGCGGAGAGCCGCCCATGCCACCGAGCGACGAGGAAATGATACGCCACTTTACCACGCACGAGGCGGCGTTCCGCAAGGTGTACGAAATCATGTCAGAGAGTTCAGAAGGCAGTTTCCACTACCCGCCGCTTTCTCCGGAAGAGGTCATTATACTTGATTCAACAGAGCAAAGCGATACATCCCATGAAACGAATGACGAAGAAGACCTCCCGGTATATGGGCTGCTGAAGCCAGACCGAATACAGCTCGATTCCTTGTTGTCAGAGATTGGATGCGGTCTTGTCCTTGTTGACCGCAGGGAATGGGAAACGGCGGATTCGGTATATGTGAGCCTCGTTATGCCGTACTATTCCCACGGCATCGTGGACGCAGGAACATCCAAGAGTTTCGTTTACGATCCCGGATTGAGAAGCCGCCGGAATATCCGTATCACCGAACACGGCGACCTGAACGAGATCTACCGCAGGACGTACAACGACACCACGTTGTACAAGCCTGTCAAGGAAGGCTGGTACATCGAGTTAGACCATTCACGATAACCTGCAAAGAGGGACGCATGAGGATATTCCAATACATGCGCCGATTCTTCCAGATGATGGCAAGGATGCGTAAGGTCATCCATATCGTTTCTATGACCTGTCGGCATGAACAACGCAAGAACGGGCTGGTTCCGGTGGAATCCTACAAACGGGAAACAGACCGGAATCTCTGGATACGCAGCATAGGAACCCGTCATTCCACACGGTACAGCATCGTTCTTTTTACAGCTGGATGATGGTATTGCAGCCGCCCTTTGGACTTCCCGATCTGAATGACATTCCGGGGACACCAGTGTACGCAAGCATGGCAAGCCTCGCAACCGATTCCCCACCGGGGCACTCCGTTTTTCAGCGTAAT
Source organism: Bacteroides sp. B1-V-101 (assembly GCF_023656585.1). Classification (NCBI taxonomy): domain Bacteria; kingdom Pseudomonadati; phylum Bacteroidota; class Bacteroidia; order Bacteroidales; family Bacteroidaceae; genus Bacteroides; species Bacteroides sp. B1-V-101. Next base: position 62,992 of record NZ_JAMOKH010000012.1, on the reverse strand, counting down.
ATTGTTCACGGGACATACACGTTCGCAGACACCACATCCCATACAACCATTTTCCAAGGAGAAGTTCAAGTGCGAGCGACTGAAAAAGGCATTGAACAGCCCTTTGTGCAACAGATCCGATAACCTGCAATACGGGAAAGGCTTTTTCCGTTTGCCTTTTTTCAAGTCGTCGATTATTCGTGAAGTGTAAAGCTCCGCCCGTTCCAGTATCTTCGTCCTCCTTACTGAAGATACCTCGTATTCCTTCAGGCAGTTCCCTACGGTGGGCAGGTTGTAGCCATAGTCCAGACGCACGCCTTTGCCGGACATGATTTTGTCCACAACGGACACCGCACAGCCCTTGTACGTGTAATATGTGCCTATGGAGAAATAGTACACGCCTTTCCTGAACGGATAACTTTCCAAGAACCGGCGGACAATGCCGGGCAGTCCGCCCATATATACGGGGAATATAAAACCTACGATTCGGGAGTCCGATGCGGTGATTCCAGCTGACGGTGTCATTCTGAACAGCCCGGCTCCTCCAAAAGCCGCCGCAATATCCTGCGACAATTTCAGGCTGTTGCCTGTGGCGGAGAAATAATAGATGGATATTTCTTTGTCGTTTGCCGTTTTGCTTTTATAGTCCATAACATTTATTTTTGCGACAGCAAAGTTAATAGGTCTCTTTAAAAAAAAGAAGAACTGTCTTGGTTATCAGTAACTTACATTTAGGTTAGTTTTCCTGTATATCAATTTGTTGGATAAAAGAAAAATGAGAAAAAAGTTAGATTACGATTATTGTTCTGCTTCCCCTATACTGGAATGGCTGGGTGACAAATGGGCTTTAGTTGTCTTATTGAAGCTACATGAGAATGAAGTAATACGTTTCAATGAACTATACAAAACAATCCCCTCTATATCGGAAAAGATGCTATCTACTGTTTTGCGGTCATTGGTAACGGACGGATTGGTAAATAGAAAAATATATCCCACAGTTCCACCCAAAGTGGAATATTATGTATCTGAATTTGGAGAAACTTTAATCCCTTATTTAGAGCAGTTGAAACAATGGGGGCAAGAAAATTTTGAAACGATAATGGAAAATAGACGGAAAAATAAATATTGAAATTTAGTGCAAGGTACAAGTATATATCTATATATAGCTTGCACCTTGCACTAACCTTAGAATGTTTATTTTCAATGATTTGCATAATCCAAAAATAATGCGGACATCTGAACCCAAGATGTTGGCAGACAGACACCGGACAACAGCAGACAGTTTTTAAGGACTAAAAGCGTGATGGATGCAAAGCCAAAATTTCAGAAAGTGCTGATATTTAGGAATAAATAACGCTTAATTTATAATCCAAGCGGCACGATGCCTGTTCTCCTGAATCGCCCGGATACGGCTGCCGGAATCGAGCCTGTACATGAAGCCCGCCAAGTTCCCGCTCTCGTACAAGCCCATGCCGATGGTCAGGCGGCTGTTGAAGTCGGTCTGGCTGACGACGTACCAGCCGCACCGGGCGAAATGCTCCTCGTAGCCGGAACGGGTCTCCAGCAGGAAATAGAACTTGCCGTCGTCCTCGAAACGGATGACGTACTCGCAACGCAGGCGGCGTGCGATCTTGCCCAAGATGCGGCTCTCCTCCTCGATGACCGCAGGAGTGGCAAGGAAGGTGTATTAAGCGATAAAGACAGCCTCGTCCATAGTGATGATGTTTGGTCGGTTACAAATATGCGAAATGTCCGGCACACGGCAAACGGAAGGGGCGGAAAATATGCGGAAGGGCGTGCGGATATGTAGAGCTTCTCCCTGCTTTTCACCGCCCGGAACGTGACAAGGCTACAAACGTGAAGCAAAACGAGGACAAGCGGTACGGTTTTGATACACGGACATATACAGACCGGTATATTTGCAGGGAAGTATAACAATAAAAACGTATCGGGACAATGGAAATAGTAAGCATCGAGAAAAAGACCTTCGAGGAGATGAAGGAACGGTTCGGCAGCTTCTCGCAGCACGTGAGGGAGCTTTGCGCCCGCTACCGCCCGCCCGAAAAGATGAACTGGATGGACGGGGCGGACGTGTGTGAGAAACTGGGCATCAGCAAGCGGACGTTGCAGACCTACCGTGACCGGGGGCTGCTGCCGTACAGCCAGATCAACCACAAGATTTACTACCGGACGGAGGACGTGGAGGCGTTCGTGGAAGCCATGAGCCGGGAAATGACGGAGGACGAGTGAGATGGAAGTGATCACAAGGGACACGGAAGAGGTACGGGCGTACTTCGAGGCGTTGGAAGAGGGAATGAGGTACATCGACACGGTGACGGCGCACTTCCGCCCGGCGATGAACGGCGAGGTCTATCTCACGGGCGAGGACGTGTGCAGGCTGCTGCACATCACGCCGAGAACGTTGCAGGATTACCGCACGCAACGGCTGATCCCGTACATATCGCTGCCGGGCAAGACGCTCTACCGCCAGTCGGATCTGCTGCGTATGCTGGAGGAGAACTACGTGGACATGCGCCCAAAGCGCAAACGGGGGAAAAGTCCAACATAAACGCACGGGGGTGTGCATCGGGAAATGCAGCAAAGGCAGGGACACCGCATCGGAAGTTCCTGCCTTTGCCGCATTCTGCACCGGGGGAAGGCGTCAAGCCGTTTCCCGGAGGGAGCGGCGCACCCGCTTCCCGTCCTGTTTCCTGTCCTTCTTCTCCAGCACGCTCCGCTGCATGGCGGCGAGGTTGCCGGAGATCGCCCGGAAATCGGAGCTTACCATCCTGTTGGTCACCTCGGCGTAGATCTGGGTCGTGGAAATGTGCTTGTGCCCGAGTATCTTGGAGAGCGCCTCGATGGTGCCGCCGTTGCAGAGATAGATGGTCGTGGCGAAGGTGTGGCGGCTTAGGTGGAAGCCGATCTCCTTGTGGATGCCGCAGGCTTTGGCTATCTGTTTGAGGTGCCTGTTGCACACGCTGTTGCTGGGCATGGGAAACACGAGGTCGCCTCCGGCAAGCCCTTTGTAACGTTCTATCAGCTCCTTGGCAATCTCCATAAGGGGGACGTTGCTCGACACACGGGTCTTGGTGCGCCGGGTGATGATCCATTCCTCGCCGTCGAAGTCCATGCGCTGTATCTTGTCATGGGTGAGCGTCTTTATGTCAATGTAGCTAAGCCCGGTGAAACACCCGAAGAGGAACATGTCCCGCACGAGGCTGGTCTGTTTCTTGACGAACACGGCGTTAGCCAAGGTGCGCAGCTCCTCTTCCGTGAGATAGCCCCGGTCGGTCTCCTGCATCTCAAGGCTGTACTCGCCGAAGGGGTCGGTGCGGACGATTCCACGCCGCCACGCCTTGTCGGTCAGGCTGAGCAGGGGCATGGTGTATATCCAGAGGGTGTTGGCGCTCAATCCCTTCTCCACCCGCAGGTACTTGTCGAAATCGGTGATGATCTCCTTGGTCAGCTCCTTGTAAGCCATGTCGGTGCGCTTCTTCTTCTCCCAAAGGAAGGTCTTGAAATGGTTGTAAACAGCCAGATACTTGTTGTAGGTGGACTTGGCTCGCTGCCCTTTCTCGACCATCGCCTCAAACTCCCGGTTCATGTTCCCGAAGTCTTTGAGGATGCAGTTCTCCATCACGCCGACACCGAGGAAGGCGTTGCGCAGCTTCTCGGCGGTGACGAAATCCTCTTCCCGGAGGATGCGGTGGTAGTGGTTGGTGAGCCGGGCGGAGACCTCCTTCAGTTGCCCGTTTATCTCGTTTGCCTCGGCGGACTTGCCTTTCGCCTTGCCGTTCTCCCAGAGGTCGGGGGTGACGAACAGCTTGGTTCCCACTGCCTTGTCATCGCCGTCAACGGAGATTTTCACCATGATGGGGGCTTTTCCGTCCCGGTTTCTCACTGCGGATCTCTTGATGTAGAACGAGGTCGCAAACGTACTTCTCTTTGTTTCCATAACTCTAAAATTTTCGTTTCTAAAGGTAGTTACTTATTTCTTACCAAGAGCTATGCAAAACAAGGCAAAGCAATGAAACAGAACTTGTTATGCTGTATATACCCCGTTTTGGAACCGGTAGCTGTTTAGTAGCCGAACTTTGTCCGAAAGGGGTGTTTTCAGGCATTTTATGCCGGAGTCCGTTTCCACCCGCTCTGCATACAAGATGCTGACCTGCATTTATTTATGTAGAACTTTGCTTTTCTTTGCGCCTTATGCCGATTTTTTCATAAAAAAAGGGGCATTTTTGCGTCATAATGAACAAATTTTGTCCTTTATTGATTTGTCGTTTTCCTTCTTTGCTGAGATTTTCCAGTAAGTTTGCGTACCGAACTAACGGACTCAAATTATAAACATAAACATTTGTATCAGCTAACCATGAAAAAGTATTATTTACTATCTCTGATTTCCGCTTCTTTGATTGGAGCAACTTGTATTCAATGTACTTCTCCCAAACAAAAGAGTGGAGAGAATACTCTTCCCCAAAAGAGTGAACTGTTTGTATCATTGCCGGACTATTGTCCGACACCGGATGGCATGGCCATTGCTCCCAATGGAGATTTGATTCTGGCATGTCCCAATTTTGCAGATATCACACAGCCTGCTTGCCTGATGCGTATTACTAAGGATGGAGCCGTTTCAAAATGGCTGGATGTGCCTGTATTGGAAGAAACCGGATGGGCTTCTCCGATGGGACTTGCCTTCAATGAAGAGGGCGACCTGTTCATTAGTGATAATCAGGGCTGGAGCGGTGCAGAGAAAGCAAAGAACAAAGGACGTGTACTTCGTCTGAAGTTTGAAAATGACCAGTTGAAGGAAACTATTACGGTGGCATCCGGCATGGAGCATCCCAATGGTATCCGTATCCGTAACGGAAAATTATATGTGACTCAAAGCTCTTTGTCACAGATCAAAGACCCTTCCGGTCTGCTTGTCAGCGGTGTATATTGCTTTGATATGAACGACCGTGACATCGCAGTAACCAATACTTCGGCAGATCAGAACCTGTTGACTACGGTAATCACCAAGAACCCTGAAGTACAATACGGACTGGATGGAATCGTGTTTAACGAAGCGGGTGACCTTTTTGTGGGTAACTTCGGTGACGGCGCTATCCATCGTATCAAGATGGACGCAGAAGGAAAAGTTGTCAGCAACGATGTCTGGGCACAGGATACGACTCAGCTTCGTACCACAGACGGTATGTGTATCGATGATAAAGGAAATATTTGGGTAGCAGATTTCTCTGCAAATGCCGTTGCCCGTGTAGATAAGGACGGAAAGATTCAGCGTATCGCCCAAAGCCCCGATTGTGATGGAAGCGATGGCGGACTGGACCAACCGGGCGAACCCATCGTATGGAACGGTCAGGTGATCGTATCCTGTTTCGACCTGGTGACCGGACCGGACAAGGTAAATACCAAGCACGACAAGCCTTTCACACTAGCTAAACTGTCACTGGAATAAGCCTTGATTACCAATCTGAAAACACATTATCAACCCAAGAACACATTATCTATAATATGAAATACTATCTATCGACCTTTGCCGGCTCCGCCATCTGTGGTGGTTTCGCTTTCGGCATCTGGCCGGAACTCTGGAAGACTTACGGTCTGATGGGCGGCTGGCTGGCGGCAACGCTGATTATCGGCATCATGTGGTATATGAATCATTATAACGGAGCGATCTTGAATCCTCCGGGAAAAATATGGCTCGATCAGGGCTGGTGTATCGGTTCTGCCGGTATAGCCTGGGGAATCGTCCGCTTTCAGGGAGACATTACCAATTTCTTTTATGCAGTGCCTACGCTGGTCTGTTGTTTGATAGGCGGTGCACTGGCGGGAATTGTAGTTTGGAAAATCCGTTCGTGCGACTGTGCCCGAAAAATAAAATAAGGAGGAGAACACAATGAGCGAATGGTTACAAACCTATAATGAGATGTTCGGTATGTATCATGCCGGAATCATTACCACTATTTTCGGAGCTTTTGCCGTGACATTTACCGTATTGATGAGCTGGCCCAAGCTGGTGAAGGACTTCGGTCCGATAGGCGGATTCATAGCAGCCGCCCTTATTATCGGAACGTTCTGGCTGGTCAATCATAAACTGCCCGGATTCGGCTTCTCTACCGGATTGCTGAATGATGCCGACGGCTTGCCGATGCAATTCAGCCTGATCCATCAGGGGAATCGTGGCAGTGCCCCCTGGGTAGATATGGGATGGGCGATTGCGATGGGATTCATCTTTGCAGACGTGCTCTGCGCACCGAAAGGCACACGCGGCGGATTGCTGAAAGAAGCGTTTCCCCGTTGGGTAGTTATTATACTGGGCGGCATTGTCGGAGGAATCTTCGTCGGCCTTACCGGATACACGAATGCGGCACTCTAATTCAATTAACTGAAAAGGAAAATATAAAATGTATATATTAGCACATGACTTGGGTACCAGCGGGAACAAAGCCACTTTGTTCGATGAATCGGGGCTGTTGATAGCTTCGCGTACCGCTGCTTATCCTACCGACTATGCTTCCGGCAACCGGGCGGAACAGAATCCGCACCATTGGTGGAAAGCCATCGTTGACACAACACAGGCACTTCTCGAACTGGTATCACCCAATGATATTGCCGGAGTAGCTCTTAGCGGACAAATGATGGGATGTCTTTGCGTAGATAAAGACGGTAATCCGCTTCGTCCGCACATGCTCTATTGCGACCAGCGTTCGCAGGAAGAAGAAGCAAAGTTGACCGAAAAGATAGACCCGCTCCATTTCTACGAAATCACGGGACATCGGATCAGCGCCTCTTACTCTGTGGAGAAACTGATGTGGGTAAAGAAGCACGAACCGGAAATCTTTGCGCAGACTGCCAAAATGCTGAATGCGAAAGATTACATCAACTACCGTTTGTGCGGTACTATCGCCACAGACCCTTCGGATGCATCGGGAACCAATGCCTACGATTTGAACCGCTGGCAATGGAGTGAAGAGATCATAGAAGCCGCAGAGCTCGATCTTTCTTTATTCCCGGAAGTCCGTTCGTCGATTGACGTGATCGGAGAAATCACCAACGAAGCTGCCCGTGAGACAGGACTGCTTGCCGGAACACCCGTCATCTGTGGCGGCGGCGATGGTAGCTGTGCCGGAGTAGGTGTCGGCTGTGTGGCTCCGGGCACTGCGTACAATTATCTGGGCTCTTCTTCCTGGGTAGCACTGACGGTCGAAAAGCCGATTGTAGACGAACAACGCCGTACCATGAACTGGGCGCACGTAGTGCCCGGTATGCTGCACCCGTCGGGAACGATGCAGGCGGCAGGATCATCCTACAACTGGATGATCAACCAACTTTGCCAGAATGAACAGGCACTGGCAGCTCAATCGGGACGCAGCGTGTTCGAACTGATCGACGAGCAGATCATTGCTTCTCCGATAGGTGCGAACAAACTCCTGTTCCTTCCTTATATGCTGGGTGAACGTACTCCCCGTTGGAACGTTGATGCCAAAGGGGCTTTCATCGGTCTGACGCTGGGACACAAGCATGGTGATATGTTGCGTGCCGTGATGGAAGGAATAACCTTGAATCTCGGATTTATCATCAATATATTCCGCAAGCATGTTCCTATCGACCGCATGACGGTGATCGGCGGCTGTGCTCAGAATCCTGTCTGGCGTCAGATGATGGCGGACATCTATCAGGCGGAGATCCGTGTGCCTAACTATCTCGAAGAGGCAACTTCGATGGGAGCGGCCATCCTTGCGGGTATCGGTGCGGGTGTTTTCCCTGATTTCTCTGTAATCGACCGCTTTGTCCGTATCGAGCAGACGGTGCAGCCTATTCCCGAAAACGTGAAGAAGTACGAAGCGTGGATGCCTGTTTTCGATCAGGCTTATCACGCCTTGTGTGAGATGTACACAGAGATAGCAAAAACTGAACTATAACCTATAAAAATGAATAAGAATACGATGAAATCTGTAATTGTGCCGGCTCCCGGCAAAATAGAAATACGAGAGGTCGAAACTCCTGTCATCAATGCTTATCAGGCGTTGGTGAAAACAGAAATGGTGGCACTGTGTAATGCGACCGACAGCAAGCTGATTGCGGGACATTTTCCCGGAGTAGATACTTATCCTCTGGCTCTGGGACACGAGAATGCAGGAATTGTAGTGGCTGTAGGCGAGAAGGTGCGCAACTTTAAAGTAGGCGACCGTGCTATCGGCGGTCTGATCTCCGACTTTGGCACGCAGGGAATTAACAGCGGCTGGGGCGGTTTCAGCGAATATGTAGTGGTGAACGATTTCGAGGTACTGAAAGAAGAAGGACTGGCTACCCCCGAACAGGGATGCTGGGACAGCTTTGAAATTCAGAACTCGGTTCCTGCTCATGTGCAGCCGGAAGAAGCGGTGATCTCCTGCACCTGGCGTGAAGTGCTGGGCGCTTTCAAGGATTTCAACCTGACTCCGGGAAAGAAAGTGATAGTGGTAGGCTCCGGTCCTGTAGGACTGAGCTTCGTCAAGTTGGGCAAGCTGTTCGGCTTGGGTCAGATTGACATCGTCGATATGCTTCCCGCCAAACTGGAAGTAGCCCGCCGGATGGGAGCGGACAACGGATATACGCCTGCCGAAATCAGCACGTCGGAGTTTATAGCCTCCGCCAATCGTTCTTACGATGCCGTAATTGATGCCGTGGGACTCGATGTAGTAGTCAATTCCGTATTGCCGTTGGTAAAAATGGGCGGTGATGTCTGTGTATATGGTGTCATGACGAAGAATCCGACATTTGATTTGTCGAAAGCGCCTTATAACTTCGACCTGCATATGCATCAGTGGCCTACCCGTTCGGAAGAAAAAGCGGCTATGACCACGCTGGCGCAATGGATTGAAGAAGGCAGACTTTCCGCTTCCGACTTCATCACACACCGTTTCAAAATCGAAGAAATTGAAGAAGCCTTCGCTGCCGTGAAACGGGGTGAAGTATTGAAATGTGTATTGACTTTTTAAGAACTAACAATAAACTAACATATTAAACGACTCAAAACAATGGAAAAGAAAAATATAAACGAAGTGATTGCGAATTTATCAGTAGAACAACTGGCAGGAATGATTGACCATACCTTTCTGAAACCTTTCGGAACAGCGGAGAACATCGAAAAACTCTGTGCAGAAGCCCGTCAATATAAGTTTGCGATGGTAGCCATCAACCCTGCGGAAGTGGAAACCTGTGTCAAACTGCTGGAAGGTTCGGGTGTACGTGTAGGAGCAGCCATCGGTTTCCCTCTGGGACAGAATACCGTAGAGTGCAAGGCATTCGAAACCCGCGATGCCATTGCCAAGGGAGCTACCGAAATTGATACGGTCATCAATGTCCGTGCTTTGCAGAAGGGGCAGACAGACATTGTAAAGAAAGAAATCGAAGATATGGTTTCTATCTGCAAACCTGCCGGTGTGATCTGTAAAGTGATTCTTGAAACCTGCTACCTGACTGACGAAGAGAAAGAAACCGTATGCCGCATTGCAAAGGAAGCGGGTGTGGACTTCGTAAAAACTTCTACCGGATTCGGTACGGCAGGCGCCAACGTGCATGATGTTGAATTGATGCGTCGTGTGGTAGGTCCGGTGATCGGCGTGAAAGCCGCAGGTGGTATCCGCGACCTCGATACGGCACTGGCATTGATTCAGGTGGGTGCTACCCGTATCGGTACTTCAAGCGGTATTCAGATTGTAGAAGCTTACAAAGAGTTGAAGAAAGGTCTGTAATGTCCGGTTCGGAAAGGTAAATTTAAGGTAAACAGGAATTTGAAATGATAAGATCGAAATTAATAAAATGGTTGAAGTGGGGGCTGGCATGTTGCATGCTCGTCCCATTCCTCGCCTGGCAGGCGAAGGACACTTCTTTCCAGCCAACCGACACAAAAGGTTTTATCGCCGAAATGCAGAAGCAGTTTGCGGAGGTTCAGACGATAAAGAAGAAAGAGAATCACAGGGAAGAGCTGGAACGTAAAGTGAGAGATACACACCGGATGTTGATGCATGATTATCCGGTTTATTATGACTGGTGGCTACAGGATGGAAATGATGCGAAAGACATAAAGGACGGGAAAGATGTAAACTGGTTCAGAGGTTCTTTCAGCCGGCAACTTTCCCTTCGTATGCAGAAACTGAATATTACTACTGTTGTCAATGATACTCCGGAAAGTATCGAAGCGGCTTTCCAGTCTTATCTGAAAGCGTGCGAGAGAAGACGTGCCGAACGTCTGGAAACTTTCACTGCCAATCAGCCGGAGATTGTTTTTACGAAGTTCAGAACGTTGCGTCCTTCTTTCTTTGCTTATACCGAAGGCGTTTCCGATGCCCGTGCCGAGTGCAACTACTTTGCAGGCGGTTCGCTGTCGAAGATTAAGATGAACGGTATCTGGGCGGAGGAAGAAACATTGCTGACGGACGAAGACGGTGTATATCGTGACCCTAATCTTCATTTTGACGGTCAGCACCTGCTCTTCTCCTGGAAGAAGTCTGCAAAAGACGATGACTTCCATTTGTATGAGATGGATTTAAAGACACGTGAAGTCAAGCAACTGACTTTCGGAAAAGGACACGCCGATATTGAAGGTATCTACCTGCCGGATGAGAATATACTTTTCAACTCTACCCGTAGCGGAAGTGCGGTGGATTGCTGGTTTACCGAAGTCAGCAATATGTACCTCTGCGACCGTGAAGGACGTTATATGCGTCAGGTAGGTTTCGACCAGGTGCATACTACTACGCCGACTTTGCTTGACGATGGTCGGGTAGTTTACACTCGTTGGGACTATAATGACCGTGGTCAAGTATGGGCGCAACCCCTGTTCCAGATGAATCCTGACGGAACGGGACAAGCCGAATATTACGGAATGAACAGCTGGTTCCCGACAACGGTAGCGCATACCCGTCAGATTCCCGGTACACGTAAAGTGATGACTGTCTTCATGGGACATCATAATCCCCAGCACGGTAAATTGGGTATTATTGATCCCGAAGCCGGAAGAGATGAGAATGAAGGTGTCATGTTTGTTGCTCCGGTGCGCAAGCCCGAGGCAGAGCGTATAGATAGCTACGGACAGTTTACTGACCAGTTCCAGCATCCTTTCCCGCTGAACGAGACGGAGTTTCTGATTTCCTATACTCCGCTGGGATATCATATCGGACATCCGATGGAGTTCGGCATTTACTGGATGAATGCAAACGGAGAACGCGAATTACTGGTTGCCGATTCGAAGATATCCTGCAATCAGCCCATCTTGCTTGCTCCCCGTAAACGTCCGTTCCACCGCTCGACTTCTGTAGACTATACGAAGAATGAAGGAGTATATTATATGCAGAATATCTATGAAGGGAATGGCTTGAAAGGAGTGGCTCCCGGAACGATCAAACAGCTTCGTATCGTAGAAATTCAATTCCGTGCAGCCGGTGTGGGCGAGGTGAATGGTAATGATGAGGGAGGTGGCGCATTGGCAAGTTCTCCGGTAGGAGTCGGCAATGCCGCTTGGGACGTGAAGAGAGTGATCGGAGTGACGGATGTATATCCTGACGGTTCCGCTTTCTTTAAAGTACCTGCCCGCAGGCCGCTTTACTTCCAGGCATTGGACGATAAGGGAAGAGTAGTGCAGACGATGCGCAGTTGGTCTACTTTGCAGCCGAACGAAGTTCAGAGTTGTGTAGGATGCCATGAACATAAAAATACGGTTCCGGTGGCAGGTCATCGGGTATCCATGGCAATGGACAAAGGAATCAAGGCATTGGCTCCGGAAGATGAAATGGGAGAACGTAACTTCAGCTATCTGAAAGAGATTCAGCCTATTTGGGACCGAAATTGTATCTCTTGTCATGACGGAGTGAAACACCCGATGAGCCTGAAAGGAGAACTGAAGGTAGTGGACAAACAGAGTAAAAGAAAATATACGGACTCATATCTCAGTCTGACGCATGCCCGTCCGGATGGTCCCGACAGAGCATGGAGAGGCGATGCCCATCACCCGGAAGTAAACTGGATCAGCGCTTTGTCCCAACCTACTTTGTTGCCTCCTTATTTTGCAGGGTCCAACAAGAGTAATCTGATCAAGCGTCTGGAAGAGGGTCATGGAGGTACGAAACTGACACCGCAGGAGATACGTAAAGTTTCTCTCTGGATCGACTTGCTTGTTCCTCAGATCGGTGACTACCGGGAAGCGAACAACTGGTCGGATCATGACCGGGAGTTTTACGACCGCTACGATAAGAAGCGGAAACAAGCCCGCATGGAGGAACAGGAGAATATTCGCCAGTACATTCAATCTCTTCAAACTAAACAACAGAAATAATGAAAAAGATATTGATACCTGTTAGTATCGTAGCTATACTTCTTTGCGCTAGTTGGAAAGAAGATGCAAAGACGGTTTCGCCGGATCGTTTGTTTCTGGCGGACAGTGGAAAGTCCTTGTTTGTAACGAACAGGGCAGGCAATGAATTAATCAAAATGTCGTCCGACGGACAGAAGGTGGAACAGAAAGTGACCCTTTCTTCGCCCGTCAATGCCATGACACAAGACCCGTCCGGCAACCTTTGGGTGGTATGCGACGGAAACACCGGCATGATGTACGAACTGGATGGAAAGAAACTTTCGGTGCAGTCAAAAACAAAGAGCGGTGCTACGCCTTCGGATATCTTGTACAGTCCGGTGTCCAAATCACTTTGGGTGACACAACGCTTCAACAACGAGTTGTGGGAAATTGATCCGGCAACCCGTAAGGTGAAAACAAAGATTGCGATCGGTCGTGAACCGGTGGCTATGGCTCCGTTTGCGGGCGACTCTTGCCTGCTGATTGCCAATAATCTGCCGGAAATGTCTTCTACGGCTTATCCTATTGCAGTGCAGCTCGATATCGTAGATGTCCCTTCAAAGAAGGTGACGGGACGCATCATGTTGCCGAACGGCGCTACCGATGCGAAGTCTGTAGCGGTAGATAAAAATCAGACGTATGCGTATGTCACTCACTTGATTGCCCGTTATCAGTTGCCTACCAATCAGCTGGACCGCGGATGGATGGCTACGAACACGCTGTCCATCATCGACCTGAAGGCGAGAAAACTGCTGACTTCCGTATTGTTGGATACTCCCCAGAAAGGAGCCGCCAATCCGTGGTCGGTGATTGTCACTCCGGATGATAAACAGATTATCGTAGCTGCTACCGGAAGTCAGGAGCTGGTTCGTATTGACCGCATTGCTTTGCACGAACGTCTGGCGAAGGCAAAGCAGGGAGAGATGGTGACGCCTTCCGTGAAGTCATGGAATAATATTCCGAATGATGCGGGATTCTTATATGGTATCCGCGACTTTATCCCGACACAGGGGAAAGGCCCCCGTTCGGTGGTTGCTACCGGAGATAAGATTTACACAGCCAACTATTATACTTCGGAACTGGTGTCTATGGATTTGAACGGCAAGAATCTGAAGAAGCAGGTTTTGGGTGCACCGCTGGCTTTCACGAAAGTCGGAAAGGGTGATATGTATTTCCATGATGCTACTATTTGTTTCCAGAACTGGCAGAGCTGTGCTACCTGTCATCCGAATGACGCCCGCATGGACGGACTTAACTGGGACTTGCTGAATGACGGTATGGGAAATCCGAAGAATACCAAGACACTCTTGCTTTCGCATCAGACTCCGCCCTGTATGGCGACCGGTATCCGTAAGAATGCCGAAGTAGCTGTACGTTCGGGTGTGAAGTATATTCTGTTTATGGAAGGTGAAGACGAAATATACGAATCCATCGACGAATATCTGAAATCCCTGAAACCGTTGCCAAGCCCATACCTTGTGAACGGTAAACTTTCCGGTAAGGCAAAGAAGGGAAAGAAGATTTTTGAGGAAAACTGTGCGAGCTGCCATTCCGGAGAGTACTATACGGATCAGAAACAGTATAAGGTAGGCTGGACAACGGGCCCGGACAAGGGACTGTCTATGGATGTTCCGGCACTGAACGAATGCTGGCGTACAGCTCCCTATCTTTATGACGGGCGCAGCTATTCGATGAAGGATATGCTGAAAGTTCACGGACCTCATAAGCCTGTCACTGAGAAGGAATTGGAAGAACTGGAAGAGTATGTGTTGTCTCTTTAGTGGGAAGTTTTAGGCACGGATTACACGGATTTCACGGATTTCACGGATGAAGAGCGTAGTTTATAATTAGGTTTAATAAATAAAAACCGTGTAATCCGTGTAATCCGTGCCTAAAGAAACCTATTTATCAAATTATTTTATAGTTATTGTTTATGATAAGAATATATATTATTGCGGTCTTGTCTCTTTTGTTTTCTGCCTCTTCTCTGTTTGCACAGACCAAGACGTTTGCCGGAGCCGATTATTCGCAGGGAATCGTATTTGTGATGGAAAATAACCAAATGGTGTGGAAGCACAAAGCGCCCGATTCCAATGATTTGTGGATATTGCCTAACGGCAATATCCTCTTCACCACCGGACATGGAGTGCTCGAAATGACCCGTCAGAACGATACCATTTTCCATTATGAATCAAAAAGTCCGGTCTTTGCCTGCCAACGCCTGAAGAATGGTAATACTTTCGTTGGCGAATGTGTTACCGGACGGATGCTGGAGATATCCCCCAAAGGGAAGATTGTGAAGGAAACCTGCATCCTGCCGAAAGGTGTGAAGGATGGCGGATTCGCATTCATGCGTAATGCACGGCGGCTGGATAACGGTCATTTCCTCGTAGCTCATTATGGAGACCAGTGTGTGAAGGAGTATGATGCAAACGGCAAGGTGGTGTGGAAGCTGGATGTTCCCGGTGGTCCTCATTCTCTGACTCGTCTGCCTAACGGACATACGCTGATAGCTGTTGCCGATAAAGATCAGAACCCCAGATTGATAGAAGTGACTCCGGAAGGAAAAACGATCTGGGAAATATCGAATGCGGATATTCCCGGAAAGCCTTTGAAGTTTCTCGGAGGTTTTCAGTACTTCTCCGACGGACGTTTCCTGATTACGAATTGGACGGGACACGTGAACCCGAAAGAGAAAGTACATCTGCTGCTGGTAGACCGCCAGAAGAATGTGCTCTACTCTCTGGAGAATACTCCGGAACTACAGACGATGTCTTCCGTATATAGTACAGACAAGCCGGCGGGAGTAGCTTCGTATCATTAATTGATGTCTGTGGCATAAAAAATCATTGAAGTTTGCAATATGAAATATTATCGGATAAAATGTGAAATCTATAAAGCGGAAGGAAAAAGCTGGGAACGAATGGCGGAAGAATTACTTCTGTCAGCCGTTCGCGGGGAAGAAAAGGAACATGGGGGAAAAGTGGTCCGTCTTGTATTCTTTACATTCTGTGAGGATAATCGGGAATATCAGCTCCAACGGTCTTTTCTGGAACAATGGGTGGACGATCATTTCGTTTCTCCCCGTCCGGTCCTTTCGCTCGTAGCCCAAAAGCCTTTGGTGGGAGAACTGGTCATGGAAGTCCATTCGTTGCCGGCAACTGCCGGTGAGGAAGTGACGGTAGAAGAACAGATGACTTCTTCCGTCCGCTACCTTCGGGTTACTTCCGGTCATTATCGGGAAATAATAGCGGGAGGACTCTATGCCGACGATTTGACTCTTCCTGTCCGTGAACAGTCGGAGCAGGTGTTCGGGAAAGCGGAAGAAATTCTGAAAGCGGAGCAGATGAGCTTCGGTGATATTGTCCGCCAGTGGAATTATCTGGAACGCATCACGGATATTGTGCACGGCAATCAGTGTTATCAGGATTTTAATGATATACGTTCGCAGTTTTATGCTTCTTCGGAATGGGCTTCCGGATATCCGGCGGCCACAGGAATCGGGACACAACATGGTGGAATACTGGTAGATTTCAATGCCGTCAAAGGAGGAATAGAGATTATCCCGTTGGATAATGACTGGCAGAAAGCTGCCCATGTCTATTCGGATGAAGTCCTGATCAGCCACCGGACGGATGCGGAGAAGGGAACTCCCAAGTTTGAAAGGGGCAAATCGTTGTCCGATCATCAACGGGAGATGATTTATATATCCGGCACAGCCGCCATTCGTGGTGAAGAAAGTATAGTGACGGGCGACGTGCTTGTGCAGACGGAAATCACACTGGAGAATATCCAGCATCTGATTGGTCTGGAAGAAGGGAGAGAGAAACTTCCGGAACATTCCGGTAAGCTGGAACTTCTCCGTGTGTATCTGAAGCATGAGGAGGATGCAAAGATTGTAAAAGAAGATATGGACAAACTTTGTCCTGATGTTCCTATTGTCTATCTTTATGCCGATGTATGCAGGGAAGAACTGCTTGTGGAAATAGAAGGTATTGCTTATTTGTAAAAACAGAAAACTGATGAAACTGATTCGATTGATCGCTTCTCCGATGTTGATGTACGTATTAGCGGGAGTTTATGCGCTGGTACTGGCAATCGCCACTTTTGTGGAAAATTCGTCCGGTCCGGCCGTTGCGCGCGAATACTTTTATTATGCTCCGTGGTTTATTTTGTTGCAACTCTTGCAGGCTGTCAATCTGTTGGCCATGTTTCTTCAGGGAGGTTATTTCAAAAGAATCAGTAAAGGAAGTCTGCTCTTTCATGGGGCTTTGGTTTTTATTTGGTTGGGGGCGGCTGTTACTCACTATGCAGGAGTAACAGGAATCATGCACATCCGTGAGGGGGAAACGGTGGACCGCATGATGCGCGATGAAGGGGCAGGGATGGGAAATGCCTCCCTGCCTTTTTCTGTCACCCTCGACGATTTCCGGTTAAAGCGTTATCCGGGGTCGCACAGTCCGATGTCTTATGAAAGCGATCTGGTGATAAAGAAGGAGAATGAAGCTCCTTTGCAGGCTACGGTCCGGATGAATAAGGTGATTGAAGTGGATGGTTATCGCTTGTTTCAGTCTTCGTTCGATCCGGATGAGCAGGGCACGGTGTTGTCCGTAAGTTATGACCGTCCCGGTATGCAGATTACCTATATCGGCTATTTCCTGCTGTTTGCCGGCTTTGTGCTGACTCTGTTCAGTAAGAAGTCCCGTTTCGGTCGTTTGCGCAGGGAACTGGGAGAGATGAAAAAGAATGCTCCTTTCTGTCTGCTTCTCTTTTTAGGTTTATCCGGTGCGCTGGGCACACAGGCGTCATATGCACAGGAAGCGCTTTCTTCTTCGCAGCTACCTTGCATTCCTGCCCCGCATGCCCGGAAATTCGGCAGTCTGGTACTGCTCAATCCTAATGGTCGCCTTGAACCTGTCAACAGTTACACTTCCGCCATTCTACGCAAACTTTACGGAGCGGACAAGCTGAACAGCATCAATTCAGACCAGTTCTTTCTGAATCTTCTCGCTTTTCCGGATGAGTGGGGTGGCTATCCTTTTATCAAGGTCGATAATAAAGATATTCTTCAACGGTTCGGAAGAGACGGCAAATACATCGCATGGCAGGATGTCTTTGATGCCGACGGCAACTATGTGCTGACCGATGAAGTGAATGCCATCTATGCAAAATCCGCTTCAGAACGGAAACGAATGGATTCGGATTTGTTAAAACTGGATGAATCGGTGAATATTGTCTATCGTATTATGCAGTATCAACTTCTGCCCCTCTTCCCGGACGAAAACGACGTTCAGGGAAAATGGTACTCGGCAGGTGACGAACAAACCGTCTTTCATGATAAGGATTCCCTGTTTGTTTCTAAAATCATGGATTGGTATATCTACGAATTGGGCAATGGGGCCCGCACTAATAACTGGAAAGAAGCGGACAAGATTGTCGATATGATGCATATCTTCCAGCAGGCAAAAAGTAAAACTCCCGCTATTGATAATCAGAGAGTAAAAGCGGAACTTCTCTATAATCAGTTAAACCTGTTCTTCTGGTGTCGTCTGGCTTACCTGATTTTGGGCGGAATCTTACTTTTCATTGCCTGCGGAGAGATTATCGCGGATTTCAAATGGGGGAGCAGACTGAGCAGCATACTGATTGTTCTTCTGATCGCTGCTTTCCTTGCGCACACGACCGGTGTCTTACTGCGCTGGTATATCTCCGAACGTGCACCGTGGGCGAATGCTTACGAATCAATGATCTGCACTTCCTGGCTGCTCGTTGGCGGAGGCCTCTTGTTTGCCCGCCGGTTCTGTATTCTCCCTGCGCTTGCCGGACTGTTAGGCGGAATCATGCTTTTCGTGGCAGGACTGAACCATCTGAATCCGGAAATAACTCCTTTGGTTCCGGTGCTTCAGTCGTATTGGCTGATGTCTCATGTCGCCATTATCATGATCGGTTATGTATTCTTCGCACTTTGTGCGCTGACGGGACTGTTTAATCTTATCTTGATGAATCTGCTTTCTGCCACCAATCGGGTGAAACTTCTTTTCCGTATCCGTGAGTTTACCTTACTGAATGAAATGGCAATGATTCTCGGTTTATTCTTTATGACGGCAGGAACCTTCCTCGGTGCTATCTGGGCAAATGTCTCATGGGGCAGATACTGGGGATGGGACCCGAAAGAAACATGGGCATTAATCTCTATTGTTGTCTATGCACTGGTACTTCATATCCGTTTTATCCCACTGCTGAAAGGTAAAACAACCTGGTGTTTCAACTTGCTGTCCGTAGTCTCCATTCTCTCCATTATCATGACTTGGTTTGGAGTAAACTACTACCTGAGCGGCTTGCACTCTTATGGAAAGACCGAAGGGGGAGATTTACTGTTATGGATATGGGGAGCGGGGTTGTGCGTTGTGCTTGCTTTGGCTCTCTTTGCACGCAGGCGTTTGAAAAAGTATTCATGATTCGGTAAATAATAGAATTAGCCGCTTGTGACATTTTTGTCTTTATTCTAAGTATTATACGGGGATAAACAAAAATGTCACAGCGTTTGTAATCAGTGGTTTACCCCTGAAAATGACTTGTTTTTAAAATAAGTTTGCAAAAAACTATAGGATGTTTTTGTCTTTTTCCGGATCAAAACTGCATTTTTCTTTCATTTATTTGTGTTTCAGTATTTTAATCATTCTGGCTTCGCGATTCCTGCTGTTTTCTATTTCCGCATATTGTTCCAGTTCTTTCGTCGTTATGCCCCGTCCCGTGTTTAATCCCATCTTTTTATATACCTGTCTGAGCATACTTTTCGCTTCCTGCACGGATATTTCAGCATCCACAGGAAAAGCACGTTGGATATATGTCCGCATTTGCCCGGATTTCTTAATCGTATGCTCACTACTCACATTTAGTGCTGTCCGCAATTTATTCTCATTATAATCGGCTTCCCTTACAAATTCCGCTCCAAAACGGCAGAAACAGTCGTATATATACCTGTCGGCGGTAGAAGTAATCAGATTCATCAACATACGCTGATACCTTTTCTGTATTTTCTTGTCGGTAGCTCTGCTCATCTTTTCCATCTCTTCCAGTTTCCGGACGATCAGTTCTGCCCGTTTCTTCTTTGCCAGACGATGCTGGATAGCCATGCGTTCATTATCCGAAACCGGCATCAGGCGTTCTTCGTGTGAGAAGACAAAATATCCGGTCTGCTCGTAAGCAAGGTGCAGCAGATCGGCAGAGGTGTACAGGCGTTTCACTTGTTCCTTTTCATAGAAGTTGGCTATCAGAAACGAATCCGGCTTTCCGTTTTCGTCCAGATAAGGGAGGTAAGAGTTTTCTCCGATGGCCTCTTGTAGTAAGGTGCGTTCGCCTATGTTGGTAGTCCGTGCCAGTTGCGCTTTCCAGCCGTTGAAAATGGTGGAAGCTCCCTGAATCCAGTGATCGATTTCAGAAGAAGACATACATTCCAGTTCCGGTCGGATAGAAGCGATGTGTGTCACACTGTTGACTCCGCCCCGGAAACGTCCGATAATCTGGATTGCCTCGGTGGCAGGGTCAATAACGGATTGCGCGGCACCATACAAGTCACTGACGAAAATCACATGAGGCGGATTTTTGCAGAGTATGTCTACCGCTGAGTAGAAGCGGGAGGTGAAGAAATTGTAACGTTCCAGTTCGGTGATCATCATTGATTTTTTGCGGCGGTTTCCTTTCCAGAGCTTGTATTGTCCGTCTTCGCTACAGAATGTGCAGGCATTGCTTAGTTCGGGTATCAACCGGTAGAAGCTGTCTATCGAATCTATACTGTTACAGAAAATACAGACAGTTCCTCTCTTGGCTTCAATCACTTCCTGCAGGGTTTCCAGCACATTGTTGGTAGTAATCAGTTTCAGTTTCTGCCGATAGACATAATCCGGCTGAATCAATACCCGCATGAAACCGTCAAAACGACTGTCCTTTTCGGGTACGATAGGCGTAGCGGAAATCAGTGCCTTGTTTTGGAAACGGAAGAAATCGTTCATCGGTTCGCGGATAGAGTCACGGTAGTGCACGTCCTGTACCAGCTTCTCGCATTCATCAAACAAGATGAAGCATTCCGTATACATATCTATATCCACCGTTTGCATGGCTTCCTTTATCTTGTTGAAGCCTTCGGGGGTAGTCAGTAGTTTGTAATCCTTCTCCCGGTTTGTTTCCAGAAAGTCGGCGATCTGCCGGATGCTTACACCTTTATAGACGGCAAGTGCATTCTTATGTACCCTTGCTTTCGACTCGATGACGGGTACATTCGGTTCGATGATAATGGATTTGCGTGGTGCTGTGAGTTCACAGTGCGTGGCACCCAGTCCCGGCAGCAGTTTGTTGATGATGCAATTGGTAGGAATAAAATCTTTTCCTGCACGTTTTAGCGCATCCGCAAAGTATTCTCCTTTCCGGATGGAGTAAATTCGATCGTATTCCATACAGTTAATATTTCCGTTTATTATGTTTCTTTGGATTGTACTTCTCAAATCCGGCAGCTGAAATACGTTTCTTCAGATTCTTGTCCGCTTTAAAAACTACGTTTTTCACTTGGATGGATTCTGCCCTGTGGTTTTCGTCCGGCTCTTTGTCTTCACAGAAATTTCCGTTTAGAGAGAAACTGCCAAAGTCGTCCAGATTGAGTATGTTTCCGTCTTTCAGTACGGCTTCCATTCCTTCCAGTACTATGCTGAGGCTTTTGTATGCTTCTCCTTTGGATAGGTTGTATTTGGTTGCCAGATATTCTACGAATGCTTTGGTGTCCAGTGTATCCCATGATAGCAGTTGTACCCGGACATTTGTCTCCTTATCTCCTGTGAATGTATCCGCGAAGCGGGTTGTTTTGTAAAGTATGCTCATAATAATTCCTTTTTTGAATAGCCATTGATTATATGCAGTTGAATAACTTCGGTGCTAGACAAGTGTAACTGGAATATTGCACAAGTGTAACTGGATAGTTGCTCAAATGTAACAGATTAATTCATACAGATGAAGTTGCTAAAAGATAAGGGATTATTTTTAGTTTGTGTGGGAAAAACAATTAACTCTTCCTTATGAATTGGTAAAAACATCTTGTCGGTTAAGACGATGCAAAGGTAAGAATAAGTACTGGACTAACAAGAAAATTAGCGAGGAAGAACGTAAAAAGTTAGGTCGTGGAGATGGTGAGGTGATCAATGCGGATGATCCGAGGAATAGAGATTTGATAAGGAGAATGATTAGCGAGTAATTTATAGAAATAATTATTACGGATTAGTGGTGTTATGTTGTTGTTATTTGTATCTTTGCCAAATATTTAGAAAGAACAAGGGAAATGTTCTTTATTTGAAAGATTAAACAGGCAAATGTTTATCACGTTTTACATAAAGGATTCATAGGTGGGATATGGATTGGTAAAATGAATGCACAAACGAAATAAGCTAGCTAAATATTAACAAGTAATGAAAAAGATTTTATTTTTAATGACGGCTGTTTTAGTGATTGCCGGATGTAGTAAGAGTGAAGATGGGAAACTAACTCTGAGTACTAATCAAGTGTCTTTGTATTCGGGCGACACAAAACAAGTAACGGTAAACGACAATGCTACTTGGAGTTCAAAGAGTGAATTTGTAGCTGAAGTAAGTGAGGATGGAATAATCAAAGGAAATCATGTTGGAAAAACAATTATCACTGCAACTTCAGATAATGGAGAGGCGTTGTGTGAAGTTGTGGTAAATGCTAAATATAGCACTTACACAGAACCTGTATTGGAATTTGGTGTGGATAAGGCAACTGTTAAGGCTAAAGAGAAACGTACTATTTGGGAGGATAATGGAAATGTAATAAGTTACAAGGGTGAGAATAGTGCTGTAAAGAAAGTTGCTTATTTGTTTGAGGATGGGAAATTAACATCTTCAGCTTTATCACTTTCTTATTCGTATACTGAAGAAATAGCTAAATTTCTGTCAGAGAGATATCAAGTAGTAGGAAAAACTGATGATGATACATTTTTGTTCATCAATAATGATTTGGACAAATATAGTATGGGGATTGGATTATCCGTTGAAAGTGGTTTCATTATGGTGATGTATATTCCTCAGTCTCCTAAATCAAGGAGTATTCAAGCTGCAGATCTGCAGGAACTTAAATCTATATTGGGAATTTAATATATAAATCTATAAGCTTATTTCGGTGGGATATTATTAGCGCACCTCGTTCGTTCGAGATGCGCTAATTTATTAATTTCCAATAATCATAAAGACATATATAAAATGAAAACAAGTTCCAAAT
The DNA here is from genome assembly GCF_023656585.1 of Bacteroides sp. B1-V-101. Taxonomy (NCBI): domain Bacteria; kingdom Pseudomonadati; phylum Bacteroidota; class Bacteroidia; order Bacteroidales; family Bacteroidaceae; genus Bacteroides; species Bacteroides sp. B1-V-101. The sequence goes on along the minus strand of NZ_JAMOKH010000012.1, from coordinate 40,389 downwards.
AAATATAGATAAATCATCTATATATCAATAATTTATATACGAGTTTTTATTTTCAGTTGTTTTCTACGTTTTCAGTTGCTTTGCTCTTTTTAGGTACATTTTTGTTTCTTGTTTGTTTCTTGATTTCGTTTTTTATTTGTACCTTTGTGATAGGAAATAACGAATAAAAGGACACAAATATGCCAAGGACCAGAAAGCCAATAAAAGTAAAGGAGCCGATTCGTCTTCGGACGAAGGAGTTGGCCAATGGCAGCAAGAGTTTGTATCTGGATATATACCGAAATGGTAAGCGGACATACGAGTATCTGAAAATGTATCTTATTCCGGAAACGGATCGTAATGCCCGCCAACAGAACGAAACGACAATGGCTGCCGCAAATGCAATCAAATCGAAGCGTATCATAGAGTTGACAAGTGGTGAAGCCGGTATCATGAATCACAAGGATAAGGTTTATCTGCTGGACTGGATGCAACTCTATAAAGAGGAACAGAAGAAACGTGGTAAGAAAAACATAGGCCAGATAAAATCTGTTACCGGTATCTTGAAAGAGTATGCAGGAGAAAGATTCACATTAAATCAGATTGACCTCACTTTTTGCCACGGCTATATCGACTATATGCTGACAAACTACCATCCCAAAGGAAAACCCATCTCGGCTTCTACGCGTAATACCTATTACCAGATTTTCAACGGTGCGTTAAATGCCGCTGTCCGTGCGAAACGGATCTTAAAGAATCCATTCAACGAAATGGAAAAATCGGAGAAGCCCAAGATGCCGGAAAGTGTGCGTTCGTATATGACTATTGAAGAAGTGAGATCATTAATCGCTACACCAATGCAGAACGAAGGGGTAAAAAGTGCCTACCTGTTCTCCTGCTTCTGTGGACTACGTATCAGTGACATTATCGGATTGCAATGGAAAGATGTGTTTATTGACAACGGCCAATACCGCTTGGCAGTAGCCATGCAGAAGACGAAAGAACCGATTTACCTTCCGCTCTCCAATGAAGCGTTGAAGTGGATGCCGGAACGTGGGGACAAGACAGCAGACGACCATGTGTTCGATTTGCCTTCTGGTATCAACCAGCTTATCAAACCATGGGCCAAAGCCGCCGGAATTTCCAAGCGATTCACCTTTCATACCGCCCGCCACACGTTCGCCACAATGATGCTGACATTGGGGGCCGATTTGTACACTGTATCTAAATTGCTCGGTCATACATCTGTAAAGATGACCCAAGTGTATGCCAAAATCGTCAATAAGAAAAAAGACGATGCAGTAAATCTGACCAACGGTTTATTCGATTGACAATGCAATGAACATCAGATATGTAACCACTTATAAGGGTGTTGTTCCGACAGGATTCTCTTTCGGGAGCAACACTCTTATAATATATCATATAAATCCAATTTAAAATATTTCATCATGAAAAGACCTAACAATGACCCTCTCTCTTTTTGGAGGGAAAAAACATCTGCACCATTTTGTTGCAGAACAGGATGTAGCGAAAGAATTATTCGCATTGCTCGTTGAAGCAAAAACAATGTATCTCCGTGATGTCGTGACGGGCAATAAGCAGTACTACCGTTACGTGGAGGATTTCGTAAACAGCCACCGGTATATCGACTGTGACCATGCGGTCTGCCGGAACTGCCATGAAATGAACATTCATATCGTCAAGGGGCTATTAAACGATTGCTCCCATCTTATCCGAGCATTTTTTACCGAAGCAGACTTCTCGTTCGAGAAGTGTATGGAACTGAAACGAACGTATGATACGTTTGTGCCACCATCACAGTCCGTCACGTGCTGCAAAGATGGACCGACAAGAATTTATCCTCTTTCTTTTGGATGCAATCTCACTCGTAAACAGATGATAGGTATTACAGCTTGTGCCAATGCTTATCATCTGTTTTGCGTTTCTACCCTACACGTTGAAGATATGGAAGCCCTGCTTTCCTGTAAAGAAGGATTCTGTATTCGTGTAAACAATATCCGCCATGTGGCCATCCTGTTTGATACACTCCTTGAGCACTCGTTTATCCAAGCCAAATGGCAGTCCGTTCTTAGTAGTGGGCGGTTCTTGCAAACCAAGGATGGAAAAGGATTCGTTTCAGCTTCAAGCCTTTCATCCGCTCTGTCTGCCTTGCGTAACAACATGACATCAACAGGTTACGGTATCAGACGAGCTATTGATGAACTGAGAGAGTGGTAAGAAGTGCCAATAAGCGAAGTATGTGAAAGGTAAAAGCGTGACAGTTGCCGTGATACGTGGTTACTATCACGGTACAAACTCACGCTGACCTTTTGGGTTGCCCTATCTTTGACCTCCGTTAGCGCGCTACATAACGGAGGATATACTTCATTGTCTAAATTTATAATAACTCATTTATGCAAAATAATAGATTGACATTCATGGAACGGCTGAGTGAACGGCTTACAAGCGTCGAAGCCATCCTAAAGAAATTAGATCCGATAGAAAGTCTGTTGGAACGCATCGCATTGCTGGAAAAAAATATATATACCACCAAACAGGTGTTTACCTTCCAAGAGGCTTGTATGTATATCGGAATATCCGAGAGTATGCTGTACAAGCTAACATCAGGCAAGGAGATTCCGCACTACAAGCCACGTGGCAAAATGATATATTTCGCCAAAGAAGATCTGGACGAATGGCTTTTGCAGAATTATGAACCAACCGTAGATGAAGCAGCACGTATGGCAAACGAGGCCGCTGCCACACAACCTTTCTTTAATCAAAGACGCCATGGAAAACGAAAGAAGAACTGAATATAATGTGGATATGAGGCCGGAGGAGGATTTCTTATCGGATATCCTCTCCGCCTCGCAGATTCGGGCGACGGATACCTATGAAACGCCGCCACAGATTATCTGGATAGACAACTCGACCATTGCTACGCTCGGCAACTTCAGCGCATCAACCGGCAAGGCGAAATCAAAAAAAACATTTAACGTTTCGGCCATTGTCGCTGCATCGCTGGCAGGGAAACAAGTGCTGAACTACCGGGCGCACCTCCCGGAAGGTAAACGCAAGATTCTGTACGTGGACACGGAGCAGAGCCGCTTCCATTGTCATAATGTACTGGAACGCATCTTGCGGCTTGCCGGACTGCCCACTACAACCGACAGTGAAAACCTCGACTTTATTTGCTTGCGCGAATACTCTCCGGCCATACGCATTGGGGTCATCGACTACGCCTTACGCCAAAGAAAAGGATACGGACTTGTAATTATCGATGGTATCCGTGACCTGATGCTTGACATAAACAGTACCGGTGAGTCCGTGGAAGTCATTAACAAGATGATGGAATGGTCATCAAAGTATGACCTGCATATCCACTGTGTGCTACACTTGAATAAAGGAGATAACAATGTGCGCGGGCATATCGGTACGGAAATGAGCAACAAGGCGGAGACTGTACTGGTCATCAGCAAAAACAACGATTGTCCCAACGTCAGCGAAGTTCATGCGTTACACATCCGTGAGAAAGAGTTTAAACCTTTTGCTTTCACTGTCAATGAGGGTGGGCTCCCGGTTCTCGCAGAAGGGCATTTGTTTGAGAATGCCCCACATCAGAAACCGAAACAACGGACGGGTTTTATGGAACTAAGCATCGAACAGCACCGTGAAGCCCTTTCCGCTGCGTTTGGAGACAAACCCATCCGTGGGTTTGAAAATATGCTGCAAGCCATGATGACTGCTTACGAGGCAATCGGATTTAAGCGTGGGAGAAACGTAATGGTCAAACTGCTGCAATATCTGACTGACACCTTAAAACTGGTTATCAAACGAGATAAACTTTTTTATTATGACATGACACAGGCAGAAACCATGCTTTTCGATGAAGAATGAGAGCGGGCGCGGACCTATATAATTCAGTTTAATTTAGTATTTATATATATAGGGGCGCAAACTAAACTAAACCGCTTTTGTACAAACAAGTGAAAAGAAATTTAATATGACCATAGACGAAGCAAAACGAGTGCGTATCGTGGACTTTTTGGCCCAGCTCGGCCACCGTGCGCAGTATATGAAATCAGAGCAATATTGGTATCTTTCGCCTCTCAGGAAAGAGGTGACGCCATCGTTCAAAGTCAATGACCGGCTGAATGAATGGTATGATTTTGGCGAGGCCACCGGAGGCGACCTTGTGGAACTGGGTAAGTACCTTTGCGGAACTAAAAGTGTGAGTGAAGCATTAGCATACATCAAACGGTATGTCAATGGTGTGTCGCTGCCGAGACCCCGGGCGTTGCCCGCAACCTCTCGACCAGTGGAAGCCGACATGAAGAATTTGATTATCGTGCCGCTGCGACACCACGCACTGCTCTCATATCTCCATTCACGTATGATTGATTCGGATATCGGACGAATGTTCTGCAAGGAAGTCCATTACGAACTGCGCCAGAAACGTTACTTTGCACTGGCCTTTGGCAATATATCCGGTGGATACGAGGTACGAAACCCTTATTAAAAAGGATGTATCAAGAACAAGGACATTTCCTTGATACCCCAATCGCGTGGTGAGGCACAGAGCCGTGTCTGCCTATTTGAAGGATTCATGGACTTTCTGTCCTATCTAACCCTAAAACAGACGGACGATAGTGCCATTTGCATTAATGCCCCCTGTGACTACCTTGTTATGAACTCGGTCAGTAATCTGAAAAGGACATTAACGTATTTGCAAAAATACACGTATATTCACTGTTACCTTGACAATGACCTTGCCGGACAAAAGACAGTGGAAACCATAGCCGGGATGTATGGCAGATGCGTCTATAACGAATCAAACTGTTATGCCGGTTACAAAGACCTGAACGACTACTTACGTGGGAAGAAACAATGAAAAAACCGCTCCCTAAGCCCTCCTTCATCACGGAGGGCTTTTTTTTATATCCCGACTTTTCCTGTTTTCTTATCTAAAATTATATTTGAATATGATTTTGAAATATGATTTTTGGATTTTGAAAAAATATTATATTAAAACGATACGTTTTATAATCAATAATTTTATCTTTCAAATTATCCATTCTTATTTTGCACACACAACCAAATATAAAAATCATATTATACAAAAATATATGAAATCATATTTTATTTTCACCATTGTCCTGACGGTTGCCTATCTCGTCTATTATGCAGTTATCATCGTGCAGGACCTTTATGGAAAAAAAGGAAATGGCAAGCCGGAAGAAGAGGTATTTGACCTCGGTGCGCCAGAAGATGAACAGAGTGTGTACGTGACGGAGAGCGATACGGGATTCAATGTGGGTAATGAGAAATATGAAACAGATGTTGCCCCTACCGCTTCGCCTGCACCACAGGAGACGGAAACCGCAGACAATAATGGCGAGATAGCCGTGGCGGAGAAACTAAAACGCCTGAAAGCCCAAGCGGAGGAACAGATGGAAGAAACCGCGACCTACCTGTCAGACGCATACACGGCAGACGAACTGTACAAAGCGATGCTTGCCAAAGGAAAGACGGGCAACCGTCCGGAACTGGTGTGGAAACCTCTCAAAGACCGATTGTAAAATGTCGAAAGCAAAAAAAATATTATGTGCACTGTGCTTTGTCCCTTATGCGGCATTCGCCAAAAGTGGCAGCGTAAACTACAGTTGGGGTGCAGACGCACTGGCAACGATGCACGACTTCGTGGTGACGATGATGCTGTACGTGCTGTACATCTGCTACGCTGTCGCCTCGGTTTTCGTAGTCGTTGCCGCGCTCCAGATCTATATCAAAATGAACACAGGCGAGGACGGCGTGGTGAAGTCTATCGTATCACTTGTCGGTGCGTGCCTCTTCATCATTGGTGCTTCAATCGTGTTCCCTGCTTTCTTCGGCTACCGCATATAGGTGGCTGACAGAAGTGTAAAATAAATTCAAAAAAAACAAGAGTACCACAAAAATGTAATAAATATGTTTCAGAAATTCAAAAGAATGTGCCGAAAGGCAAAGAAAACCATCATGCAAGTTTCCACCAAAGTAAGAATGTTAATCATTGCCCTGTTGGGAGGCATACCTGCTATGGCTCAAAGTACGGCAGGCGATTACTCGGCCGGTACGACAGCTCTATCAACCGTAGCGGAGGAAATTGTGAAATACGTTCCTGTCATGGTCAAACTCTGCTATGCCATTGCTGGTGTCGTGGCCATCATCGGAGCCATTTCGGTGTATATCGCCATGAACAACGAGGAACAGGATGTCAAGAATATCTTAGTCCTACAAAATGCGTTTGAAAAGACAAGAAAGCGAATGAAAGTAAATGCGCTAAGTATCAATGCTTTAAGCGATAATTTGAATTTTCCGATGTTTGCTAAACTCACTCTTAAAAAGACATAAAAGACTGTTTCTTGTTTCCGTTTTGTTTCTCGTTTCTCGGTTTGTTTTCTTATCTTTACATCAGTTTTCCGAAGTAAGGGAAGAGAAAAAAAAGCAAATGTCAGCATAGGAAACCATATCTGACATGAACTTTCAACAAGAGGGAGAAAGACCCTCCAATGTAGCAGAATACAAAAACAAAATAACACTTCATACATCATGGCAAGACCAAAGAAACAAGTAAAGCTGAAAGAACCGATTAAAATTCGGTTGAAGTCGCTCGCAGATGGCAACAAGAGCATCTATCTTGACATCTACTATAAGGGAGTGAGGAAGTATGAATACCTCAAACTCTACCTCGTTCCCGAAATCAACCCTGTCTGCAAGGAACAGAACAAGCAGACTATGGCGGTTGCAGAACGCATCAAGGCAGAGCGCATCAAAGCCCTTCATGGTCACGGCATACAGGACTGGGAGACAGTAAAGCAAGGCTCGATGCTTCTTACCACATGGATAAAGAAGTATTGTGAAGGTGGTGTCGGCATCAAGAAGTCAACGCTCCATTGCCGTGTGGAAATGCTGCACACCGTAGAGAAGTATCTTGACGAGACTAACAAAGGCTTCATTTCGCTTGAAGAGGTCAATGCGGAGTTCTGCCGTGGTTATGTGAAGTTCTTGCGTAACTTCCCAAATTCCCATATCAAGTATGGCGAGCCAAGACCTATCAGCGAGAATACGGCAAGCCGATACCTCGGAATGTTCTCCACCGCACTCAACAACGCTGTGCGACAAGGCATTATCCGCAACAACCCTATGAAAGAACTGGATGCACGTGAACGCATCCAACCCAAGGACGGCAAGAAAGAGTATCTGACCATTGAGGAACTTCGCACCCTCATGGCTACGGACAGTTACCGTCCGGAAGTCAAGGAGGCTTTTATCTTCGCCTGTTTTACCGGATTGCGATTAAGTGACATGTACCGTCTTGCTCCGATGCACATCTTCAAGACCGCTGACGGAAAGGGCGAATACATAGACATGGAAATGCAGAAGACGGAGAAGCCAGTTATAATACCTCTTTCGGAAGAGGCTAAGCGGTGGTTGCCAAAGTCAAGAGGAAATGATATTCCTTTCTTTGATATACCAACCACACAGACCGTTATAGGCAGAGCACTCCGCAAATGGGCGGAAGCAGCTGGCATTGAGAAGCATATCTCATTCCATTGCTCACGGCACACGTTCGGAACGATGATGCTCACTCTCGGTGCAGACCTTTTTACCACAAGCAAGCTGATGGGACATTCCAATATTCAGACCACGGAAATCTATGCTAAAATCGTGGATAAGAAGAAGGAGGAAGCCATCAACCTCATTGACGGTATGTTCAAATAACTAATTGACAACGAAAATATATAGAGACATGACAATAACTATCAGACAAAAGGCACTTGCCAACGACAACATAAGCTTGTATCTTGACATCTACGATGGTGGCAAGCGCAAGTTTGAATTCCTTTCCCTCTATTTGTTGCCAGAGGTTGATGCAGAGACCAAAGCAAGGAACGAAGAAACATTGCAACGTGCTCACCAGATAAGGGCAGAGCGTATTCTTCATCCAGAGACCATCCCAGAGGTAGGTCACTTGATGATTGTGAAGGAAATCCCCAATGACGAGTCTCCCGAAGTCTTGGACTGGATCCAGACCTACATCGACTGGATGAGCGACAATACAGATTATTCCAAGGCTATTGTTGACCAATCAAAGTATCTGAAATACCTAATGAGCGAGTTCCTTGCCAACAAGCGCAGACCTCACATCACTCTGAGGAAGTTCGACAAGGAATGGTTCAAGGCTTTCTTCCTTTGGTTGAAGAACGACTATGTACCACAGAAGTATGTACGAGTTGAAGCCAAGCCTTTGTGTGAAGGCTCACTTCACAATGTTCAACAGCGCATAGTGGCGGTATTCAACAAGGCTGTCAAGTTCGGTAAGTTGAAGGCTAACCCTTTCTACCAGTTGGAGAAGTCAGACATCTTTTCCAAGCCAAAGTCATCACATAAGCAGTATCTCACTCCCGATGAACTGAAAAGGTTCATGGCTTCAGATGAGAGAAGTCCAGGAGTTGCAGAAGCACAGAGAGCTTTCGGTTTTTCCTGTCTGACAGGACTTCGTATCAGCGACATCAAGGCTTTAAGGTGGAGCGACATCAAGAGAAACGAGGAAACGAACACTCTTGTAATCGTCCAGAAGAAAACAAAGGCTCTCAATGCCGTACCAATCGGCAATACCGCCTTGTCATGGATGCCACCCAAAGGCGATGATGATTTTGTGTTCCACCTTCCTGCCAAGGCTAATGTGGATGCAGCCCTTAAAAGGATAGCCAAAAAGGTGGGCATTGAGAAGAATATCTCTTTTCACTGCTCCAGACATACATTCGGAATTTTGGTGCAGGCGGTTACCGGCAACATTGAGACTACCAAGAAGCTAATGGGACACAAGTCGCTCAAATCCACCACCATCTATGCAGATGTGCTGACGAATGAAAAGGTCAAGGCTGTTGACAACACGAAGAAAGCCTTTCGAGGTCGCAAACAGCGTGAAGAGAACAAGCAGATACCAAGAACAAAGCGGACAGCAGCCACCAACACCCATCCACGCAGAATAACTTTTTTACAGGATAACAAGTAAACGGAACTTTTCAGGATAACAATCAGTTAAATTCACTTTTGTAGTCCCCATTTTTCGGGCAGGGATTTCTCTCTGCCTTGGGGGACTACATATTCAAAAACAAGCAGTACAACAAATCACAAACAATTAAATTACAGGATAATGAACAAAACTATCGACACCGAGACTCTTCTTTTGAAGGTAGAGTCACATGAGCACCGCATTGGGATAATGGAGAACCTTCTCCGTGATGCCAAGCAAGTATTGACACTGGAGGAAGCTGCCTTATTCATGGGCATATCAAAGAGCAGTCTCTACAAGATGACACACAAGCATGAACTTCCGTTCTTTCGTCCCAACGGCAAGATTATATATTTTGAAAAGTCCGAGCTTTTGAACTGGATGCGCCAGAACCGCAGTATGTCCGAAGCTGAAACCAAGGCTGCTGCGACCAGGCACATGAGTGAACTTTGTAAATAGACATGGCGATGATGAAGGACGATATTTCCCATGAGGAGTACAGAAGCAAGTTGGCAAATGTCGCTGACCTTGCCGTGAGCTACATCAATACTGGCAACGGCTACTTTCGGATGCGTGATGCTTTCAATCAGCTTGCCGAGCAATGCGGAGCCAACAAGGGCATCAATGATGAAGCAACTGTCGGCAGAAGAAAACTTCTTGCCCAGTCTGTTTGCATTGAGTGCATTTCACGATTAAGCAGCCATTCTAATGACAGATTGCAAGGCGAGCTCTATGTTATCGCAGAGGACATTTCCCCAAGGAGAGGACGGCACAGATGATTTTCTCTTTACTGAGAAAAACAGTCTTGCCAGTTATGGTTATAATATTCAAAATTCACGGAACATGGATAAACAAAAGATACATTACTGCTTCACGCTGTCCGATGTACAGATGGAGTATCTTCGCTGCAAGAAGTACAAGATTGACCGCATGGAATGCTTCATGTCTCTTGCCTCTCTTGCTGAACGTGAAACAACTCTTGTTTCTATCAGCAAGACCCAACAAGTGGAAATCTTGTGTGGGCAATGTCTGGTTGACAACACCCAACTTGCCAAACTCTGGGATAAAGACCGCAAGACCGTACCCAAACTTTTACAGGCTATGGAGGCTGTGGGCATTTCCTCTTCACAAAAAGTTGGAGACAACCGCATCATTACCCTACATTCCCTCTCTGGTTGGTATGTGGACGGAAGATTTGTCAAGAACGGCTTTTCATTGAAGCGCAATGCGGATGGCTCTGCAATCATCCACACGGAAGTTCCACAAGCAAGAGTAATTGTTACGACAACGGAGGATGATACAAAGTCGGACAAGGAAGATGGACATTCTGCCAATGGAATATCCGATACTGACAACAAGGGCAATTCTTCTACTGGAGATTTTTCTTCTTCCCTAAATTCGGCTTCATCTAATGACAACAGAAGCGTGGGTAAGGTCGGAACGAATGGTAATCTTTCCGATGCTGTTACTGGTGGAATTTCCCCACAACAAAACTACTCCAGACAATCTGTTGGCAATCCTTCTTCCCTGCAAGAAGCAGATGCCAAACAGAATGAACACAACACATATCCATAGCGTCTGGCAGGAGGTCAAACACAACAGTCTAACGGTTCTAATGCCAATGGTTACAAGGCTAACAGTTACCATAACGGCAATCAATAGGCATAAAGAGGCTTATGAGCCACCATACAGAGAAATCATCCCAAAGGACGATTGACCGCCATAGGCTACCGCCAAACTGTTATACGTTTAAGCAGCTTTGGGGACGGACGCTGTTAAAAGTGCCGTCATATTATAGGTACTTTTCGAGAAATCCTTTTGTAATACAGAAGCCGTGTCCGTCTTTCTGTATTCCTAAAAGTTTCTCGGACTACTCGCAGGCTCGCAGTCGTGACCACCTTTGCAAGGTGCTTGTAATCATCCCATTTTAATCAGAGACAAGGACAAATGAGAAAGAAGAAAATCATAAGGAAACCGCCTACGGAAGTCCACACCTACCGATGTACGAAAGAAGATTTGAAGCAGCTCCAGACGCTTGCCAAGGAGTGTGGGATTAGTCTGAGCCGCTATGTCGTTGAGACTGGCTTGAAGCACCGTCCACGCATGAGGCTCACCAAGGAAGAGGTGGACGCTCTCAACTCTCTCGCCATCGCAAGGACGGATTTGATAAAAATCAGCAACGTGCTATCCAAGAAAGCGGCTGAGGAAAAGGCTCGGTTCTTCAAGAATGAGAAGTTCATGCGTTGGTGGATTGATGCCGTTGCTGGACTTATCCAACATTGGTATAGCATTGAAGAGAATATCGCAACAAACGTACAGACCAAATCAAAGGAGTAATCATGATTATGCTCGCAAAGGTAGTATCGTATGGAGGTAACTCCGTAAGGTACGCATTGGAAAAGGAGAATGCAAAAACGGTCAAGGTGAACAATATGCCCGATGGTCTTGACCCTACCGCCATCTGGTACATGATGAAGCATCATTGCCAGTATCATCAGGCGGAAAGGACGGTGGGCAGAAAGTTGGAAAGGTTCATGACCACTTTTGTACTTTCCCCATCAAAGGAAGAGTCTGCTAACTTCACGATGGCAGATTGGGCAAACCTCCAAGACGAAGCATTGGAAGTTTTGGATTCTGTTGGACTTACGCCCAACGGTTTCTCCAATGAGATAAAGACCAATTTCACCAATTCTATGAATGTTGGCGGATTGCACTCTGACTCCAAGTCTGGAACGCTACACCTTCACATTGATTGTTGTCGTGTGGATATGGAGGGTAACACCAACGATGTGCATGATATTCATCTTCGGGCAATGAAGGCTGCGGAAATCATAAATATGCGTCATGGGTGGGAACAACCGCAGGAGATACGGAATATGCGGAAAGTGGAACTTGCGGAGGATTGCGAAAATACCCTCAAAGATATGCAACAGTTCAACATAGACAGATACTTCAATCTGTTGCGCATGAAAGGCTATGAGGTAAAGCCACGCTACGACAAACAACGGAAACTTGTCGGCTACACAGTCGGCAAGAATGCTTCCGTGTTCAAGGCTTCGGAGATAGGCAGAAGGTTCATGGCATCAAAGATTGAAGACACATGGAAGAAACTGCATCCACAGCCTACACAAGTCAAGACAAAGCCTGTTTCTCCATCCGTTTCTCCTGCGCCTCGCCCAGTTCGTCCTGTCGTTCATACTCCAACTGCATCACAACCAAAGGCGCAACCTCAAATTACACAAACGGCATTCACAATCAACATTGGCGATGAAGTCAAAAAGGTATGGATTCCGAACGCTGTCAAAGATGTCTTTACTAATGAGGTTCAGATTCCAGAGGATAATGATATAGCGACAACAGAGAATGTTGCTCATGTAGCAATGCTGTTGTTTGCAGGGTATATTGATGCTGCCACTTCCATGTCGGAGTCATGTGGCGGTTGCGGTTCTGCTCCCTCTTCTGGTTGGGGCAAGAAGGACGATGAAGATGACTGTAAGTTTGCCCACCGTTGCGCACAGATGGCTCATTCCATGTGCAAGCCTAAACCACGCAGCAGAAGTTTCCACCGATAAATTAATGATAATATGGCAATCAGAAAAAGCAAGATAAACATAGACACAGAAGAAAGATCCGACTTCGACAACATGATGAATGATGTCGAAAACGAGGTTGAGGAACAGCAAGCCGAGGATGGACTTGTAAACCGTGTTTCTGAGTTGAAGCAGTTAAGTGAGGACATTGATAAGGCTACAAATACCTTTATCAATGCCGCACTTGAACTGGAATCTGCCATTCAGCAGTATCAGCGTGCAGAATCCAAATTAGGTGGTGCTGTGACTACTATCAGAAAAAAGGTTGATACCATCAATCAGCACATAGACAAAGTCTTGGAAAATGCTCCCACAAAATTAAAGGTGTCTGTAAATGTCAATGATGCTGACTGGCAGAAAATCCAAGAACTGTTTGCCAAAGAACGCCAATGGATGACCGCACAGATGCAGACGCATATCCGTGAGGTCAATTCCATGTTTGCCAATGAACGGAAAAAAGTCCGTGAACGCTACAAGGAATATGATGGCTGCTATCTCGGTCACTATGCCCAGTGGTTCTTCTGGTTCTTCTTCACGTTTGGTATCTTTGTGGTTGCAGGAGGTGTTGGAATGATAATTGCACAGAACTATACATGAGATAGACGAGTTACTGCCTAACATTAAGTTTGCACTTAAAGTTAGGCGATTACTATTATTATCTCGATAACCAATCAACCAATTTTATTGCCTTCTTCGTGCCATAATGTTAAGAATGATGCTGCGCAAGAGATACATTATCGAAACCATAAACAATATGTTGAAGAACATGGCGCAGATAGTACATTCGCGTCATAGGTCTGTGAACGACTTTATCATGAACCTTATTTATGCCTTGGGAGCATATGTTGCTACAATGGCGGTCATGCAATAATGACCGCCATTGTACTATTTCTATTAAATTGTTTTTTTGATACAGATGTACAAGCCACTGATTACATATTCTTTTCTTAAATTTTTAATGGCTTCTCCCATCGTGGAACCATCTGAATCTTTACCTTCATCTGGGTCATAACAAACGAATTTATCTTCTTTTACATGCTTTACAGCAATCCAATGTTTATTATTTACCAAGACCAATATATAATCCCAGGTTGTTTCAGAGTAAAGGACATCTAAAGCTTGAATTTTCATACCCAGCCTTTCACCTGTTATTCTGCTTATTTCTTCAGATATCAAATTCTCAAAAGGACCTCTTTCAAAATTTGAGTTATAACATACCGTAACGGTTCTATCTGTTACATAATCTTTAAATGCAGCGCATATCCCCGATGGCAAAGACATAAGAGTGCCGCTTGATTTATTGCTCAGCAAGTATATGCTTGCCGAAGAATTCGGATTCTTTTCAATAATCTCTTTATTCTGATAGTCCTGTATCCGCATATAAACCTCTATGGGACACGTACCACTTCCCAGATCCACCAAGACCGCATTCAAAGCGAACCCTCCACAGAAATTATTGGGGGTTGGAAATGGAGTTATACAATGTTCAGGTCTATTCTGGTTTAATTTATTCCCAAAACACATTATATTTCATTTTTAATGGTTAATACTAATTCTGTTGTTCTGTATTATTCTTGTTCATAGCCTGGAGAAGTTTCTTGTAGTCTTCCACAAACTTAGATATAGTTACAAATCCTGCTGCCATTTCATCATCGGATATCTCGTCCATGATGGTACTCTTGTCTGCTGGTGTCGCTTGCAGATAGTAACCGATAATCTGAGGAGTGGTAATCTTGATGTTGAAACTCTTGTCCGTGGAGCTGGTGTGGATGCCAGAAGAACCGAATGAAGAACTGCTACTTTTTGCACCGCTGAAAAGCAGGAAGCCGCCGCCATGTGAGACATGCTCTTCCATGGTAGCCGAGAAGGTGTTCGAGAGCTGGTCGCTAGTAACCACTTGGATGGAAATGTCTTTGGCGACGAGCATGGCCACAGGATAACAGGGTAGGATATGGCTGCGGCTCATGTCTGAAAGCCTTTCTTCTGTAATTTCACTGTAATCTTTTATTGGAGACACACGTGAGGTGGACACGTTAAACATATCCTTGGTCAAGACAAAAATCCCAGGATTAAACCATTCTCTCTCGATGCCCACTTTTGCCACATTCATTCCGACCCGAACAGACGTATTTTGAGAGTGGCATAGCTCTGCAAAGGTCGAAGAATTCGTTTCTTTCTTCCCTGAGTAACCTGCGAACCATAAACTGGCACCGTATGGGCTGTTTGAAGCAGACGAGTGGCTGTTGCTTTCCTTGTCTATCTGTGAGGCGGCTACGTCGATTAGTACCTGCGTGAATCCTTCAGGAACAATCGGTGTCTGTACGCTTTCAGTCTCTTTGCCTGAATTTACCGTTTGGGCAACTTTCATTTTCTCCAAGATTTCCTGGATTTCAGTATTAATCCTCTCCAGCTGTTCTTGAATTGGTGGAAGCAATTGCTTGAGTTGCAGGAGGTTTTTATTTATCGCCTCTTCCAGTAAGACATTGGATAACTGTTGCGATTTAGTTATATAATCGTTTTGAAGTTTTTGGTTTTTTGACAGTATGGCTGTAATTTTATCGACCAAACTGTCTACACTTTGGTCATTTTTATCAAATTTTAATCCGCTTGCCAGTCTGCTGATGATACTACTAGGTACTCCTCCACTGAATATCGGTGCAATGGTAAATGCGGTATCAATGACAGTCTTGACACCTTCACCGTAACTGCTGATCAATTCATTTTGAGCTTTATTCAAAGCGTCCCTTGCATTTTCGGCGTCATTTTTGTTTTTTTCCAGTTCTTTACTCCTGTCTTCTTCATCAATCAGATTGGTCAGATTGGAGATTTGTGAGGAAAGGGTAATCCTGCGTGAAGACAGATTACGCAATCTCATAGCCAATGACTCCGGGGAATCAAGTAAGTCGGACGGGATGAAGGATGTGTTCAGCAGTTCAAACCAGTTTGTGGGGTTGAATTTTACGGGATAGACAATGCCTCCGTCTGGAGTCAGCCTCTGAATGTTTTCCAAAATCTCTCTGGCCTGCTCCAGCTCCGCACCTGAACCGCTGTCAAGAACTCCATTGAGGATGTCCATATCGTTGGGGGAGAAGACGGATAACACTTTTGCCCGCTTTTCGTTCAATTCCAAAGATTCTCCTCTTGCAACTGCTTCATACCATTGCAAGTATTCATTGTTGTAATGAATATTATTCTCCTCTGAAGTATCAGGATAAATTTTTCTTAAAGCTTCTTTTTTCTTGTTTTGTTTTTCAGACCATGCTCTTTCTGCAGCCACATAGTCATCATATAGGCGATAAAATACCTCCTGAAGCGTATAGCTTTTCGTATTTTCGTCACCAAAATCATAAGGATATGGGGTCAGCAGCAGCTCGCGCAGTTGATTTTTCGCTTTTGCGATTTTTTCATTCAATTTAGGAGTTAATGTATCCAGAGCCGAACGGTACTGATATGGCAATGTCATGCCGTTATCACCGCCTGTAACGCGACAGGGATCGAAGAGTTTGTTGGCTAAACGCGATTCGTTGGCTTCCACCATCGGCCCTTTTTCCGCATTGTTTTTGTAGTCGTAGGCAAAGTCCTTGGCTGTGAGTGCTTGCCCTGGCAGGGTCAGACAAAGAAACTGATTCGGATTTTCACCTCCGATTACGCTTTCTATCTGATTGTATAGCAAGTCGATGAATGGCTCACTCGCAAGGCTTGCTCCACCATTGTCCTGTATGCTGGATTGGGAATCGTTGCCGATGTCGGATTTGGAGGCTTCATTGGAATTTGTCTTTCCTTTGGAGCCGGTATCCTCCTTTAACTTAGGAGGAGAATCATTATTAACTTCTTGAGGGTCATTTGAAACCACAGGAACAGCAGTTTCCTTTACTTCTTTTTTAGTATTCTTGGGCAAATTCTGTTCGTTCATAGTTTTTACTTTTAATTATTGATTAATACTACTCTAAGAATCATCCAATTTAGTATCAATTGAATGTACGAATTTAGTTTGTGCCTGACAAAAATTTGCAGACACAACCACTCTCATTGGTGGATTCTCCGTGTGTTCCATCACGTCCTCCTTTTTTATTGGGGTTATACTTCGGTTTATGTTCGTTGCGGACGGAAATGTTCCGCCCGCAACGGCTTACTGTTTCCTCAAGGTAGGCAATGCTCCTTTAAGTTCGTAACGCCACTCTGAGCCTGCGTTCTGCAAGGCGCGGTTCATGGCATCAACGGCGTTCTTCCAGGTAACGCCAGTGCCGTCCACCTTCGTGGCTTCGGTGCTTTTCTTATTGTAGCCGATACCTTGTTCATGATTGTTCTTCCAATAGCAGGCGGTCATCACGTTGGCGTAGTTATTTCCCAAAAAACCGCCGATATGTACATAGCCAGTGCTACTACCCGTACTGGTTACGTTGCCCGTGGCATAGCAGGCAAGGAGGCTGCTTCCTGCGTTCATTCCCACCAGACCGCCGCCAGCGATATTCTTTTTGGGGGCTATTTCTATGGTCACGTTGCCCGTGGCATAGCAAGCGGTCAGGGTGGCACTCGAATTCGTCTGACCTGCCACGCCGCCGACATCGACCGTTCCCTTCACTGTGGCCGAGGAGCTGCATCCGGTGATGGAACCGCCTATTTGAACACCCACCACACCGCCGACATACACCGTGCCGCTGACGCTGCCCGACACCGAGCAGTTTTCAATGGTGCCCCAGCCAGATCCTACCACGCCGCCAATACTGCCGCCATATATTTGATTGCTTGTTATCTGTACGCCCTCCATCACCACGTTCTTCACCGTACCAGCTCTATTGAGCCAGCCGAACAGACCCGCAAATTCGTCATTTGTCGTAAAGGTCAGCCCCGTAATGGTATGGCCGCCACCGTCGAAGGTGCCTTTGTATGAGTTGTCGTAGTCTGTGCCTATCGGTGTCCAGTCTTTGCCTGTGAGGTCAATGTCGGCGGTGAGGGTAATGTTTATGTCGGTCTTACCTCCGTTCACTAATTCGGCTACATTCAGCAGGCCGTCGGCGTTATAGACCGTGTAGCTGCCGTTGCTCTCTATGGTATAGCCCAGGTCTTTTGCCGCAGCGAGGGAGACGGTGTAGGTATATTCACCGCCCGCCTGCCAGTCGGTAGCATTCTTCATCTTATAAACGAAGGTCTTGCCGTTAGTGAAGGTGCTGGTAATGAAGGCTGTGCCAGCTGCCACACTTTGCGGGGCGACGATGGCGGTGTAGGTGTTGCTGCCCTTGTCATACGGGACGATTATATCCGGGTTGTCGCCTTCGGTGGAGAGACCCGTCAACTGCACGGATGCCAGCCCCTCGGTGTAGTCCGTCAGAACGACGGTCACTCGCGCCGTGCGGTGGGTGAAGCGGAGCGTGGGGCTACCGTAGATCACCTTCTGTCCGTCGGCTACGATGAGGTCGCTGGTCTCAAAGTCTTTCTGGGCACTTTGGTTGGCTTTTACCTTTACCGCAGGTGGGGTTGTCTCGCCAGCGGTGTAGGGCCACCACGCTGTGACGGTGATGTCGTTGTGGTTGGTCCAGTAGTACGGGTCGGTGGAGGTCAGCGTGGCGCTGGTGGGGTCGGCGGTGGAGGGCGTCACGTCGTATGCCTTCACCGTGCCGTCCATCAGGACTGCCACGCTCTGCACACCCTCCCAATTGCCATCCACAGGGGCACGGGTGCCGGCGATGACTGTCGCGGCGGGATTCAGCCCCGTGGCGGTGAAGACGATGGGTGTGCCTTCCGCCCCTTCCGACAGGAAGCCTGCTTCGTCCTGTGTGCAGGCGCCCAATAAGAGGGCGAGCGCTGCAAGTGCAAAAAATCTTGTCTTCATTATATCTGTTGTTTTATTACTCTGGTTCTTTCCGTTGCGGGCAGGACTTTTTCCGCCCGACGGTTTACTGCTTACTCAAGGTAGGCAATGCTCCTTTAAGTTCGTAACGCCACTCTGAGCCTTTGTTCTGCAAGGCGGTGTTCATGGCATCAACGGCTTTCTGCCAGGTAACACCAGTGCCGTCCACCTTCGTGGCTTCGGGGGCGATGCCTTCCTTATTGTTGCCGATGCCTTGTTCATGATTGTTCTTCCAATAGCAGGCGGTCACGGTGGCGTAGTTTCCTCCCAAAAAGCCGCCGATATATACCTTGCCAGTGCTACTACCTGTACTGGCTACGTTGCCCGTGGCATAGCAGGCAAGGAGGCTACTTCCTGCGTTCATTCCCACCAGACCGCCGCCAGCGACTCTATCTCTGTGGCCTAATTCTATGGTCACGTTGCCCGTGGCATAGCAAGCGGTCAGGGTGGCATCCGCATTCGTCTGACCTGCCACGCCGCCGACATCGCCCATCCCCTTTACTGTGGCAGAGGAACTGCATCCGGTGATGGAACCGAACCATTGAACACCCACCACACCGCCAACGTACGCCGTGCCACTGACGCTGCCCGACACCGAGCAGTTTTCAATGGTGCCATCGCTATTTCCTACCACGCCGCCGACATAGCCCGACCCGTGATTGTTTGTTATCTGTACGCCCTCCATCACCACGTTCTTCACCGTACCAGCTTTACCGAGACTGCCGAACAGACCCACAAATTGGTCATTTGTCGTAACGGTCAGCCCCTTGATGGTATGGCCGCCGCCGTCGAAGGTGCCGGTGTATGAGTTGTCGTAGTCTGTGCCTATCGGCGTCCAGCCTTTGCCTGTGAGGTCAATGTTTTTGTCGAGGGTAATGTTTATGTCGGTCTTACCTCCGTTCACTAATTCGGCTACATTCATCAGGCCGTCGGCGTTATAGACCGTGTAGGTATTGGTGTTGCTGTCGTAGATGTAGCCCAAATCCTCGGCTGCGCCGCTCTCGCCACCGCCGTCAGCCCAGTCGCCGATGGTGCAACCCTCTAACGTCAGGCCGGTTGCGTTCACCTTGACGGTGTAGGTATAGCGGTTGCCCGCTTCTAATACAACGTTGTTCTGCGGACGGAAGTAGAAGGTGCCGCTGCCGAGTTCCACCTTGACGAACGGCTTGCCTGCCGCAACGGTCTGCGGGGCGGTCAGTGCCTCGTAGGTGTTGCCGCTTGCGTTGTAGGTCTTGATGGCGGTCGGGTTGCCGTTATCGGCGGACAGGCTCACGAGGCTCACCGTGGCACCAGCGACGCTCGTGAATCCCGTGCCGGGCTTCAGTTCGATTGTCACGCGTGCCGTGCGGTGGGTAAATTCAAGAGTCGGGTTGTTAAATTCCACCTTCCGGTTCTCAGCAGAGATGAAATCGCTGTTTTGGAAGTCAGCCAGTTTACTCTGGTCTTCTGCCACCTTCACGGCAGGCATCTGTGTGATGTCAGCATTGTCGAAGGGCCACCATGCCGATACGGTAATCGGGTCGCGGCTGGTCCAGTAGTGCGGGTCGTTCTCACGTGAAAGCGTGGCACTCTTGAAATCGGTAGAAGCCGTTACGGTGTATTCCTTTACCGCTTCGCCAATCTTGAGTGCCACGGAAGTGACGCCCTGCCAGTCGCCGTCCACGGAGGCACGGGTTGATGGGGCTGCCTGCGGCGTTGCCTCCACGGACAGTCCTGTGGCACGGATAACTACGGGGTATTCACATTCGGGCAGACGGTTATCGCCAGCAAGTTCGTCCTGCGTGCAGGCGGCGAGGGCGAACAGCAGTGCGGTGGCTGCGGGGATAAATAATCTATGTCTCATAAGTCTTTATTCTAATCGATTAATTATTAACATCCTACAGGTCAGCACCCACATCTCCACCGTCTATATCGTTCCACTTTGCAATGGTGGCTTCGCTGACTTCAAGGACTTTGTTGCGTACCTTGACGGTATAGGTATAGTTGTTGCCCGCCAGCAGTGCGCCATCGGGCATGGTGAGTGTGGCATGATATTCCTGACCTTTGTAATTCACAACCAACGGCAGGGATGCAACTGTCTGCGGGAAGAGGATGATCGATGACGTGAGATTGCCGTCTGCCAGATTCATGGTCAGTTCTCCGGTCTGTAGTCCGTTGTCTGCGGTGGCAATACCGTCGGCCGTGTTGAACGTACCAGTGAGTAACAATCCGTCCAGCGTGTAACGTTCAGGCTTGACCACGCTGAAATTCACGCCGTCGCCCGCCTCGAAGGTAAGGGTTATCTGGCTCATGCGGTGGTGGAAGGAGTTGTCTTCACCGCCTTTGGCGGTTTTGTCGGTGAAGCTTACTACCGGGTTGTTTTTGTCTCCCGTGGCTCCTGAAGCAAAGAGGAAGTCGATGGCAGGCTGGTTCTGCTGCGCCGTGGCATCGGTCGTGGCTGTGAGGATGCCTCCCGCCGCGTTGTACGGATAGTAGGCGCGGAAAGTATGGGTCTTTGTATCTTCGATATAGATAACCTTTCCTTCTGCCTCAAATTTCCCGTTTTTCAAGATGAAAGGCACGTTGCCGTACTGGGAATCGTTGCCGATGTCGGTGATGCCGATACGGTCGCCGGCAGTCCAGGTGGTTCCGCTGGCGCGGGTGGCGGGGGCGATGTTGGCGGTAAACTGGGCGGCCACGGGGTCACCGTTCAGGTTCTCGTTGTCGTTGTTGCAGGCTACCAGTGCGAGGGCGAGCGCTGCAAGTGTAAAAAATCTTGTCTTCATTATATATGTCATTTTATTATTTTACAAATCGGCATTTACATCATCACCTTTCACTTCTTCCCAGCCGTTGATTTCGGCTCCGTCCACTTCCATGCCTTCGGGAGTCTCAACCAGCGTTCCGCCGAGGGTCAGCGATTTGCCCTTTCTTGTGTTGAACTCCTTGAGAGCTTCTGTGAGGTCGCTTTTCAGCGTGGTGGGGGTCGGGTTGCCGTCAGCATAGCGGATTTCACCCATCAGCAGTTGTTCCGTGCCGGTCACACCCAGCAGCCGCACCGTGGCTTTCCACTTGCCGGCATCGTCACCTTCGGTTATCTTGGTGAAAAGCAGCACGACGTTCGAAGCGGCTCCGTAGGTATCGGTAGCGAAATCGAGTGTTCTGGCTGCACCCGTCAGATGGGCAACAATCTCCGTGATGCGTCCGGCGGCATCACCCGTCGGTTTGACGACAAGTGTCAGTTCGCGTACCTGCTGCTTCATTGCAGCGGTCAGCGGATAGTCCTTGTCTTTCTCGATGCTCACCTGTTTCGTATAGGTGAAGAACCATCCCGGGGCATTGTTTACAAAGGCATCCGTGCCTGCCCGGTTTCCCGTGGCTGCGGCAATGGTGGCGGTGGTACCATTTACCGTGATTCCTTCAGCCGGATTCCACACCGCAAGGGTGTAGATGCCCGGAGCAAACAGATGGTCGGGGGCATGAGTGGCGGAAGTCTCCGTACCCGCATAGTCGCCCATAGTGACCGTCCACGTGGCAGGTATGTCGATACCTTCACCGCGGGCCGACCAGTCGGCTGTCACCGCAATCTTCCCATAGTCGGGATGCGGCGTGTCATAAAGCGTGTCCTTCACGCAGGAAGAGAGCAGCACGGTGGCTGCCATTCCTATCATATTTATATATTGTCTTGCTTTCATATTCTATTCCTCCCCCTATTTAGAAAAGTTTCCATACCAATGTCACACCGGCATTGATGGGACCATACCAATCTTTTGTCTCGTTGCCGCGGCGCACGCGCACACCGTCGATGACTTCATATTTTTCGAAATCGACATTCAGGTAGCCCAAACCGAGGTTGAAATCAAGATCTAATGCCTTGTTCAGTCGCAGCTGATAGCCGGCGGTGATGCCGCCACCCATCAGGTCGCCCTGCTTGCCTGTTTCGGAGAGCTTGTAGTTGAACTGTCCGGCCTTGAACATCGCCCCCAGATACCAGGCTTTCTTCTCACCCATGTAATAACGTATTTCCGGAGCCACTTCCCAGAGTGCATAGCGGCGGTCCTTGTCGCTCCACGTCCAAGAAGTCCATGAGCCGTTTACGGCAATGCCACACGACGGACAGATGCGCCATTCAAGTCCTAAATCGGGTGTCAGGGTAGCCCAGCGCAATAGGTTGGCACGCAGGGAGAGATGATAATCATTTGTGATTTTAGTTTCCGACGGCGTGCCGGCAAGTGTATTTTGTAGAGCAGCTTTTTCGGCTTCTGCCTTTTGCCTTTCCCTTCGGCCGGCGACCGTTGGTTCAGCGGCAAGTCGGGCTTCTTCCGCCTTGCGCTGCTCTTCGGCAAGCCGTTCCTGCTCGGCACGCTTCTCGGTTTCTAAGCGTTCGGCTTCCGCCTTGCGTCGCGCTTCCGCTTCCGCATCCGTCACGGCTGTTTCCTTTGCAGGTACCGTTAGGCGCACGATTACAAAATCACCCCCTGTCGCATGATTGTGGGTAATGAAGTTTTCTTCCTTGATTTTCGCGCGTGTAATCAGTTCTGATTTTACTCGATTGGCACGAATCTTCGCCGTTGCAAGGTTCTCGGCTTCACCGCCCAGCGAATTGCAGTAGCCGTCAACCAGTAGCGGCAACTTGCCGTTAAAAATTGTTGCTTTACTGTTTTCGATACATTCCAACAGGCGGGCAAGTTCAGTGTCATTGCCATTCCAAGGAACGTAGAACATGTCCTTCTGCGGAACGAAGCGGAAGGTGTAGGTTGTGTCTGTTTTCTGCTGCGCAATGACAGGAAAAGTTACCGTCATCAGCCACAGAAACAAGGTAAGAAAAGTGATTTTTCTGATCATATAAACTTGCATTTATTATCTTTGTCCTCTCCAAAGATAATAAATGTCATTCTATGCCCAAAAGATTAGAAAAACTTTTGCTGTAAAATTTTATAAATAATGTCGTTTGAGCATCTTTTTGTCGAATTAGCACTTTTTGAATTGTCGAATTAGCACTTTTTTGTCGTTTGAGCACTTTTTGGAAATGGGTTTCTGTGACCTTTTCCGATGTTTTTTACTACACAAATTATTCCCGATTTGATTTTTTCCATTTGGCAGGCGTACATCCTTCTTTCTCGGAAAATAATTTGATAAAGTTACTTTGGGAAAGAAAACCAGAAGACTCAGCCAGCTTCTGTATATTGATTTCTGGATGCTCCTTCAGTATGTTTTTCGCATACTCCAACCGGAGACTGGTTATCCATTCGCGGAATGTCATTTTATACGTAGTCTTGATATAAGCGGAAAGATAGGTACGGTTCGTATAAAGTATTTCGGACAGTTCTTTTATGGTAAGTCCCTGCTGGACATAGCCGTCTGTCTTTATCCAGTTGTCAACCCTCTCTATAAATTCTGTATAGGACCTAGGAACTTCTTTCTCAGAAACTATTTCATGTTCAGTTTCCGAATTTGTCAGAAGTTCTTCTTCAGATTGTATATCCTGCTCAAACGCATTTTCTACCTGTTCATAGAACAGCAGGTAGTTCTGATAGCTGTAGAAAAGATAGCTGTAGAACGGTATTGACGACAAAATCCAGATAAAAACATATTCGTCTGGCAGAAATGTCAGCAATCCGCATCCGACACCGAAGATAAGTGCCCAATAAGTGAATATGGAAAGCCATTCGATATATGCGCCTATATCATCCGCCTGAGTTTCATTGAAAATCTGAATGGCTCTACGATATGCAATTATTACTCTGCGAGCTAAAACGACTCCAAAAACGACTAACCAGGCAGCTAAAGCAAATAAAGAGAATTTTTGCAAGATTCCGCTTGGCAACAGGAACAACACAACTCCGGAAAGAGTTGAAAATATTATCCATAAAATGATATGTGTCCACACACGCCGTTTGGTAATGTAAAAACGATCAAGCAACATTATCAATGCCGAACTGAACAGAGAATAGCACAGAAAGTATGTGGACATGTTCATCAATATGGCAGAATCCGCATTTTTGAATCGGATACCAAAGAAGAAATGTACCGAATAGTTTGCTGAAAGCAGCAACATAGCTATACCCATAACCTGTCGGGAGCGGAGATAATTCTTGAAAATTTTCTTTTCAGGAGTCTTTGCAAACAAAAAATAAAAGCCGAAGAATAACATTAACGGCAGTGCGGTACAAAGTGAAAAACTGTATATAGATGGTTCCATTGTTATGCTTATTTAGTTTTGATACAAATTTTGATAAATTTCCGAATTATAAGCCAGTTGGGATAAAAAACAGAAATATCTCCGAGTGCTCGCTGCTTGAGTTAAAATGTCAAGACCGACTCACCTAAGATCTTGCATCAACGTGCTCTAAGTCACAAATTACATTAATTTTGGGAAGAAATCATTAGGTCGTTGCTCCTTCTCTCCATGAACGAATTCATACCATAAATTCAGTATATCTTGCGCTTTATTTGCATATGGTATATTTACTTTTGAGTCTTTCAATTGTAAATAATGAGTCACCAATGCAAACTTGCTCGATAAATGGTATAAGGTTACCATTTTTATCAAGCGACTCTTTGCCAAATATTTATACCTTATCTGCACGTTTCTTATTAAAATCAAATAATGTGAATGAAGTATTTTTTTTCATTACAATTCTTTATAAGGATTATGTTCAGGAACCCTAATGAGTTCTTTTATATCAACTTCCAGACATTGAGCTATCTGTATTAATGCTTCTAAAGGTGGTTGACAAGCATTGGTACACCATTTGGAAATGGTTGCTTGGTCTCTACCAAGTTTCTCTGCAAGCCATTTGTTCGTTTTCCCCTTTTCTGCAAGCATAACTTTTATACGATTAAGATTTTTCTCAGCCATTGCGTATATTATTATTGTTTTCGGTTGCAAAGATACTCATTCTTCTCCAAATATCGTTTGTTAAATCCGAAAATCATTATAAAAAGCGGAAAATAATTTGTCTAATTAGAAATTCCGTTGTTTTTTGCATGATTTACAGTGACTCTTTCCCTCGATATTATGCATATCAGTATATTCTGTTAAAAGGAAAACAGATGTGCCTACTTATAATTTTTGGAGTTGATTTATGAATACCAAAATCGGAAAATTGCCGTTGTTTTCAGTGTTAATTTTTGTTTTCTCATGCTTTCATTTTGGGGTTTCTTGATTTTGTTGTTTCCATTTTGTTTCTTTCTCCATTTCGCTTACACGATATATATTGAATATCAGCACATTACAAACAATCAGTAAGATTTCAAGAAGAAGATCATGATGGTAGTTGGGGCGTGCCTTTTCTTGATTGCGGCAGCCCAAGCATTACCTCTGTTCTTCGGAATTAACGCATAAACAGTCAAGAAATGATTAATGACGGACGTTATCCGGATTATCCGCTGTTCAAGGGGTTACAACGGCCTTTGGAGCTGATGGGATTACAAGGCCGCTACATCTATTGGGCGGCAGGCGTGGCTGGTGGAGCCATTGTGGGCTTTATCGCCGCCTACTGTCTTATGGGCTTTGTGGCCGGACTGGTCGTATTGGCAACTGTCTTATCTGCGGGAATCGTGCTTATCATCCTCAAACAGCGAAAAGGGCTGCACAGCAAAAATGTAAAACGTGGAGTGTATGTGTATGCCTATTCGCACAAAGTATGACTATAAGAAAAACCATCACGGCAATGTGTGTGGCTGATTGATTGTTGAACGCGGGCGGGTCCGCCTCCAGCCGAGGCAGACCTGCCCCTATTTAATGAACGAATATCGGAATGACCCTATATATCATTTTATTTTTCATCGCCCTATGTACGGGTATGGCCTTGTCAGTCTATACGTTCGGTACGGGCGGCAAGCGCAAGCACATCTTTCAGAATATCTATTTCTCTGTGGAAGATACAGATGGTGTGGGTGTGCTGTACACCAAGACGGGTGAATATTCCGCCGTCTTGAAAATCGAAAATCCGGTACAGAAGTATTCGGCGGACATTGACAGCTATTACGATTTCACGCATCTATTCTCTGCCCTTGCGCAAACACTGGGCGAAGGATATGCCTTACACAAACAGGACATCTTCGTGAGAAAACAGTTCGCGAACGAGCCGGAGCATAATCAAGAATTTCTCTCAGCATCGTACTTCCGTTATTTTAATGGGCGTCCGTACACGGACAGCCTTTGCTATCTGACTATCACACAGGAAGCCAAGAAGAGCCGTCTTTTCTCTTACGATAGCAAGAAATGGCGCGATTTCCTCGTGAAGATTTATAAGGTTCGAGACCTACTACGCGACAGCGGTGTACAAGTGAAATTCCTGAACAAAGCCGAGGCAAGCGAATATGTGGACCGTTACTTTGCGATGAACTTCAAAGACCGTACGGTCTCGATGACGAATGTCAAGGCTGACGACGAAACGGTATCTATGGGTGATAAACGCTGTAAGGTGTACAGCCTCGTGGACGTGGACTGCGCCGCACTCCCCTCGCTGATACGTCCCTATACCAATATCGAGGTGAATAATACCGAGATGCCAGTGGATCTTGTCTCGGTGGTGGATAATATTCCGAACGCAGAAACGGTGGTGTACAACCAAATTATTTTCCTGCCCAGTCAGAAGCGTGAACTGGCATTACTCGACAAAAAGAAGAACCGGCACGCAAGCATCCCCAATCCGAGTAACCAAATGGCCGTAGAGGACATCAAGCAGGTACAGGACGTAATAGCCCGTGAAAGCAAACTGCTCGTGTACACGCACTTCAACATGGTGGTGGGCGTGCCTGCCGACACCGACCTTCAAAAATGCACGAATCACTTGGAAAACGCTTTTGGGCGCATGGGCATACATATCAGTAAGCGTGCATACAACCAACTGGAACTGTTCGTCAGTTCATTTCCGGGCAACTGTTACAGCCTGAACGAGGAATATGACCGTTTTCTGACCCTCTCCGACGCTGCGGTATGCCTGATGTACAAGGAACGGGTGCAGCATAGTGAGGAAACGCCGATAAAAATTTATTATACTGACCGTCAAGGTGTTCCGGTAGCTATCGACATCACGGGAAAAGAGGGAAAGAACAAGCTGACCGACAACTCGAATTTTTTCTGCCTGGGGCCTTCGGGCAGCGGAAAGAGTTTCCACATGGAGTTTCGGAGGGCAAAACGGCGACAAATGGCTGCAAAAATCGGCGTTATAATACCTTGATTTTCAGCTAATAGATTTTAACAAACGAGATTTTCGCCTGTTGGCGATTCGTCCTTTTCGGAGTATTTTTGTACCGCGATTGTACCACGCGAGAGGGGTCACACGGCACGACTTCCTTTCAGCAACGTGCAACAGCTTTCAAGAGCGTGCAACAAATTTCTTCGATAATGGACCGTCAAATTAAACACAATTTAACAGGTCAGCCCGGATATGACCGGGGCATGACCGACAAGCCTTTCCTCACCATCGGGGAAGTGGCGGACATCCTGCAAGTGAGCAGCCGGACAGTGTATAACCTCATTTACAAAGGAACTCTCCGGGCTTGCAGACTGACATACCACATCACAATCATCACCAGGGAGGATTTCTTTCTGATGATTAGAGAGACAACCTACTGCAAGCGGAGTGCTTCAATCTTCGCCAAGCAGGGTAAAAAGACAAAGAAGAAGATGAACGAAGATACACCGAACACTGAAAAAGACCTTTCCCAAAAGGAGGGAAAGAAGAAAGCGAAGGGCAGCCCGAAACGGCAGCTCATTCCGGCGGCTAACTACAAGCAGTCCGTGCGCGACACGTTCACGGAAAAAGAGAGTGCCGGAGGCGACCTTTATACGATGGCTGAGATATGCCGGAAATTCAATTATACCTACGGGCGATTTTACAATCTCCGTATGCGCTACTCGATACCCTGTGTCAAAGCCAATGCCACAAAGTGCTTCCCGAAAGCGGAGGTTGACAAGGCTATGGCTCAGGAAGCGGAACGGCTGGGAAGCAACCTATCGGAGCACTGGTATTCCTGTTTCGACATCATGCGCCTGTTCGGGCTGGGAAAAACCCAAGTCCGCAGGTTCGCGCTCACCCACGGGGTAAGGACGAAACGCATCCACGGCAACCGCCTCTACTACCTCAAAGCCGACTGGGACGAGGCACGGAAGGTGTCGGAGCGAAAGAGCGCAAGCACCAAAGCCAAGAGAGAGCCGGACAATGAATCAGACAACAATTAAAAATCACAACCGATATGACAAACATCTGCACGAAAGTGACGGTCAGGAAACGACCCATCAAGAACGGACAGGTATCACTTTACCTTGACTATTACCCGGCAGTGCGGCATCCCAAGACTGGCAAGCCGACAAGACGGGAGTATCTCGGCATATACATCTATGCCGACCCTAAAGACAAATTCGAGACAGAGTTCAACAAGACCATGCTCCGCAATGCCGAGCTTATCAAGTGTCGCAGAACCGAAGCCATCATCAACGAGGAGTACGGCTTCCTCGACCGCAACCGTGGCAAGGAGAGCTTCCTTGAATACTTCCGCTCAAAGATGGCTGACGACGACAATTTCAGGAACTGGAACACCGCCTACAAGCATTTTGAAAAGTATTGCTGCGGAAGCTGCACCTTCGATGATTTGACACTGGAATACTGCCAGGGATTCCTTACCTACCTGCTGTCGCTCACCACTCAGACAAAGGGCAAGATGATGGCTTCGACCGCCAACAACAACCTTAACAAGCTGAAATGCGTTCTCCGCATCGCCTACGAGGAAAGACGCATCAAGGAGAATATCGCCCCACGGCTGAAACACGCGAAGGAGGACAGCACAAGGCGCGAGTTCCTGACGCTTGAAGAGGTGAGGATGCTTGCCGAGACCCCTTGCGAGAAGCCTGTCATAAGGAGTGCCGCGCTGTTCTCCTGCCTTACGGGGCTGCGCATCAGCGACATCATCCGTCTGCAATGGGAGAACATCATAAGAGGAGCTGACGGCGGCTGGTGCATGCACATCGTCACCAAGAAGACACGGACGGAAGCAGTGCTGCCGCTGTCGGATGAAGCACTCGCGCTGTGCGGTGAGCGCGGCGAGGGTCAGGTGTTCAAGGGGCTGACAAAGACAATCCTTCCCCTCTATCTCAAAGACTGGATAAAGTCTGCCGGGATAAGGAAGCACATCACGTTCCACGGGTTCAGGCACACCTACGCGACCCTGCAACTCGCCGCCGGGACTGACCTCTATACCATTTCAAAGATGCTTACGCACAGCAACGTGGGAACGACACAGGTTTATGTCGATGTCGTGAGCGACCTGAAGCGCAAGGCATCCGAACAGATTACACTCAAACAGCAATAAACACACAACAGTATATGAACAACATAACATTTGAACAACTGCCGCAGGCGGTCTCCATGCTGATCGAAAAGGTGGGGCTGCTCACCGACAAGGTGGAGAAAGTGCTCGGCATGACACCTCAGCAGCATGGCGAGTGTCGCACCCTTCTCACCCTTAATGAAGTCGCGGCACTTCTCGGCAAATCGGCTTCCACCATCTATGCCATGACCTCCGACAAGCGCATCCCGTATCACAAAAGGGGCAACAAACTCTACTTCTTCGAGGATGAAGTCATCGCTTGGATCAAACAAGGAGGCACATCGGGAGTAGCCAACGAGAGTGATATTGAAAGACGGCTTGAAGAACTGCGCAACGGCAAGAAACGCAAGCCGGGAGCGTTGACGGACGGCAACAGCCGGATGTCCGCAGTAGCACCATAATGTCACAGACCATGAGCAACGAGATACAGAACATACACTATTGCACCATCCTTTCTGCCGGACAGTGGGATTTTCTTTTGGAAGGCAGGTTTTCCCCTCTCAGGCAAAAGTGCCTCTTCCGTCTGATGAATGGTGCTGTGCGGACAAGAACCGCCTATAAAATCAAGGGCATTGATATTGTGCTGGAGGTGGGACAGGTGGCGGCTTCCGATGTGGAGCTTGCGGAGTTTTTGGACTGCAACCGTAAGACGGTCGGCAAGCTAATCGCCAGATTCAACCGCCTCGGTATGCTGACCACCCGAACCAACAACCGCACTTCCGTTCATTCCCTGCATTTTCTCACTGGCTGGTATGTCGGAGGTGTCCTTATCACCAATCCCCATTATGTCAGACCTTCGGCTACCGCCAAAGGACAGACAGGCGATGTGCGGACACCTGTTTCCGACAGTCTGCCATCAGGGGATGAACTGGAAGCCGCAGCCGTTGACTGCCACACAAGAGGGAAGGAAACGGACAGCCAGGCGACAGGCGCGGCATCCCTTTATTCTTCTTATTCTTCCCTTCTTTTGTCAGCCAGTTCCAATCCGTCAGCCGATGTGCATGACGGCGACAGCCATAATCCGCCGTCCGATATGTTCATGGCGGACACAGCCGCAAATCGGTATATCATAGACAGTGGCGACATGGCATCCGGCGGAAACGGCGCAGGGAGCTACAGCGAGGCGCAGGACGGCACGGATGGCGGCGAGGTTACTCCGGCATAGGCTCGGCAGGTCGGGAAGCATAGGGAGCGTTTTTGAGCGGTACTCCGTTGTCGTGGGGTGACTGACTGGGCTTGTCCAGATATAGCCCACTATAACTACACGCTTCGCTTCCGTAGTTGTGGGCTCTCCCGAGGGGCTGGGCTTTGCCCCGTCCCACTTATGGCTCTGCCCTAAGAACCCGGTCGGAGGCTTTCAGTCCCCAACACCCCTGACCAAAGAGTGACCCTCTCTTTGGAAACTCCGCTCAGAGGTCTCTACCCCTGAGAACCCCGAGCAGGAAGTGACCCTCTCCCTGCACCCTCCGATTAAGGCTCCGCCCTAATGACCCTTTCCCTATTGTAAATCTGTAAACATCATCATGCCTATGGCACAGAAGACATCAATCAACATCAAGCCCTGCAACATCGGAAGCAGCGAGGCGCACAACAGGCGGACAGCGGAATACCTCGCACATATCGGCAAGGAAAAGTTCTATGTCCGCACTGACCTCATGGCGGCAAACGAGACATGGGTAGCACCTGATTTCGGCGGCACTTCGCTGTCGGAACGCTACAATCAGATAGCCGCGATGGTAAAGGAAAAGACAGGTCGGGCGATGCAGACCAAAGACCGGGAACGCGTGAACAAGAAGACCGGGAAGGTGACCGTCGTGCGCGGCAGCACTCCGCTCAAAGAGGGTGTCGTGGTAATCAAGAATGATACCACTTTGGAGCAGTTGCAGCATTTTTGTGAGGTGTGCAAGGAGCGGTGGGGAATCACGGCACTGCAAATCTTCATCCACCGTGACGAGGGGCATTACGGCACTCCCGGAGATACCGCCACATGGAAGCCCAACCTTCACGCCCATATCGTATGGGACTGGATGAACCACGACACCGGGAAATCCTGCAAACTGGACGAGAAAGCCATGAGCGATATGCAGACGCTTTTGGCTGAGTGTCTTGACATGGAGAGGGGCACCTCAAAGGAGCAGACGGGAAAGGAGCACCTTGAACGTGCTGACTTCATCATCGCCAAGCAGAAGCAGGAAGCCGAACAGGTAAAGGCGGAAAAGGAAGCAGCCGAAGCCGACAGGGATGCCGCGATCCGTGAGACGGACAATGCCAAATCCGAACATGAAAAACTCCAGATCAGGAACGAGGAGAAGCAGCGGCGCAGCGAGGAACTTGACAGCGAAATCGCCGAAAAGGAGGAACGTGCGAGAGAGGTTGACAGGGAGAATACGGACAGCATAAAGTCCGGCATCGCCAACCTTTTCGGCAAGGGCAAGTACGCAGCCATCGAGCAGGAGAACGAGAGACTGAAAGCCGAGAACGAACATATCAAAGAATCGTTCCCCGATGAAGTCAGGAAAGAGGTGGCGAAGCGGACAAAGGCACTGACCGAGGCGAAGCGGACGGTCGAACTGGAGCGAGACAGTGCTATGGCAATCGCTGACACTTATGAATCCGAGAGGGACACGGCTCTGCGGCAGCTCCGGGAGCAGAAGACCGGGGAGCAGCACCGCATTAGCATGGCGGTGAGCCGGGCAACGGCGGAGAAGGACAAGACCATAAGACAGTTGCAAGGTGCGCTGAAATCGAGCCGGGATATTCTGAATATCATCGCCGATATTCTCTACAAGGCAAGCGAGGTGTTCAGGCGAGCCATTGAAGCGATTATCCATTTCGCCACGGAACGGCACAAGTCAATCTTCTCTCCCTCCGAAGCCGCCGACATCAAGAGCGTCATGCAGAGCTACGGCGAAACCATCGAGCAGCGGAAAGCGGTCGGCACATGGCTCTGTGACTATGCGGAACACCGACAGCCCTTTGATGAAATAAAACATCGCCATACACTCAACGAGGTTGGCGATGTCGCGGAAGGTCGGTATGATTGGAAGATTGATAGAGGGCGAGGTGGAATCCTAAGATAGATTTTCACTTTTGAGGGTTGAATGTGTCAGATATTTGCTTTGCAACCCTGTTTATTGCTCCTTTTATATCATGCGAAGCTCCTGCAACCCCAAGAGAGGAATATGCGCCTTTGCATGATGCTACAGGACGCCCTGTATTATAGTCTATAAAATTGACTGTAACAATAGTCTCTTCGGGTTGCACGTTTATACAGGAAGCACAAAACGAGAAAGGAAGAAAAAGAGAGTAATTGATTGATAATGAGAAGTAATTGGCTTTGAATGTCTTTGGTTGCCGAGTGGGTGAAATGCAGTTTTTAGCGGATAAAAGCAAACATTCCGTTTCTATCCCGTTACCCATTTTAGGCGGAGCAAAACACAGCAGTTGAGTGCCTTTAAGTGGCTGACTATAACGCTGTTTGTCTTCGGTTTACATTGTTCAAATAACTCACAATGGAAGTAATTTTATCAACTTAAAAATGTGAGTGTTATGAGCAACGAATTAAAAGTGTCTTTTTACCTGAAACGGGAAAGTAGATTAGAAAAAAGTAGTGTCGGAGAAAACACTGCTTACCCGATAATTGGGAAAATCATTATCGGCAACAGTATCGCCCAGTTCAGTACCAAACTGAAAATAGAAGAACGCTTATGGCACGTCAAGTCAGGACGGGCAAGCGGAAAAAGCCATACGGCTGTCAAACTCAACCGTGAGATTAATAAAATTAATCTCACTATACACGCACCAAAGTTCGGCAGAACGAAGCAACAAAAATAGGGGAATCCCTATGGACTCCCCTAAAATAGATTTGTAAATTCATGTAAATTAACGATTTACAAAATCATCTTTTTTCATCTTCTTCTTGCGGCTTTCACGAACGATAAGATTTTTCAGGTAATCTAACGCTTTGGTTAAGTTGTAGGGCTTGCGTTTGAATACTCGTTCTTTTGACTTGTGGGCATCCCCGAACGTGAAATTGAATGCCTGCTCCAGAGCATGGGCGATATGAATATATGGAGCAGGATTTCCTTCTTCATTAAAGAACTGTCCTGAAAGTTCAAATGAAACAGCAAATTCTCCCACGCTATCAATCCCCAAGCCTTGCGACTTGGGGACGAAATATACTTTTGAGTTGTAGGGAATAACGTTTTTATTAATAAGCTGATTCGTTTGTCTAAATGTGAATTTCAGTAAGTCAATTTCAGACTCAAGAAATAAAATCGCCTTTCGCTGATAAGTTTTTTTGAGCCTATTTTTTTTTCCAACTCGCAAAGAGGTGATGTTCCCAGAAAATCAAGCTCAATACGAGTAATACTTAACATCCGAAATATTTCAGAATAGCTTTGTTTAGATTGACTAATAGTCTTTACCAACTCCATAAAGTGCGTATAAGCATCTTGCATTTCTTCATTTGTCACTTGTGAAGCATCAGACAATAGCCTGAATAACTTCAAATCTATTTTATTCATAATAGACTTTATTTGTAACTGCCTTTTATTCCATAATCCGCATCTTGATTATTAAGAGATTTGTTTCCAGAACTATGAGTTTTTCCAAAACTAAAATTCCACGTAAGAGTAGCAACGATGGTTTGTGAAGCACTACTGAAACTTTCCCGTCTGAAAGGTGCTTGATTATTTTTATTCTCTATCACAGTACGTGAAACATTCTTGAATGGATTGAACGCTCCTATACCAAAAGAGAAGTTATCGGTATTGTATTGAATGGCTAAATAATGATAATTACCACTCTTAATAACGGTTTCACCATACAGCTTCTCATCAAATGGCTGTATCTGAACGATAAACATCCATTTCTTATACATTGCCAAGACATTCGCACTATAATAGAAATTAGAGTATTCATGAGAATAATTGTTCCCTTGACTGTTGAAATGATTGTACCCACCTGTAAGCGAAAATTGCAGTATGTTTTTTATCATTCCCACCTTTAGGTTCATTTCTGCATTATACTTGTTCCAACTCTTCATATTTTCGGGTATTATCAGGAAAATATTACCTTGTTCTTTGACTGATTCCATGATGGGATTATGCTTGTAATGATGTCGTAGGTTAGCATTGAATGTAAACAAGCCTTTTTTGTGTTCGTAAAAAAGGTTATTGTTCAGATTGCTGTAAGGCTTTAATAACAAGTTTCCTCTTTCGGCAAGATAAGGGTCGAGCCTTATTTCCGTGTCAGTCAACTCAACTAAAGTCGGGTTGGTTTGGCTCATCTCCACATCGTAACGAATAAAAGAATTTTCATTTAATCTATATCCCAACATGGCTTTAGGCAAGAAGTTATAATAACTCTTATTAATTGAGATATTAGAAAAATGTACCCGATTAGCCTTTAACCCAAGAGAACAGCTGAATTTATCTTTACTGTGATTCCATTCTGAAAAAACGGAAGTTTCCATTTGATTCAAATCGGACTTAAAAACTCCATTTTGCTGAACTTCTTGTTTCGTAAACGATTGAATATGCTTTGCTCCAAATTTCAAACTGCCATAAGTAAAGCCCTTCTCGTAAATACCTTCTGCTATCAATGAATATTTATCAGATGACAAACCGAACTGCTCTTTGAAAAGAGTATTGGCATTGTCGTATTCTATATAATTACGACCTGTTTCTACTTTGGCATAACTCCCAACAATGTTGGCATAGACTTTTTGCTGATTCTTCAAACCACGCTCATAGTATAGGTCTATTGAAGGGGTATTTATTTTCTGACTAACGCCATCAAATATCTGCCCTATCTTTATGCCATTTTCTATCAAATTACTTTTGAAATCATTATGCGGATGATTTGTCAAAGCATACTTCAACTTTGCATTGAAGAATACCGAATCACTTTGTTGATAGTTATATCCGAAAGTAACATCATGCATCTGATATGAATAATCTCCACCATCTCCGATTTCATCTCTCTGTATCGGAGTTGAGTTTTCAAACTGATAGCTTCCGGTACGTGTCCGATTATTGCTATTGAATTTCTGAAAAGCGGTTGTGTAATTTAATGTATATTCCGACTTCCCTTTGTTAAACTTGGCGAAAAGCACATCGCCGCCCGCAAGAATATTCAAAGAGTTCATCAAGTCCACTCCGATAACACCACCCTTATCGTCCCTTATAACAATAAAATTAACGATTTTAGATGCTGCTCCATATCTTATTCCTGCGTAATCCAAATATTCAACCCGCCTAATTTGACATGGTTGCAAAGTCTGAATCTCTTCTGAAGTAACATTTACTCCATTGATTTGCAACATGACTTTCCCGCCATCGAAGGATGAAATCGTATTCGTCATTGGGTTAATGTTCAATCCTGGAAGCATCATAGTATTCAATAGTTGCATTCCGTTTGCCGAATGGTTAAGTTGTAGTTTTGTCGGAAAAACTATTCGCTGATTTATTTTATTGATTGTGGATGAAGCTGAAATAACAATCTCACCAAGCGACAATACACTTTCATTTAATAACACGTCTATTTCTGCCGATTCTGAAAGGTTTTGTAACAAGATTTTTTTAGCTTCAAAGCCCATACAAGATACCGACAATACGTAATCATCGGAAGTGAGGTTTGTAAATACAAATCTTCCAATTGAATCAGCTGTCGTTCCGTTTAGGAATACGGAATCCTGCTTGAATAGAACAACACTGGCGTATTCAACAGATTCTTTTGTGTTTTGATTAAGTACTCTTCCTGAAATGCTATTCGATTGTCCCGAAGCATTCAAACTTAGAAATAGGAAAAATACAGTAAGATATAATAAATGCTTTTTATTTAAGTCCATACTTGTTTTCTTATAAATGAATATAGACACAGATATAGCATCTGCATCAAAATCCTGATTAATAAATAATAATAGAAAATCCGCCCTCAGAAGA
Source organism: Bacteroides sp. B1-V-101 (assembly GCF_023656585.1). Lineage (NCBI taxonomy): Bacteria > Pseudomonadati > Bacteroidota > Bacteroidia > Bacteroidales > Bacteroidaceae > Bacteroides > Bacteroides sp. B1-V-101. The sequence goes on along the minus strand of NZ_JAMOKH010000012.1, from coordinate 3,648 downwards.
TTTGAGGGCTATAAGAAAACTGAGAAAACCTTTCTCAGTAGACTATGCACGGATTCTAAAGGTACGTGCTAATGCACAGCGTATGCTTGACATGATTTGTTTATACTAAATTTTATGCAAAGATAGGCTTTTTTCTGAAAAGTAATATCTTTGTATTGAGTTTTTTTGAAACAATGGAAAAAGAAAGCAGACCGAAGTCTTTCGTTCGTCTCTAAATCGTTACCCATTGTTTATTCTCCTTTCTTAAAGCCCTGATATTCAGCGGACAAAAATCCAATTTTGTACTTCACGTTTACGCCATACTTGACTAACAAAAGTTTTTCCTGTTGTGACGGTGTCAACTCGTAGATTCTGGCATCACTTACAAGTTTTAAGTGTGAGTTCTCCACAGCATCAAAAAGCTGAATCTCGTACTCCATCAACTCTGCCGGAATATGATAGGTGTCGTTATTGATTATAGATGCATACTCATATCGTGACAGGTTGACATTCGTTGAAACTGTAGACTTCGATGTAGTGCAAGCCGTAAACAATATTAAGGCAGCAAGTATTGAAAGAAATTTGAATCGATGGTTCATGATTCTGCATCGGATTATTCGAAGTCCAACAATACACGTGTATACACGCTCTCATAGCGGATCAAAAGTCTGACATCCGGCTGATGGCTGGTTAAATACGGATAAGTTATCACTATCTGATTTTCTTTTATCTCGAATTCGAGTTCATCAGTTAGGTTATTATATCCATCTGTGAAATAGGCATCTACATTCTTGTCAATATGGCAGCCTTTGGAGAACGTGAATGTCGCTCTTTCCTTGCCGTACCCGTCATTTTGATGGGTCCCGGAGAAATGGCTGTCCCATTCGGGAAGCTGTTTGACTTCGGGGAAACACTCAGTATAGCTGATTTTTGCTCCGGCTATATCTTTGTCCTTATCGTAAATCCATGAATCAACATAAACGTTGTAGTAGTTGGTGTTGATAGGAAGTGCCCGGTCTCCGGCAACTGTCTGAACCTTGTTGGCAAGAACAATCTGGTAGAAATTGCCGGGCGTAACCGCAATCTCCTGGGCAAGCTGCGATAGATTTGGGTTCTGATTGAAACCTCCTTTTCTACCGAGGTCTGCAATTCCACAATCATACGATGTGAAGTTATTGGAAGCATTGATGAAAACATCAGAGCCGCCAATGGTTGTTTCGCTATCTCCAATCATCATATTCAATGCGATAGCATTAGTCGGCATTTTCGGTTCATCGTCATCACTGCATGAAACAACAGCGATAGCAAGGAATGAAAATAGTGTGATTAAAAGTTTATTCATTTTTTACTTACTATATTCTCGATTGACTCTATCAAGAGGTTGATTCTATAAGAAAACGTGAGCCAACTATGCCACGTCTTAACTTGAAGGTCGTAGGAAACCATTAGGACAGATGTAACAATAGTGACCCACGCATATGCGAGGGAGTCACTATGCTAATCCTTGTCCCATTTGAAAGTGTCCTACGTTTTCAAGTTACAAGATTGAGCATAACGCTTCTTAATTTCGTATGTCTTGGATAGAGTTACCCCAATCCAAATACAATGGTAATACAAATACCTTAAAGAACCTTCGTTTACAGGTAAAAATCAGCGTTTCAAAGCTCATTTTTCCTCTTTTTGTACCGCCATTGTTCCTCAAAGCGTCCAAAAGCCTGTTTTATAATGGCAAAAGATAATTCCTTGACAACTATCTCGCGACTCTCAGCCCTTCAAGGGATTTGTATCAAAAGGATTCCCTGTCAAAGCAAAAAACACGCCATGTTTTCACATCAACGACCTTGAAGATATTTCACTAATAAGGCAATAAACGCCTTTTATTTACGTTATTATAGAAAAATATCACTGATTATGAACAAGTATCTATTGCTTTTTATTTTGCCATTTCTTTCATTTGTAATGGTAGGTTGTAACGATAACGAAGACGATGTTGTGTTTGCACCGAAGTTGGAACTTTTTGGTGGAACTTGGGAAGTCGTTGACCAAGGCAACCAGAAGGTTTTTGAAAGAGACTGCATACTTGATATAACATCTGCTCAAATTTATGAAGGTTACGGAGGTTATCAGGGATATATCACCACTTACTTTCTCACAGTTGCCGGGATTCCGAAGCATGACAGAGTTTTTACTTTCTCTATCCTTGAAGTGGAGAACAATCAGCCATTGTTAGACGTGTCATTTCAAGGCGAACTTGATAGCGATGATGTCTGGGCAGGAAATTATCCATACAAAATAATCAAATTGACTGACACTGATATGTGGTGGCAGGTTAACACTAACGGAGATAAAAGCATAATAAAATTCAGACACCGTAATGACATCCAGATTGAATAATTAAGCGTCTTTTCGCACCACATACATGCTCCATAATTTTGCGGCACAATCCACAAGATTATGGAGCATATTTTTTGTCCTTTTTTAAGTACGTTTTTGTTTTGACCTAATTCCATGCGGCTTTTTCAATATGATAAAAAAACTTGTAAAATGTTAAGGTTTGGTTAAATCTTTCATTCAAAACACACGCCTTTCCTAATCCATTCACTCCCTCAAAGCAACTTTTTCACTCCCTCTTTTCTTTTAACGGATAGTTGTACCGTTATTTTCTTATGTAGCTGATTTTCAGCGATAAAAGTCATTGAAAATCAATTCCACATGAACTCCGTCGTGCGCCAGTTGCATGAACAGGGGACGGACGTGGTAATGGTCGATACGGGTAACTCATACGAGGGGCTATGCGAGTATTTCGGCGGCAAGTATATCAGCTATACCGAGGAACGGCCCATCACGATGAATCCGTTCCGCATCAATCGGGAAGAGATGAACGTAGAAAAAACGGGATTCTTGAAAAACCTCGTCTTGCTTATCTGGAAAGGTACGCAGGGAACGGTCACAAAGACGGAAGACCGTCTGATAGAGCACGTCATCACGGAATATTACGACGCCTACTTCAATGGTTTCGAGGGCTTCACACCCCAACAGCGTGAGGACTTGCGTAAGAGCCTCGTTATTGATGACCGCAACAGCAGTGAGAAGCGGCACGAAAGCGAACGGGAACGCGCGGTCCGCATCGAGGGTATCATTGACAAGATAGAGGGCCGACGCAAGGAACTGAAAGTGGAGGAACTGTCATTCAACTCTTTCTATGAATATTCCGTGCAGCGCATCCCGGATATCTGTGAGGAGAACCGTATCACGGGCATCGACCTCTCGACATACCGCTATATGATGAAGGACTTCTATTTGGGCGGCAACCACGAAAAAACGCTGAACGAGAACATGGACAGCTCGCTGTTCGACGAGACGTTCGTGGTCTTCGAAATCGACAGCATAAAAGATGACCCGCTGCTTTTTCCTTTGGTCACGCTGATTATCATGGATGTTTTCTTGCAAAAAATGCGCATCAAGAAGAACCGCAAAGTCCTTGTCATCGAGGAAGCATGGAAAGCCATCGCCAGCCCGCTGATGGCGGAGTACATTAAATTTATGTGTGCGCCCGTAAAGGTTGCATCGTAAATATCTCTTTGGCAAGAGATTAGGAAAGTGTTCTTTGAAAATGACCTATCATCAGCCGACTTATCTGTTTCGGGAAAACTTAACCGAGCAGGGAGT
>NZ_JAMOKH010000011.1:0-170857 GCF_023656585.1 Bacteroides sp. B1-V-101 | reverse complement strand
ACGCTGTTGACGAGACAGGATTTCAATGAATTCTTCTTTACTCATTTTTTGCATAGTCTTTTTTCTGGCAAAGATCGAGACTTAAAGATACAAAGACAACGGGTACTTTATCGGGGGCTTACATTTAAATATTGCTCATCAATAGTTATTTCTATAGGCAAGGCTACAGACCGTGGGCGTTTTTTAGTTTTTGAGCTTTGAGTACTATGTAGACGAATATATCTACTAGATTCAACTTCGCACAGAATTGGCTGAATAATAAAGCCCAACAGGCATAACATTACAATTAATTTTTTAAGCATAGCATAATTTTTAGTTAGTAATAAAAATAATGCTCAAAATTAAAGTAATTAATAAGAGAGAGAGAAAAAAGCTGTCGACATCCATAAAACCATATCACATTAATTATCAAACAATTACACAATATTACATTCAAGATATATCGACATTATAATCAAAGAAAGAAAAAACATAGAACTATTTTGTCGAAAAAGAGTTTAAAATTTCATTTAAACTTCTCGAATCATTCAAATGCATTCTATCCTTTTTAATGCGCTCTTTTTTCTTATAAATAGATTTACGGTCTAAACAATAAATTGCAACCAAATCATTTATTGTTAGATTCATTTTCAATAAGCAACAAAAACGAATATCCAAATCTGTTAATTCAGGATACGTCTCTTTCAATTTCAGCGTAAAATTATCAAAAGCAACATTTACATTGTTAACTATATTATCCCAATCTTCATTAGAGAATTTAATATGCCCCGCTTTCCCAGTAGTCAATGAAATTCCTGAGACGGTTATTAATCTTTTGAAAAACTCTTCACGTAATAAAATCTCCTTTTGTTGCATTACAAGTAATTTCTGCTCGGTTTCCAATTGCGTTAATACTATATCTTGTACTTCCTTTTGTTTTTGCATTATTAATTTCTGTTGCAACCGAATCCTAAATTCTTTTTTTATACGATATTTATAATATGAATATACTATAAATAGAATTATTATAAAAAATAAAAGACATATCCTATATATATTTTTTTCCATCTGTAATTTCGAAAGCTTTAAAGAATCATTCTCATTTACTAACTTCTCATTTTGATATATTTCCTGCATTTTAGTTATTGTATTCGTATACGTTTCTTGTTCTATAGAATCCCTATAGACATCGTATATCCTCCTATACCTCAAAGCCTGTTTACAATTTCCCACCATCTCAGCAACATCAGCAAGTCCTTCATAACTGGCAGCTTTAGTATATAGATTATCACTACTTATGCTTTTACCATAATATATTCCTGCAGAATCAAATTGACACATATGCACAAAAATCTGTGCTTTTAATATATAACAATAGCACAATTCGTCTTTTTCAGGCTGAATATTCCCTGATTTATTAGCGTATTTCAAAGCTAAATCATATTTCTCCAATCTATCATAAGTAGTTCCAACGCAATTATATATATAGGCTAAAGAAATGCTGTCATCTAAATGTATCCAAGATGCTGCTTTTTCATAATAACATAAAGCACTGTCTTTCTTCTCAATTTCTAAAAAGGTAGTACCTATCGCCTGTAAGGCATATGCAATATTCATACTGTCTCCCAGTAAAGTAGAATAATAATATGCCTTTTTATGCATTAACAATTCATCCTCAAAAAGTTCCTGTTCTGAATATAAATTACCTAGATAGTAATGAGATAAAAATAATAACTTATAATTCTCATCAGAGTCAACTAATAAATCTATAACATTTAAGTAATACTCTATTGCTTTCAAGACATTTTTCATTTCTTCATTAGCCCTACCCGCGTAAAAATATGATTGCGCTAATAATTTTCGATCCATATTATCTTTAAAATAGTTTAATGATGTTTTTATAAGTGAATCCGATAATAAAGGACGATAAGTTTTTTCTATAGATTGTGTCAACAACAAACAATATAAAGCATAATCTCTTTGAGACATTTTTTGAGGAGTAGTTATACTTTCCAATATAGAGTATGAACTATCTGGATTTTCCTCTAATAGCTTCATAGCAAACAATAAGTTATCATCATATTTAACTGTTTTATCACATGACATAAAAACACACATGACAATAGTTATCAATATAAAACCTAATAAAATCTTCATTGTGAATAATCAAGTATTTTTTCCTTCCAAAGATACAATTTTATAAACAAGCTATCATAATAATAAACCATTAATTACAATAACATTGAGATTTAGATAAAAAACAAAAAAGAAATCCCTGGAACCGCTGTAGACACTCAGCATTCCAGGGACTCTAACACACAAAAGTTATTATTGAAATTGAAAACAGTTTCTAATTAAAAGCGTAAACCTAAAGTCATCATCACTTTACTACGGCTATTCGTCACATCAGTCTTTTTTAAAGCTCCATCATCAAATGGATAGAAATCTTCCTTATAAGTACTATACATATAAGCTAAGTCTGCGTAAAAAGTCGATCCTCTATAACCGATACCTAATGTATAATTATTATTTGCTTTTGCATTCGCAAAATCCGTATCCGTATTAATTGAATTGTAGCTCAAATCTTTAAAAGCTGTTTTTTTGAATGCTGCTGACATATAATTATAGCCTAAACGAAAAGCAAATTGAGGAATAACTTTCCACTCAGCACCGATACGGAAAGTATTCACACCTTTCAACATTTCTTTTGCTGTAGGATTCTGCCATCCCATTGCTTCTCCATCCGAATAGCTAAAATGCATAGCGGAATAATCCTGATATTCATATTCTGCTCCAATAGCGAAAGATGATCCATAAGTATACCCAAGACTTAGATTATATTTCCATGGTGTACGGAAACGGAAGTCATATCCATAATCAACACCATTCGTAAAATCATAAGAATCTACAACAGCCTCACTTAATTTTTTAGAGTCAAAATCAGGGGTATATGTCACTGCTCTAACATTCGTTTTAATTTTCAAATTATAAAATGTAGGAGTATGAACAGCAACACCAATACGGAATGGAGAGTCTTCAAATGGACGCACGATAGCTCCAAACTTAAAATCCACACCTGAACCATCTATTTTATTCTCAGTAGTCATTTCATAACTTGGAGTACCATAATTCACATTTTCTACGATATATTCCCCATACTCTTCTCCATAAGTAGAAGTCTTTGAATAATTAACATCGTATGCACCAATAGTCAATCCTAAATAAACACGATCACTTATATTAAAAGCAACATTAAAATCATACTGATTGATTCCTCCTTTTTCATGTCCATCATACCATGAATATGGCTGAGGCAAATAACCTATATAACCATCCTTATTTTCATTTAGATTATATAAATACCCATTCCAACCAGTAGCAGCAAGCCAACCAGTCTGACTATCAGTAAACAGATTAATCTTATCATCAGCCAACTTACTGATAAAATCACCATTCTCTTTAATCATAGTGTTTGCTTGATTCGTCATTTGATTAGTCTGAGAAAGAATTGTTCCTCCGGGCCCCAGATTAATCAAACCCTCCATTGTCATATACTTATCAAATGACTTGGAACGAGTATAACTGAATCCAAAATTCACATAACGCAGAGCGGTCTGATTTCCAATTTTAGAAGAAAACACAAATCCAATATTATCAAATGATCCACGAGTCTTATCAACATTAAACTTTGATCCTTCATATTTACTTTCCGAACCAAATGAAGAAAAGCCGAAAGTTCCCATTATATCATTACTACGATATATACCAATACCAGCCGGATTTGTCCCCATAGTAGAAATATCTCCTCCTAATGCGCCCATTGCTCCTCCCATTCCTACAAAACGGGCAGTTCCATTCAAATCCTTCTGCGTAAACTTAGCACCATCGTATATTGTCTGGGCGCTTGCACTTGCCACCATAATAAGAGCAAGTGCAGCTATATTTATTTTCTTTTTCATACGTTTCCTTAAATATTATTTATGCTATAGTTTTATCTTCTACTACCACCTCTAGCTGAACCTCCGCCACCGGAAGAACTTCCACGACTACTGCTACTGCTTCCGCCGCCATATGAAGAACCACTAGAACGAGAAGAACTGCTGCTAGGAGAATAAGAACTGGAACTACTAGAACGACTACTGCTACTAGGAGTATATGTTCGAGAACTACTACTAGAGCGGTTACTGCTGCTAGGAGTATATGTTCGAGAGCTACTAGAGCGACTAGGTGTATAACTACTACTTCCTCTTGAATAAGTTCCGCTACTTCTAGAAGAAGATCCCCTATTATAAGTACCTTCACTTCTTGAAGAAGAGGTACGAGTGCTACTACTACGATTGATTCCTGAAGATGTACTAGTACGAGTACTACTCGGGCGAGTATAAGTATCTCTACGAGAAGAGCTAGTTCTTGTACTTACCCCTGTCCGTGTACTATTCTCTCTGGTTCCTACTACACGTCCCGAAGTTGTTCTATTCGAAGATGTACGAACAGATGAAGAACGAGAAGATTGATATCGGTTAGAAGTATATCTAGTACCACTAGTTGTACGGTTAACACTCCTGTTAGGAGAACGACGGTTGGTGTATAGCATGTCTCTATGACCGCCTCCACCGCCCCAGCCCCAGCTAGGACCACCACCCCAGTGGTGATGATGTCCCCAATAGCCACCGCCGCCATAGAAGCCACCCCAGTAGCCACCATACCAGCCGCCCCATGAACCCGGGTAATATCCCCAGCCATAGTAAGGACGATTCCATCCCCAGCCATAGTTCCATCCCCAACCGTAGGAGTTGTAACGCCAATCCCACCAAAGCGGATTACTAAATGTCGGGAAAGCATAAGCGTACATGCCATCGGTATATACATTCCAGTTCCATGAATTAGGTCCGTAAACTACGTCCCAATAGAGTGGGCTGCTAATGCTGATAGCAAAACGTGGATTACGGAAACGGATAATACGTTCGGCATATTCATAGTCCTCTTGCGAACCATCAAATTCACCGGTTACCCATTCTCCTTCCAAGTCTGGCTGAGCTTTCTCTTTTATATATAAGGTATCGTTTTCCATTACGAATTCATTCTCACGAGCGTCATAACGGCGGTTATATTCATCCACATCCCGTGTTTTTCCCTTGCGGTCCTGAACTACAACGGTAGTGCCCGGTGATGTATAGATGTTGGTCGTGACTTGTCTTTTCGGTTCCTTCTTTTCCGGAGTCGTTTCTTTCTTCTCCTTTTTGTCTTTAGAAGGTACGAAATAAAGGTCGTCATCAACGCTTTGTGCCATCAAGCCTATAGGGAGGCATAAAGCAATTAGCAAGAAATAAACAATCTTTTTCATATCATCTCGGTTTATGTAATTACTTAAACTTATTCACATTACAAAGATAAGGAAGAGATTCGCCACTCTAGGGAGATTTTCCCCAAAGGATAATAGGGAAATCCCTATTTCTAACTATCTTTGCAAAAGATTCACCAAATTAAAAACAACTATGAAGTATTTTGAGTTCACATTCCATACAAGTCCATGCACAGAAACAGTAAATGATGTACTGGCTGCCGTATTAGGCGAAGCCGGATTTGAAAGTTTTGTTGAAAGCGAAGGCGGACTGACTGCATACATACAGCAGGCATTATGTGATGAAGGCACGATAAAGGATGCGATAGCCGACTTCCCGTTGCCTGATACGGAAATCTCCTATACGTACGTTGAAGCGGAAGACAAAGACTGGAACGAAGAATGGGAAAAGAATTTCTTTCAACCGATTGTGATCGACAACCGATGTGTTATCCATAGTACCTTCCATAAAGATGTACCCCAGGCAACTTATGATATCGTTATCAATCCGCAAATGGCTTTCGGCACGGGACATCATGAAACGACAAGCCTCATTATCGGAGAGTTACTGGACAATGAGTTGAAAGATAAATCACTTCTGGATATGGGCTGTGGAACTTCGATCTTAGCAATCCTCGCCCGCATGCGGGGAGCACGCCCATGTACCGCTATCGACATCGACGAATGGTGTGTACGAAACTCCATTGAGAACATTGAATTAAATCACGTAGACGACATCGCCGTTTCACAAGGAGATGCCTCATCGCTTATTGGCAAAGGCCCCTTTGATATCATCATCGCTAATATAAACCGGAATATCTTATTGAACGACATGAAGCAATACATTGCTTGCATGCACCCAGGATCGGAACTTTATATGAGTGGATTTTATGTGGACGATATTCCTTTCATCCACCGGGAAGCAGAAAAGAATGGACTGACCTTCGTACATCATAAGGAGAAAAACCGCTGGGCAGCAGTGAAGTTCACATATTAAGCATTAATCTTCCTTATCTGTTTCAAGAAGACACAGACCACGTATCTTTAAAAGACAGCATATATTTGTGGTAGAGATAAGATGTACGAGATGCTCATCTTGTTATACCCCAGATGCACATCCGGTAGCGTACGAGATGAGCATCTGGTACATACCATCCTTTAATGAAAAGAATGGTATGGTATAATATTCCTTCTGTTATGTTACCGGGAAACAGATATAAAGTATTAAGGTTTTGAATCAAACTCATTCTTTACCTGTTCACACCATTCCCTGATTCTCTTTTCCGCTTGCTCGGATTGATTATCCAAATCGACGACCAAACCGCACCACCGATCACCACGCAACGCTCTGGAACGTTCGAAAGTGTATCCTTCGGAAGAAGTAAAACCGACCAATGTAGCCCCGTCTCCTTCAAATACCTCGGCAAGTAACCCGATTCCGTCAGCAAAGTTTTCGGGATAACGTATCTGATCTCCTAACCCGAAGATAGCTACTTTTTTCCCTTTCAAATCCAATGTACGAAGTTCCGGCAATAACTCATCCCAATAGGTAGGAAGTTCTCCGTCAAACCAGGTCGAAGCACCTACTATAAAACAATCGTAAGCTGCAAAATCATTTTGCCATGCCTGCTCAATAGGCACCACTTCTATCCTATCTTTTCCAAATTCTTTCTGAATTTTCTCTGCCACCCAAGTAGTCTTATCAGCTTTGGTGGCATAAAACAAACCAATCTTCTTCATATACTATACCTCCATTTTATTCCATTAATATTCCAATAGCTTTTTAGCTGCCTCATAGATCTTCGCCTCATCCGGCAATATCTCTTTTTCCAGAATCGGATTGAAACCGACAGGAGTAAATGTAGATCCGACACGCTGCACCGGACCATCCAGATAACGGAACATATCCGTTCCGATCATAGCCGCAAGTTCCGCACCGAAACCGGAGAACACCTTGTCTTCGTGAACAACCAATGCTTTACTGGTCTTTTTCACCGATTCGAAAATCGCCTCCTTATCTAATGGTATCAATGAACGAATATCGATCACTTCGACTTTCCAGCCACTTTCTTTTTCCAGTTGCTCTGCTACATGCAGGCAGAAATGGGTAGTATTACCATAAGTAATAATGCTCAAATCCGTTCCTTCACGACGAATACGTGCCTTTCCGAAAGGAACCTCAAAATCTTCCGGAACAACAGCTGCTGCTTCTACCGAATTATATAGAGCTTTCGGTTCCAAAAACAAGGTAAATCCCTTTGAACGCATACTGGTTCGTAACAATCCGGCTGCATCATCTGCAAAAGAAGGGCAGACAATACGTGCACCCGGCAACGTTGTCAGAGCACCCTCTATATTTTGAGAATGATATAATCCACCACCGATATATCCTCCGGAAGCAAGCCGTAAAGTGATATTCGGAGCAAACTTACCGTTACTGCGCCAATATTCATGAGTACACTCCACATACTGTTCTACGGCAGGCCAGAAGTAGTCTGCAAACTCAGCTCCTTCTATCACTACATGGATTTTAGGGTCAAATCGGCTCATACCATTGGCTGTACCTACAATATAATCTTCGGCAATCGGTGCGCTGAATACACGCGCCTCGCCAAATTCCTGCTGCATGCCTTTGGTCACATTAAAGACCCCGCCTTTTTCTCTGTTAGCCACATCTTGTCCCCAGATAAAGGTATCCGGATTATGGCGGAATTCCGCTTTCAATGTTTCATTAATTGCATTGACCAGGAAAGTCTTCTCTCCTTCTTCCTGATGAGTACCTTCTTTGTATTTTTGCGGCTGATAAGGTTCGGGCATCACAAAATCGTAAATGCTTTTAGGATCAGGTTCAGGGGCAGCCAGCGCCTTGCGGTTGGCAGCAGATAGTTCCTTCTTTGATTCAGCTTCAATTTGCAGCAGTTCCTCTTCCGTCAAGCGCTTATAGCGCAATAACATCCGCCGGAACTTCATTAGCGGATCAGCTTCTTTCACATATTCCAGTTCGTTTTCGTCCCGATAAAGTGTATGTTTATCCGAATTGGAATGAGAACCGATACGAACGCAGTTAGCCTGTACAATCACAGGATTACGGGTACTGATCGCATATTCGCGTGCCTCAGTCATGGCATTCATGGAATCGAACACATCTTTTCCATTGCAGTAGATAATCTTCAGATTCTTGAAACCGGAGAAGTTCTCAGCTACTTTACGATTGGCAGTCTGCTCGGATTTAGGAACAGAGATGCCATATCCGTTATCCTGTATAACGAAAATCACCGGAAGACGTTCCAGACTAGCTCCATTGATAGCCTCGTAAACAAAGCCTTCGGAAGTAGCAGATTCTCCGTGCGAAGTGATTGCTACTCCTTTATGCCCATAATATACCATTGCTCTTGCTACACCTGCCGCATGAAGGTCATGCGTTCCGGTAGCAGAAGATATATTTTCAATATGCCATTCCGGTTTGGCGAAGTGATTCGACATATGACGTCCGCCGCTACCGGGATCGGTTGCTTTCGAAATGCCGTTCAATATAATCTCTTCCGCAGTCATTCCTGCAGAAAGCACGGTCAGCATATCTCTGTAATAAGGGAACAGGAAATCTTCTCCCAATGTGAAAACCTGACCGACAGCCAGTTGGATACCATCATGCCCCGCATAAGGAGCATGGTATGACCAACCCAAGGATTGCAGCTGGTAAGACGGCGCCTTCTCGTCCAAAGCACGCCCTAATGTCATCAGATGGTACCACTTTTTCAGTGTTTCAACATCTGTAGTCTTTATATCATATTTCTTTTTCATAGTTAATGAAGTTCTTAATGAATGAAACAATCTGTTATCAGCCCTTCCAGTTTTCCAGGTAATCGGCTATGAAGTGCAGGAAGTTGCCTCCCAGCATACCGTCAACTACACGATGGTCATAAGACAGGGACAGATACATCTTATGACGGATAGCAATCGTATCACCTTCCGGTGTCTCTATTACGGCAGGCTTCTTCTCAATATATCCCACTCCCAAAATGGCAACCTGGGGCTGATTGATTACCGGCGTACCGAACAAACTCTTGAATGTACCGAAATTAGTAATGGTAAACGTACCTCCGTCAATATCATCCGGCATCAATTTGTTATCACGAGCCTTCAATGCCAGCGAGTCTATAGCTACAGCCAATCCATTCAAGTTCAGATGATCGGCATCGTGTACCACAGGAACTATCAGATTGCCATCATTCAAAGAAACAGCAATACCGATATTGATATGTTTCTTGAAAAGAATATTATATCCGTCAACAGATACATTGACCTGAGGATATGCTGCCAATGCTTTTGCTACAGCTTCTGTTATGACAGGCATATAGGTCAGTTTCACTCCCTCACGACGGAAGAAAGCGTCTTTATTCTTTTCACGCCAGCGTACCAGTTTGGTTACATCTACCTCTACTACATTGGTTACGTGTGGTGAAACCTTCTTGGACATCACCATATGATCCGCAATAATCCGGCGGACACGATCCATTTCTTTCACTTCTACTCCCGGAATATTGGCAGCCGCAGGTGCTTGTTTAGATGGAGCAGACGGTGCAGCAACAGGAGTTTGCACGGAAGCCGCCACAGGAGAAGTTGTCATAGAGCCAGCCCCTCCAGTCGAAGAAGGCATAGAAGCCGTAGGTGCATCACCGGTAGGTATTGCCGCCTTCGATACTTCAGAAATTCCCCTTTTCTTCTTCTCAATATAATCCTTTATATCTTTCTTGCTCAACCGGCCTTCGTATCCTGTGCCTTGTATCGAATCAAGTTCTTCTTTCGGAATATTCGCACTTCGTGCCAATTGAATCACCACAGGAGAATACCAGCGTTCTTCAGCCTTTGCTACCTGAGAAGATACTTTTCCTGCATCAGAAGAAGTATTCTCCTTACTTTCTGGAGTTTCTTTTCCACTTGCAGTTTCTTCATCGGATGCCTCTTCACCTCCCATATCTACAACAGCAACCACTGTACCCACAGCGACTGTATCTCCTTCCTTAAACAGGATTTCCACTACCTTACCGGCTACCGGTGAAGGTATTTCCGCACTGACTTTCGCCGTATTTACCTCGAAGAGAACATCGTCTTCCTGAATGATATCCCCCACTTTCACAGACCAAGAGACAATCGTCCCTTCGGTTATACTCTCGCCCAACTTAGGCATTTTTATTTCGAATCTTGACATAGACAGTAAATTTATTATTCAACCTTGAACTATTAAAACAACCCGCTGAAAAAGAAAGTTTTAGGTTAAAGTATTTTTAACCGGACTCAACGACTGAATATCCATTCTTCGCAAATATATTTCTCAGTCCGAAGTTTATGGATTGCTTCCAATTCTTTCTCACTGAAAGTATCAGCACATCCCTTCTGACTAAAATATTCGAAAAGTATCGCTTTGAAATGATCAACCGTTTCCATAGGTAAGTAACGACTGATATTTGTGACTTCACTACGGACAGACGGAACAGCATACACAGATGATGCCACACCCGTCTCAATGTTCCTCTCCGGATTCAGTACCTTGTTTAAAGCGGTAAGATTCGTATCATACAACAAAGTACAATGATAAAGCACCCTGTTCTTGTGTACGCACTGGGCACTCCCCGATATTTTCAGACCATCAAGATAGATACCCAGCCGTTCATCTCCTTTTGCCGGCAATCCTATCTGTTTTAAGAAATCCAGTATCCGATGAAGATAAAGACTGAAATCAGGCAAGCGGGACACTGTTTCGATAAAAGTTAAATTGACATTACCCAAATCATGATATACAGCTCCCCCACCCGAAAACCGACGGGCTATTTGAATCTGTTGTTCTTCCGCCCATTCCCGGTTCACTTCCAACTGTACAGATTGGTGTTTTCCCATCACTACAGAAGGAGTGTCCTGCCAAAGCATGAAAACAGAATCTGTTTCCTGCTTCAGCAAATACTCTTCTGCCGCCAGATGAAAATAAATATCTGTAAAAGTGTTATGAAAGCACCTCATGATAAATCTCTCCAACCGTAGGATGGGGAAATACATTCTTCTGAAATTCCTCAACCGTATAGCCCTTCTGAATGGCTATTCCGGCAATCACAATCAATTCCGACGCTGGATTTCCAAGCATATGACAACCGATAATATGATCAGCTTCATCAAGTATCAGCTTACATATTCCATTTACCTGTTCGTTTTCCGCAACAAAACGTCCGGAATAAGCCATTGGTAACTTCGTAACACGATAAGGAATGCCCTGTTTGGTCAGCTCTTCTTCTGTCTTACCTACGCCGGCCACTTCCGGATTGGTGTAGACAACTCCCGGCACACTGTTATAATTCATCCGGTCTTCCACTCCTAAAATATGATTGATTGCCACTTCCGCCTCCCGAATTGCCGTATGCGCCAATAAAGAATAGCCTGTAATATCACCGCACGCATATACTCCGGGATGAGAAGTCTGAAGATATTCGTCTACTTTAACCCCATTCCGATGAAGTTCTATATTCAGCTTATCCAATCCGACATTGGTAATATTTGCTTTACGCCCCACACTGAGCAAGATCTTTTCCGTTTTGATAGTAGAAGCCTTCCCATCTTTCTCTATGACGACTCCGTCAGGTTTCACTTCTATTACTTTTGTATTCAAGTAGAAAGTGACTCCACGTTTTGCATATTCCATACGAAGCATACTGCTGGTTTCCTTATCCATGACTCCCAGTATCTCCGGCATCATCTCGACAACATGCACTTTCACTCCCATACTGTTGAAGAAAGAAGCAAACTCCATTCCTATGACTCCACCACCTATAACAACCAACGTTTCAGGAAGCTCTTTGATCTCCAAAGCCTCTTTTGACGTCCAGTAACTAACTTCCGACAGTCCCGGTATCGGAGGAATAACCGTGTCGGAACCGGTACATACCAGCAGATATTTCACTTCATATCTTTCTCCGTCACAGATGATACGGATCAGCCCGTTTTCTTCTCCTTCTATAAAGGCTTCTTTTTCCACGATCGTCACTCCGTAAGAGTTCACAGTCATCTTTACCCCACCAGTCAGCATTTTCACCGTTTTCTCTTTACGGCTCATTATTTTAGTTAAATCAAACGAAGGAGATTCGGCAGAAATGCCATATTTGGAAGCACTCTTGATGCTATCCAGAATTTTAGCAGAATATAACAACGTTTTAGTAGGAATACATCCTTCATTCAGACACACCCCACCTATTGCCTTTTTTTCAAACAAAACGGCTCTCAGTCCGTTTGCCCCTGCCCTTTCGGCAGCTGTGTAACCAGCAGGGCCACCACCAATAATAGCTATATCAAAGTTCATAATCGTATCTTTTTAGTAATAATACGATTATAACAAATGAGAGAAGAGATTAGTTGTATGACAGATCAATCATCCTACTTGATCGTCAGCTTTTTGAGTTCTTCTAATGTACCGTTGAATACATTGAGGTCTACATCTTCTTTAATACCGGGTACATTTCCGACATCAGTATGTTGCCAGAAATTCCACTTGCCCTGATATTTCACCGAATCGACATAATAGTGAGCGATCCAATAAGGATAAGCATTGAAAATAGAATCGTCCAGATAACGGGTCTTGAACTTATAAGAGGTATAAAGAATGGGCTTCACCCCATAATGGGATTCTATACGATCCAACCAGCGCTTAATGCCTTGCTGCAATTCTTTTTTCTCTTTTCGACCGGTCACTTCCACATCGAGAACCGGAGGCAGGTCGCCGGAATCCAGTTTGACCGTACGTATAAAAAAGTCCGCCTGTTTCAAAGCATCTGTACCGGGAATATAGAAATGATAAGCGCCACGGATAAAGCCATGATTACGCGCATTAGCAAAATTGGTTTGAAAGGTAGTATCGTTATGATCTCCCCCTTCCGTCGCTTTCATAAAAATGAAGTGCAAAGGAGTTGCCGTCTGTTTATTCTGTAAAAGTCTCCCCCAGTCTATTTTTCCTTGATAATGGGAAATATCAATCCCATGAATATCATATCCGGAAGGAATACAAACTCCATATTCCTTTAAACCATTACAAGGTTTCCACCGATAAGCATAAGGACGTATAAAGAAATAATAGAAAACCATAGAGAAACAACCGACAATTGCCACAGCCAATATATTTCGAAGCCAACCAGGCATCGAATAATGCTGCTTCACCGGTGCCTTTTTCGGAGCACGGGAAGGCCTGGAAGAAGAAACCGTCCTCTTTTTGGGGGTAGTGGAAGCAGTTCTTTTCTTTTGGACAGCAGAAATCGGATTATTACGTGACGACATTTACTTTGAGTGATGAATGTAATATAGATAGGCACGGATTACACGGAATACACGGTTTTAAGAAATAGTATAACTAAAACCGCGTCAATCCGCGTAATCCGTGCCTGAAAGAGCTCTTCATTGCAACTGTTTCTTACTACAGTCCGGTGAAGTTTTCTTATTTAGCTTGTTCCAATTGCAAAGTCTTAGTTGCCTGGTCGCAAACTTCTGTAGGACCAAAGTACTGAATCGGACCTGGATATACATAATCCGTTTCAACAGCCCAACGGTCACGCTGTGCAGCGAATGCTTTGAAAGGAGCACCATCCAATTTCACTAATGCTTTCTGGATCACCGGTTTCATTTCACCGTGGCGGCGTTCCATATTCATCATCATGGTGATAGGCACACCACCTGCAATCCATTCGGCAGCAGGAGCAGTTGTGTTGCGTACAGAAGACATATAACCGGTCTTACCGTCAGCAATCAGCATAGAAGCTGTGTATCCCAAAGAATAGCAGTAGTCAGCATCAAAGTTTGACGGAGCAGCGCAACGTCCTTCGTAACCGAAGAAGTGGTGCTGTGCAGCAAACTTACCCACATATTTGCCATCTTCTTTCCAAGCAGCCAATTTGGTAGCTACCATTTCAGACAACAGTTTTTCTGTTTCGATCAGTGATACCTGAACGTTTCCGTGCGGGTCACGGTCCAGTGTCAGCTGGCGAGCTACACCTTCCGGCAGACTTGCATAGATAGCAGAGTTTTCCGGAGACAGCTTACGGATGATGTAATCACGTTGATGAGACTTCTTGATCTGAGAGAACTCTTCTGCATTTGCAGCCAGGAAGTCGTTCAACTCAGCGATCAGACGCTTCATAGCCGGAATAAATTCCACCAGTCCTTCCGGAATCAATACTGTACCGAAGTTATTTCCCTGTGCAGCACGGTCAGCTACCACTTTAGCGATAGATGTTACTACATCATCCAGAGACATATCTTTTTCTTCCACTTCTTCAGAAACGATACATACGTTAGGCTGTACCTGCAAAGCACATTCCAGTGCGATGTGAGAAGCCGAACGACCCATCAATTTGATAAAGTGCCAGTATTTACGGGCTGAGTTACAGTCACGCTGGATGTTACCGATTACTTCTGCATAAGTCTTACAAGCTGTATCGAAACCGAAAGAAGTTTCAATCATATCGTTCTTCAAGTCACCGTCAATCGTCTTCGGGCAACCGATCACCTGTACACCGTACTTCTTGGCAGCATAGTATTCAGCCAACACACAAGCGTTTGTATTAGAGTCATCACCACCGATGATAACCAGTGCTTTGATGCCCAATTCCTTGATGATCTCAAATCCCTTTTCAAACTGAGTTTCAGTTTCCAGCTTCGTACGTCCCGAACCGATGATATCGAAACCACCTGTGTTACGGTATTCGTCGATGATGTCAGCAGTCAGTTCCATATAGTTGTGGTCTACCAGACCGCCAGGACCCAGGATAAAGCCGTACAGCTTACTTTCAGGATTCAGCTTTTTGATACCGTCGAACAAACCAGAGATTACATTGTGTCCGCCCGGAGCTTGTCCGCCGGAAAGGATTACACCTACGTTCATAGCAGGAAGTTGAACAGCTTCACCAGCTTCGAATGTAATCAACGGCATTCCGTACGTGTTAGGGAATAATGCTTTGATAGCTTCCTGATCGGCTACAGATTGAGTAGCAGCACCTGCTACAGCTTTAACGGCTCCTGTTGCCAATGCTTTCGGAAGTTTGGGCTGATAAGCAGCCCTTGCGATTTGCAATGCACTTTTAGTCATTTTCTTTATTTTTATTTAAAGGTGTTAGTAAGTTTCTTGTCAAACTTGAAAAGCGTTGCAAATTTCGCATTTTTCCTCGAATTATGAAAGAGAAGCCCTCATTTTATTTCGCTGCATAGTTACAGAGGCTATTGCTTCCAGCCACCGCCAAGTGCTTTATACAGTTGTACTACGGTGATCAGTTCATCACGAATAGCGTTACTCAGACCAATTTGTGCGTCAAAATAACCACGCTGGGCATCAAGAACATCCAGATAATTGATCACTCCATTGATATATTGCAACTGCGCCAAATCCATATAACTCTTAGCCGAACGTTCCAGATTGGCACGAAGCGCGTACACCTCTTTTATCTTATTAAAGTTGACAATCGCATTACGTGTCTCCTTGAAAGCCGTCAGGACTGTTTTCTCATAACTATGTATTTCTGCTTCATAGGCCGCTTTTTTGCCTTTCAACGCAGCACGGTTTTTTCCCCAGCCAAAAATAGGAGTCAATAAAGCACCTTCCATAACGGCATAAGGCGATTTTAGAAGTTCTGACAAAGACGTGCTTTCACTACCGAAACCACCCGTCAGTGCCAGACGAGGAAACATATTCGTATAAGCCACACCTACTTTTGCATTGGCAGCGATCAGTTTCTGCTCTGCCTGACGTATATCGGGACGGCGTTCCAGCAAAGTGGAAGGCATCCCTATCGGAAGAGTTTCCGGGAAATTAAACTCTTGAAGCAAACGGGAACGGGCTATGCGATTCGGGTATTCTCCGGCCAGAAAAGCAATATCATTCTCTTTCAGCGATATTTTGCGTTCCAGATCAGGAACCAGAGTAGCTGTACGTGCCAACTCTACCTGCGCCTGACGATAAGAAGTCTCCGAAGTAAGTCCTCCTTCAAAACGGATACGTGCCAGACGAACCCCTTCTTCACGAGCTTTTAAAGTCTGCTTGACGATATCCAGTTCCGTATCCAAGGCAACCAGCTCATAATATGCCTGTGCCACTTCCGCCACAATCGTCATCTGAAGCGCACGTTGTGCTTCTACTGACTGCAGATATTCGGCGATGCTGGCAGAACGTGCCCATCGCAGATTTCCCCAAAGATCGAGTTCCCATGAAACAAGGAACTGCGCTTCAAAAGTATCCGATTTCTTAAAAGCATCTCCCCCATGATTTTCAAGTTCACGCTCGGCAGTCACTTTACCTTTAATATCGGGAAGCAGCGCGGCAGTGGATATCCGTTTCTGAGCTGCCATTTCCTTGATGCGGGCAGCCGCTATCAACATATCTTTATTATGATCCAACGCACGGTCTATAAGACTGCGAAGTGTGGAATCCGTGTAGATTTCCTCCCAATCCTGATCTCCAAAGCTGACCGTATCCTGATGCTGAGCCAGACTATCGGGTAAATGAAGATCAGGACGGACGTAGCTCTTGCCTACTTTGCAGGAAGTCAGTATTCCTGCAATAAGTAGTATAGCAATATATAGTTTATTCAGTTTCATTATTTCTTATGTTTTAAGATTTTCGACTTTGTTTTATACACCATCACAAAGAAGAACGGCACGAGAATGATACCAAATATGATAGCGAATATCATTCCGAAGAATACGCCCGTACCAATCGCCTGACGGCTCGCCGAACCCGGACCACTCGCCAGTACCATCGGAAGCATTCCCAGTACAAATGCAAGGGAAGTCATCAGAATAGGACGGAAACGTAATTTCGCTGCGTAGATTGCCGACTGAATCAAGTCTTCACCTCTATCTACCTGCACTTTGGCAAACTCTACAATCAAAATGGCATTCTTGGCGGCAAGCCCGACAAGCATTACCAATCCGATCTGGAAATAAACATCATTCTCCAGTCCGCATACCCAGACTCCCAGATAGGCTCCCAATGCTGCTACAGGCAAGGATAGCAATACAGCAATCGGCACTGTCCAACTTTCATATTGTGCGGCAAGGAAGAGGAAGACAAACAAGAACACCAGTGCCATGACCATACCCGTCTGACCGCCTGCCTGTTTCTCCTGATAAGAAAGTCCGCTCCACTCCAGTCCGATATTATCCGGAAGATGGTCACGGGCGATCTGCTCCATAATCTCCATTGCCTGACCGGAACTGTATCCCTGTGCGGCAGCACCCCGGATAACGGCAGTAGTAAACATATTGAAACGCTTGATACTTCCCGGTCCTGTCGTATAAGAAGCATTACCCAAAGAAGTCAGCGGCACCATCGCTCCATTGGAAGCTTTCACAAAGAACAGGTTGATATTGTCTTTATGTTCCCGATAAGGAGCTTCCGCCTGAATATATACCTTATATATACGGTTGAACATATTAAAGTCATTCACATACACCGAACCTGTATACGCTTTCATCGTAGAAAACACATCTGCCAAGGGTACTCCCAGCATTTTCACCTTGTCTCTGTCCACATCAAAGTAAAGTTGGGGAATCTCCGACTGCAAGGAAGAAGACAAACCTGTAAGCTCCTTACGTTTGGAAGCATAATACATCAACGTATCTGCCGCATCTACCAAATTATCGAAAGTAGCCTCTCCACGAGCTTCCAACTGCATTTCAAAACCACCGGAGCTGCCCAGTCCCGGTATGACCGGAGGAGTAGACAGGTAGACTTTACATTCGGGGTATTCTCTCAAATGTTTTTCTACCGTATCCATAATTTTTTCAATACTGGTGCTCTTTCTCTCTTCCCAGGGTTTCAGAATAACGGTCAACTCGGCACGTCCCTGATTACTGCCTACACGCGGACTGCTTCCGGTCACGTTCTGCACATATTCTATATATGGATTCTTCTCCAGATAAGCAATCGCGCGTTCCGTTACTACACGGGTTCGCTCCAAGGTAGCTCCTTCCGGCAGTTCAAGTTCAATCTTAAAGTATCCCTGGTCTTCTACCGGCAAGAAACTGGTCGGAATAATCCGGTGAATCAACAGAATAGCAATCAATACCATACCAAAAGCACTCAAAACCCGACGAGGATGTTTGATAGTACGGGTGACGGCAGCTACATACTTATTGCTTCCGATACCCAGCCACTCATTGATCTTTCTGAATACTATATTTTTCTTCTTGCCACTATCCGGTTTCAAAATGAGCGAACACATCACAGGGCTCAGCGTTAAAGCAACCACAGTAGAAATCAGTACAGATACCACGATAGTTACCGTAAACTGACGATACAGCTGCCCGGTAATTCCACTCAGAAAACTTACCGGAACAAACACAGCCGCCAATACCAGTGAAGTAGCGATCAATGCGCTTGATAATCCGTTCATCGCTTTCTTTGTCGCCTCATAGGGACTCAGCTTCTCCGTTTCCATAATATGCTCTACTCCTTCCACCACTACAATCGCATCATCGACCACGATACCGATGGCGAGAATCAAACCGAGTAAGGTCAATATATTAATAGAGAAACCAAAAATCAGCATGAATCCGAAAGTACCAATCAGGGAGATAGGTACCGCTACCACCGGAATCAATGTAGCACGCCAGCTCTGCAAAGACAGATACACTACCAACACAACCAGCACCAATGCTTCGAACAACGTCTTATATACCTCATGAATAGACTCAGAGATATACGTTGTCATATCAAACGGAATCTCATAACTCAATCCTTCCGGAAAATTCTCGCTGATTTCTTCCATCGCCTTCTTTACATTCTCGGCTACTTCCATCGCATTGGCACCCGGCAACATGTAAATACCCAGTACCGCTGCATTCTCACCATTGATACCACTCTCGGTATTGTATGAAGAAGCCTCCAGAGATACACGTGCCACATCCTTCAGCCGGATGATGGAACCATTGGCATTGGCACGTACCACAATATCCTCAAATTGCCCTACTGTAGAAAGACGTCCCTGAGTAGTGATAGGAATCGTTATATCCAGTCCCTGTACCGGCTGCTGACCTAATACACCGGCTGCCGATTCACGGTTCTGGTCTTTCAAGGCATTCTGCAAGTCCTGCACAGTCAATCCGAAGTTAGCCAGCTTATCAGGCTCTGCCCATATCTGCATAGCATAGTAACGGCTACCAATATTGGATACACGTCCTACTCCCGGAATACGGCGAATCACATCGAGCACATTGATCGTAGCAAAGTTGCTCAGGTAAATTTCGTCAAACTTAGGATCGGTAGAAGTCAGACAGAGTGTCATTAACTGACTGGGTGCCTGTTTCTCTACGGAAATACCATTCTGAATCACTTCCGCCGGAAGACGGGATTCAGCCAGCTTCACACGGTTCTGAATTTCCACAGCAGCCAAATCCGGGTCAGCAGATACATCAAAGGTAACTGTTGCCGAGAAGCCACCGGAGTTAGAACTGTTTGATTCCATATAAAGCATACCGGGCGTACCATTGATTTCCTGTTCAATCGGAGTAGCCACCGCCTGCGACACGGTAAGTGCACTCGCACCCGGATAAGACGCACTGATCTTTACCACCGGAGGCGTGATCTGCGGATATTGATCCACCGGAAGCATGGTCAGCCCGATGATTCCGACAATCACAATCACGATGGAAATGACAGCCGAAAATACCGGCCTGTCTATAAAAAAACTAACTTTCATTGATTATTCTCCTTTTGCGTTATCCTTCATTCCTGTTGTAGAATCACCTGCCACCATAGTGGTATCCTTCACCTCCGCTTCCGGCTGACTGATCCGTACTTTCATGCCCGGGGTCAACTTATGGAAACCTTCTACAACAATTGTCTCTCCTACAGCAAGTCCTCTTTCCACTACGACGTTATTCCCCACTTCGGGTCCTAACTCAATAAAACGTTTCTCTACTGTATCATCTTTACGCATTGTATAAATATAAGCTCCGCCTTTTTCAATGGTAACAGCTTTCATCGGAACAAGGATAGCTCCTTCACGCACGTCCAAAAGTAGTTTTACTTTGGTAAACTGTCCCGGAAGCAATACCTGTTTCGGGTTAGGCATCTCTGCACGTACGGAGAAAGTACCTGTCTGGGGATCGACCTGCGGTTCTGCAAAATCGACATATCCTTTATAGGGGTAAACCGTATTATCCGCCAAAGTAATAGTTATGTTCGGTTGCCAGGAACGGGTAGAATCCTGTTGTCCGAGGTTAATATTACGTTCTTTACTTTTCAGATAATCAAGTGCCGTCATACTGAAATCGACCAATACGGTATCGCTTTTTACTACTGTAGCCAGCAGAGACTTTCCTCCGGGACCTACCAGCGTTCCCAAGTCTACATTTCTTTCACTGATATGTCCGGCAAGAGGTGAACGAACAATGGTATAGCCTAATTCGAGTTCAGCCTGCGCCAAGTCCGCCTCACTCATCGCTACTGTCGCAACAGCGCTTTCATAAGCTGCTTCCGCATTATCCAGATCCAGCTGGCTAGCAGCATTTTGTTCGTACAACGGACGGATACGTTTCAAGTCACGTTCAGCTTTCAATGCCTGTGCTTCGTCCTTTTTCAGCTGAGCCCGTGCCTTGTCGGCTTTCGCACGATATTGGTCCTGATTGATCACAAACAAGACCTGATTCTTATTTACATAAGTGCCTTCGGCAAAAAGCATGTTTTCCAGATAGCCTTCTACCCTGGCACGTACTTCGACAAATTGCTGGGCACGGATTCGCCCCACATATTCTCCGAATATCTCTACATCATCTTTTATAACCGGTTCAACAATCACTGTCGGCATTTCCGGCGCAGCCTTCTGAGGTCGAGTCAGTATCCAATATACTCCCAACACAATTACCACACATACTACAGCAGCAATGTTTCTCTTTCTCCTCAGTTTCAACTCATGTTTCGAAAAGAATAATCTCATATCGAATCTTATTATTTAATTTAACTTATGTTTGTTCTACACTCTATTATGCAATACACATACCAAAATATCCTGTTTTATCTTATCTGTTTATTATCAACATATTACATTTTTCCTCTTGAAGACGGAAGTGTGGAAAACATCCTTAAAGTGTAGAATTTATCCACATTTCCGACTTTTAGAACATTTTTTATAGTTCTTGTTTCATCAACTAAACAATTTATCCCCTACATTTGTAGTTATATTGTACATCAACACAATAACATGTCTAATGAAAAAACAAATCTTTTCAACATTAGTTTTTGCAATGTGCCTGATATTACCTTTTTCTGTTTATTCACAGGAACAACGGAAGAAGGTCGGCGTTGTCCTCAGTGGCGGCGGTGCCAAAGGAGTGGCACATATCAAAGCATTGAAAGTCATCGAGGAAGCAGGCATTCCGATCGATTATATAGTAGGCACCAGTATGGGATCTATAGTCGGTGGACTTTACGCCATCGGTTATACTCCGGAACAACTGGACAGTATGGTACGCAAACAGGACTGGACTTTCCTTTTGAGCGATCGTATCAAACGCAGTGCCATGTCGCTCACCGAACGCGAACGCTCTGCAAAATACATTGTTTCGCTTCCTTTCACAAAGAACCCGAAAGCTGCCATGTCCGGAGGAATTATCAAAGGACAGAATCTAGCCAATCTGTTCTCTGATCTGACAATGGGCTACCATGACTCGATCAATTTTAATAAGTTACCGATCCCCTTCGCCTGTGTATCGGCCAATGTAGTCAATGGGGACCAGATCGTATTCCATGATGGCGTACTCTCTACTGCCATGCGTGCCAGTATGGCTATCCCCGGTGTATTCACACCGGTACGCAAAGACAGTATGGTATTGGTAGACGGTGGAATTGTCAATAATTATCCGGCAGATGTGGCCAAAGCAATGGGGGCTGATATTATTATCGGAGTCGATGTTCAGAACGCGTTGAAAGGTGCCGACAAACTCAACAGCGCTCCGGATATATTGGGGCAGATTATTGATCTCACTTGCCAGACCAATCATGAAAAGAATGTAGAACTCACTGATACCTATATCAAGGTAAATGTAGACGGATTTTCTTCCGCCAGCTTCACTCCGGCAGCCATCGATTCCCTGATGCGTCGGGGCGAAGAAGCCGCACGTGCACAGTGGAATTCCCTAATTGCCTTAAAAAAGGAAATCGGTATACCGGACAATTATGTCCCCAAACAACATGGACCGTACTCTTCTCTTTCCAATTCACGGACAGTATACGTCACAGATATATCGTTCTCCGGCGTAGAGGCTGATGACAAAAAATGGCTGATGAAGAAGTGTAATCTCAAAGAGAACAGTAACATTACCACTCAGCAGATAGAACAAGCTGTGTATCAGTTGCGTGGCAGTCATTCTTACTCAAGCGCCAGCTACACACTTACCGACACTCCCGAAGGGTATCACCTTAATTTCTTGTTAGAAGAAAAATATGAGAAAAGAATCAATCTGGGCATCCGTTTCGACTCGGAAGAAATAGCATCCCTGCTGATTAATGCCACAGCGGATCTCAAAACTCATGTTCCTTCCCGATTATCCCTGACCGGCCGATTAGGAAAGCGATATGCCGCACGCATCGATTACACTCTCGAACCGATGCAGCAACGCAATTTCAATTTCTCATATATGTTTCAATATAATGACATCAACATCTATGATGAAGGTGAACGTGCCTATAACACTACTTACAAGTATCATTTAACTGAATTTGGCTTTTCGGATGTCTGGTACAAAAACCTCCGCTTCGGACTCGGACTTCGTTTCGAATATTATAAATACAAAGATTTTCTTTTCAAGAAACCGGAACTCACTGGGCTGGATGTAGAATCCGAACATTTCCTGAGTTATTTCGCTCAGGTATACTATAGTACATTCGACAAAGGATACTTCCCTTCCAAAGGAACCGAATTCAAAGCTGCCTATTCGCTCTACACCGATAATATGGCTCAGTATAATGATCACGCCCCGTTCTCCGCACTGAGCGGTTCGTGGGCCAGCGTAGTTCCCGTAACCCGACGTTTTTCTATCATTCCATCCATCTATGGTCGTGTTCTGATTGGAAAAGACATCGCCTATCCCTTGCAAAATGCCATTGGCGGCGAAGTATACGGACTCTACATTCCACAGCAACTGCCGTTTGCCGGTGTGACCAATATGGAACTGATGGACAATTCTATCATGATTGCATCCGTGAAACTCAGACAACGGATGGGAAGCATTCATTATCTCACTCTGACAGGTAATTATGGCTTGACGGACAGTCACTTCTTCGAAATACTGAAAGGGAAACAACTGTTTGGTATCAGTGCCGGATATGGTATGGACAGTATGTTCGGTCCGTTGGAGATTACGTTCGGGTATTCTAATCAGACTGACAAAGGAAGTTGTTATGTGAATCTGGGATACTACTTCTAAGTCACTATTTCGGTTCCTGCATACATAGGACTATACTTACCATGATGAGAAAAAGTTCTCACTGCGATGAGATTTTTTTCTCATCATAGTGAGAATTTTTTCTCATCGCAGTAAGAACACTTGAGAATATTCAGTATCCTAATCTGCTGTTATACAAACTTTTCCCTTTTCTGCAGATATAGTAATCCGATCATCATCCAGACTAAACTGGCGGATAAAAGGAAAATGCGGTTTTTGATAAGGATTCCCTCCCAAATAATCGGATGAACATTATCGGGAACACGAAAAGGATTCAGCAGAACGTTCCAAAAAGAATCCGGCTTACCTAAGAACATCAATGCAATGCCTATAATAATCATAAATACGGCAGTTCCGTTTCCACTCCGCGTAATGGTAGACAGCATAAAAGCCATGTTTCCGAAAAAGAGTATCGGGAACATCAACTGTAATGCCATCTCAAGCGGATTGACCGGATACAGCAATAAAATGGCTATGTATGAAAAGACAATCAGAATAACAAAAATTGCCACATAAATCATCAATAACCGCACGCCCCAAACCTTATACTTATAGTCGGGGATTCCAAAGAGAATCTCCAATATCCGGCTATCTTCATCATTCTGAATGCCGAATACAGCCGGATAGAAAATAAGCAGCATAGACGGAAACATCAGGATGCTATAGATGAGTCCCTCGTTAATCTCCTCCCGTTTCCAGGCATTCTGAAACATGAAAAGAGCAAAAAAGCCAAATGCAGCCAACAGAAACCAGAAAAACTTCCCGGCAAATATAATCTTCAGGTTATACCTGACTACTTTAGGCAACAGTTGTATCAATTGTTTGAATGTCATATCCTTCTTTTCTTTTTAATTCATATTCTTCAGCAGACAGAGATAAGCGTCTTCCAAATTAGCTTCTACCTCTACAGCCCCTTCATAAGGCTGTCCGACAGAAAGATAGCGCACCCGAATCGTATCGCCTTCCTGAATATGATGTATTACCAACGATTTGTCCAGTACTTTTTCAAATTCTGTCTTATCTATATTAAACTGCCATACTTTCCCGTTAGCCATTTCCACCATGTCCGAAGGGTCACCGAAATATTTCAGTTCACCTTTATTGATTACCACTACCTGATTACAGGAACTGGATATATCCTCAATGATATGAGTGGAGAAAATAACGATGCGGTCTTTACTCAACTCTACCAGCAGATTACGGAAACGGATACGTTCGCGAGGGTCGAGTCCCGCTGTAGGCTCATCCACAACCAGGATACGCGGTAAATGAAGCAGAATAAGCGCAATACCAATACGCTGTTTCATACCTCCCGAGAAAGAACCTATCTTTTCGTCTTTCCGCTCGTACATATGTACCGCTTTCAGTACATAATCCAGACGCTCCTTTCGTAACTCACCGTCTACAATCCCTTTCAGTATAGCCTGATAATCCAGAAACTCCCACGAAGTCATATTCTCATAAGTTCCGAATTCCTGTGGAAGGAAACCTATCAGACTCTGTAGCTCTTCTCTGTAGATACGTGTATCCAGACCATTGATCCAGATACTACCATAGCTCTGCTCAAAGATACCACAGATGACACGCATCAAGGTCGATTTACCTGCCCCATTGGGTCCCAGTAGTCCGAACATACCTGTCTGAATCTCGAATGACACCCCACGCAATGCTTTGAAAGGTTTGCGTCGTTTTCCAATCATAGGAACACTCTTCACCATGCGGAAATAGGAACGGCGAAGCCCTGCAAATCGTCCGGTGACACGCTCAATATTTACATCATGATCATACAGATACTGGGAAGTGACATAGATGGCAATACCCACAAGCCATAACAATCCGATCATGATGACCAGCCCGTTATTATCCAGTTTCCGGAATAACTGAAACAGGATAAGGGGAGGAAGACTCCAGAATATCACCCGGTTTACGATCTTTGTTACCCGATTATCTCCGTATCGATAATATAAATAGGAACGTACCTTTCTCCACAAATACAGTATCGCTGCATAAATAGCGAACGAGAACAGGAATATCCAAAGCCTGTTATGAATGAAGAAATAGGTGAAATAAATGGCAAACAGTAAGATACCAAACTGCCATAGCACATTGATAAAGTCCTTCAGAGAATGGTATTCATTGCTCAATCCCAGACGTTTGCGTAATTGCAAACCACTGTTCCACTGACGGCTGATGTGTCCAGGCCAATCGTAGATCTTAACCAGATTGCGGACAGAAATACGAATTTCTTCATCCGGATTGATAACCTCCGCCTTAGCTCTCCGAAGACTGGTTTGCGCAAAGTATGTCATCCCCGGTATGCCTGCAATCAGTGCTACCAGATAGATTGACTGCCAAAGGATTCCGTCAGTGTATAGCCAGATACAGATTACACCGGACACAAAAAGAATCAGGTGAATGGTCCATAGTTTACGGGATAACGAACGGTACCACTGAAGCACATTTTCCAGTCCCATACAAACTGTCGGAATTAAAATCAGCGTCAGCATGGCGGAAAAGAAAAGTCCGCCTATCACTGTAATGGCAAAAGGTGCACCGATAGCCCCTGCATACTCCGTATCTCCCATAGCCAACGGAAGCATGGCAGCAATTGTGGTGATGGAAGTAATCAGAATGGGACGAATACGTGACATACCGGCAGTCATCAACGCCCTGTTCCGACGGTATCCACGTTTACGCAAAATGTTGGCGTAATCTATCAGAATGATTCCGTTATTGACGACTACTCCCAACAGAATAAGGAACCCTGTCAATGTATTCGCATTCATCAGACTGTTGCTCGAAAGCAATAATGCCAGCAAAGAACCGATAGCAGCCAACGGAATGGTAAAAAGCAACACAAAAGGCGTCACTACAGATTCGAAGACTGAAGCAAGGATCATAAATATCAAAAGAAAAGCTGCCAGAATAAGGAATTTGAAATCCCCGAATTCATCCTCCTCATGGAATACCTGCACAGCGACTCCGGACGGAAGATTATAACTGGCAATCAACTGGTCGATATCGGAACGATATCCTCCCAATAAATCTTTCGAAGACTGAACATCTCTCGGAAAAGCATAGTATACCTCAATCTGCTTATCTTGATTGACACGGATGATGCGCGAACGCCCACGTCCATAATTCAGAGACGATATATCTTCTAGATTGTGCATACCGCCATTGGCATTTTCTATCCGGATAGCACGCAAGTCATCCACAGTTTTCTCTTTCTGAGCTTTTTCCTGTGCCTCTTCTTCAGTTTCCTTTTCCGGTATTTCGTCACGGATAATAATATCATAAATATCCTCTCCCACCTTGAAAGTAGCTTCGGAAGAGTATTCATTATTAAGCGCAGTTAATCCGGTGGTAATATTGCCACGGTTAATATCATAGGCAGTCAGCAGAATAGGGTCAAAGTTCAGATTTATTTCCGCCTGACGGGGAGTATACGAAACATGAGTATGCTGTACAAAATCCTGTTCGTCCAACAAATAACGCACTTCCTCTGCCACCATCTGCATCATTTCGAAATCAGATCCCCTGATCACCACCCGTTCACTGTTGTCACCGATGCCCAACAAACGCATGAATCCGCCCAGACTGCTCAGAGCCGAGTTATCTCCTCCGCCTCCCATAGCATCAGAAACATAGATTTCCGCACCATTGATATTGGCAACTTTAGTCTGCACATCCGCTTTTATATCGGCTATTTTCCGTTTGGCGATCTTTGTGTAATCTTCCTGCAAAACGAGTGTCAGAGTCGCCTCTTTTTCCCGAATACGGCAAATCAGATCTTTCTTTTCCGGAAAATCCTCCAGACGTTCTTCCAGTACCTTTACAATCTTATCCGTATTTTCAAGCGTACTTCCGGTAGGCATCACGACACTGATGTTGAACCGGTCTGAAGCAACTTCTTTCATCTGTTGCACATTCAAGGTCAATGACAAAATCAACGTTGCAAAAAGCAAGATCACAGCTCCAAAGACTGTCACTCCCGGATTACGCATACAAGTCTTCAATAAGACCAGATAGACCTGCATCGGACGCTGAACGATCGATACTTTTTCATAAACGACACTGTTCCCACTCTTACTCTTCAAAAGAAGGTAAGTAATCATCGGTATAAAAAGTAAAGCTACAAACAGCGAGATCGTCAAAGTTGATATAATGGATACTCCGATATGGTGCCCGATCAGTTTTATCAGGAAATTATCAGAAAAAACGAACGGCAGGAATACAGTAATGGTAGTCAGGGTAGCCGCCACAATGGAGCGCCACACTTCTTTTGTTCCCTGCGTTACCGAACGTTCGGGCGTATAGCCGTTTCCCGACAAACGATAAATATTCTCAAGCACCACGACACTATTATCCAGCAGCATTCCGATGGCCAACGCCATTCCTACCAAGGTAAGACTATTGATAGTGATACCAAAAGCGTAGAAGAAGTTGAAAGCCGTATAGACAGAAATCGGTATGGAAAGTGCGATAAAAAACACCAGCCGCATATTCTTCAGGAAAAGCCAAAGAACGAACACAGCCAATAATCCCCCTACCAATGCCAGATTAATAATCTGGTTGATATTATTTTCCATGGTTTCAGCCTTGTTCTCCTGAATGACAATTTCCAGTTCGAGCGGAGCCAGTTTCTCATTCAGCTTTTCAATCACATCGGATACACGGTGTGAAAGTTCAATCAGATTAGCCTGTGAATCATTGATCAAAGCAACCGAGACGGCTTCTTTTCCATTCACACGACTATAAGTGGTTTCATCTTTCAAGTCAAAAAAGACGGTTGCCACGTCTTTCAGCAGAATAGGACCGGGAGCGACAACTATATTCTCCAAATCAGAGACTTTGGTATACATCGCATTGACATGGACAAAATTCTTGCTGTCGGGTTCATCTGCGAAGCCTACAAATGTCTTTTCCTGGGTATTCTGCGAAAGCAAACCGCTTATTTTGGAAGCTGTGAGGTTCAGAGCTTTGCAAGCCTCCGGATTCAGACGCACTTCAATGGCTTTCTGCCGTCCTCCGTAGATATTGACGGAAGCTACTCCATCTATGTTCTCCAGATCAGAACGAACATCCTCGTCTACCAGACTCCGGACACGGTCAGTTCCTCCCGTACCACGCACTTGAAGCACCATGAAGTTATTATTCATCTGAGCAATATCCACTTTCTGTACCTGTACGGTAAAACCGGTCGGCAGGGAGGCTGCGATTTCATTCACTTTCTCCTGCAGTTTAAGACTGGTCATCTTGAAGTTGATATTCTTTTTAAAGTCAATCTGTATGCTGGACTGCCTCCTGTCAATGTAGGATTGCAGTTTGTCTACTCCACCTATCGCACTGACCGCTCCTTCGAGTGGAATAATCACTTCCGACTCTACATACGAAGGGTCCATATCCTGCTGTGACGACACCTGGACAAACAGAACCGGAAGTTCTGCGTTGGGCAGCAACTCCACCGGAAGTTGTTTATACGACACATAGCCCAGCAGGCTGAGTGCAATAAACAGCATACAAATCGTTATTCTCCTATTTAGTAAAAAGTTCATCTTCAGCTGTTTTTAGTTCGGCGATTTATACGTCTTTTGATATTCTCCAAGACATAATAGACACAAGGAATAACCATCAAACTCATCAGAGTAGAAGTTATCAATCCTCCGATCACAGCTATAGCCATCGGTGAACGTAAAGATGCACCTTCACCAAAACTGAATGTCATCGGAAGCATGGCCAGAATCGTAGTCAAAGTAGTCATGATGATCGGACGGATACGCTGTTGCCCTGCTTCTACAATGGCATCAGTCAACTCCATTCCCGCCTGACTAAGCTGATTGATACGGTCTACCAGAATGATAGAGTTATTGACGGCAATACCTCCCAGCATGACAATACCGATAACTCCCATCATATTGATAGTGGTTCCGGTAATGAAGAAAAGTAAGATAGCACCTACTACAGCCAGAGGAATAGTCAGCAAGATCGTAAACGGATGCAGCAAGGATTCAAACTGGGAAGCCATCACCATATAGACAAGTACAACAGAAAGCATCAGAGCAAACAACAGACTGTTCA
The DNA here is from genome assembly GCF_023656585.1 of Bacteroides sp. B1-V-101. Classification (NCBI taxonomy): domain Bacteria; kingdom Pseudomonadati; phylum Bacteroidota; class Bacteroidia; order Bacteroidales; family Bacteroidaceae; genus Bacteroides; species Bacteroides sp. B1-V-101. The sequence continues at coordinate 140,991 of NZ_JAMOKH010000011.1, read as the reverse complement.
TTGATTCTTGCCGTTTTTCTTCCTCTCCTGTCACTGTAATACTGTAGTTAGCAGGCAATTCAATACCTTTCACCGTTTCACGCACTTCGGCTGCTACTTTATCCAGTGATTTACTCGCATCCATATTAGCCATCACCTTACCGATACGGCTTTGATTGCGGCGCAGAATCTCCTTGGGCGCTTGTCCGTGAGTAATGGTAACAATCTCTTGTAATACAAATTCCTGTGTTCCACTTTTGATGACAAGAGCACCAAGAGAACTCAACGGGATATCCGGCACCTTTATGACGATATCACGCATCTCACCGCGATATTCCATCTTACCGACTTCCTTACCGCTTAGTTGCTGCTTCAATTGTTCGATTACCATAGCCACACTCAAATTATTGATACCGGCTATTGTACGATCAATCGAGATCACAACTTCCGGAGCACCGTCTTCCACGGAGGTAATAACATCATAGATTCCATTTACGCCAATCATCCGTTCCTTCACCTCTTCAGTCAACTGAGCAATCTCATCCAACTCCTCTCCTTTGACCTCCACAACAATAGGAGCCCCTTCGCTTCCTAACAGTGAACTCAGAGAATTCTCATCCTGCTGAATCGTCAGTTCCAGTCCGTCAGGATTCTTGGCCGATTCCACGAAAGACGCAATCACCTTTTCCGGTGAAAGTGTACATTCCGGTGAAAGGATCACTTTCATCATTGCTGTATTTTCTCCTTCAAATATCGCATTTTCCGAACCGCTCCCCTCTCCGATATGACTGTATACCGTACATAAAGAATCACCGCCAACGATAGCATATAACAATTCTTCCAGATTACCTACAGCAGCGGAAGTGCGTTCCATCTGTGTACCTTCGGGCATTTTGATTACAGCCGTAAACGTCTTGCTTTCCGCACGGGGCATAAACTCAGTTCCGATAAACGGAGTCAGCAATCCAGTCACGATAAGGAGTAACACTGCCATACCGATCACCAGCCAACGTCGCTGAATCAGCTTGCGAAGCACTCTGCTATATCCTGTAATACGAATGGACTTCACTTCTTCCAGCTTAACCTTCTTGCCGGAAAGCTGGATATATAACATCGGAATCACCAGGATAGCCACAAACAAAGAAGAAACCAGTGAGAAAGTAACCGTCCATGCCTGATCTTTAAACAGTTCGCCCGAAGCTCCGTGAAGATAAACAATCGGCAGGAAGACGACAATAGTCGTCAGAGTAGAAGCTATTACCGCATTGGCAACTTCTGCCGTCCCGTTAATAGCAGCCTCTTTGATACTCAATCCTTTCTCCTGATTTCGGAAGATACTTTCTATGACGACAATGGCATTATCGACGAGCATACCCGCCCCGAGCGCCAGTCCTCCCAATGTCATAATATTCAGTGACAGTCCGTTGAAGAACATCAGATTGAAAGTAGCCACAATCGAGATGGGAATAGCAAGACTGACAATCAGTGTTGTCCCCATCCGGCGAAGGAATACAAACAAGACTACAATAGCGAGAATAACACCCAGAACAGCACTGCTCTTCACTTCTCCTATCGCACTTTTTATAAAAGTACCCTGATTGGAAATCACCTGAAAATGATAACCGGGCAATGCATTCTCTATCACTGCCAATTGGCGGGTTACCTCATCCACCACTTTTACAGTATTAAAGCGCATCTCCTTATAAATAGACAGTCCGATACTACGCTTCCCGTTAATCCGTACAATGTTCTCCGGACGAGCGTTCAAAAACTGCACAGTAGCCACTTCCTTCAAAAAAACAGGAGCTTTATTACTGTTGGCAGTCGCTGTTCCCGAAGCATTGTTTCCGGATGCTTCCTCTTGTTGTATCGCTTTGTATCCGACAATCAGATTCTCAAAATCATCTTCCGAAGCAAACAAGCTCGAACTTTTCACCAGATATTGTAATCCCAGTTCACTGACCCGTCCACCGGATATACTCTGATTATTCGATTCGATGCGCGAAGCGATATCTTCTATTTTCAGTTGAAAAGCATCCAGTTTATAAGGATCAGTCTGAATGGTAAGAGTACTGACTTCTTCTCCCGAAAGCGTCACTTCAGCCACGCCTTCCAGACGAATCAACTCATTGCGGATATAGCTTTCGGCGATTTTCCTTAATTCCGCCATATCTGTAATACTCTGATGAGACATTCCCACCAAAACTACCGGAGACAAGTTCGCATCGTGTTGCGTAATCTTCAGTTCAGTAATATCCTTGTTCTGGGCAAACGGATTCATGGCTTTCTGCAAATCTAGAAAAGCCTCATCCATATCCTTTGTCCAGGTATATTCTACAGTAATTCGTGCCGTCCCGGCTTTAATCACGGAAGAGACCTGAGTAACATCACTCTGCCGAATCGCCATAGACTCCATATTTTTAACGAATTGCTTTTCGATCTCCTCGGGAGGGCGTTCACCCGCCTTTAATTCAATAAACAGGCGGGGATTATTCAGATCGGGCAATAAATCCACACTCAACTGATCATATGATACTTTTCCCAACAATAAGAGGGCAAATACTACCATACAAATCGTAACCGGATTGCCTACTGCAAATTTGATTATATTCTTCATAAGTATTTCCTATTTTCAAAAGATGCGTTCATATATCGCATCCATGATTTACTTTTGGATTTTGACTTTGGCGTCTTCTTTCAGTGTTTCAAAACCCTTCACTACCAAATTGTCATTTACATTAAGTCCGGATAGAATTTCGATATTGTATTCATCCTCCAGACCTGTTTGCAGATTACGTATCTTTGCCGTATTCTTTTCGACGATATATACGTATTTCCGGCGACGATTGGACAGGATTACGTCTTTAGGTATAATGATAGAACTATCAGCTCTGTCAACGATAATATCTGCTTTGGCGAACATACCCGGACGCAGCTTCAGTTGGTCATTATCAATCAGAATCTTTCCTTTAAAAGTACGTGTCTCCGTACTGATTGCAGGAGACAGCTCACCGACTCTCGCTTTTAAAGTATCTCCGGGGATGGTATAATGAGTAATATATACCGGTTGCGCTTCCTTGACATAACGAATGCTGCTTTCCGGCAGATTGATATCCATATACATTTTATCATAAGCCATCAGACTCACCATAGCCTTTCCCTGCTCCACTCTTGTATCGGCCGTATAGTGAGGCAAATCAACAATCACACCATCAAACGGAGCTTTCACTTTCATCTTCTCCAGATTGAGTTTTGCGTTTTCATAATCGTAACGGGCATTCGTTACTTTTACTTCCGTATTCCGCATTTCACTCATCGTCACCCCTCCTTTTTCATAGAGAGCTTTCTGCTTTGACTGTTCCTGTTCGGCAATTTCAAGACTTAGTTTTTTAGCGTCAATAGCGATTCCGTTTTCATACTCCTTGTCTTCCAGACGGATTATCAGTTCCCCCTTACTTACCCTGTCTCCCATTTTGAAAGGTTTTCCGGTTCTCGGATTAGTCTGAAGTTTATAAAATCCGCTCATTTCCGCATTCTGAGATGCACCGTAAGTCGGCTGCACTGTTCCTGTTGTATTTATTAATTTACTGATAGAACCTTTCTTCAGCTCCACGACAGATACCGGAGTTGCAATATTATTGGGTGCGTTTTGTGGTTTGTTGCCACAGCCGGTTAACAATAAGGTTGTTAACAAAGAAGATGCAATAAAAATTTGATACTGTTTCATGGTCTGCTTATTTTTTATCAATAATGTCTTTCATAGGAACAAGAGGGATATTCTTGTCGAAATCATACAATGAAAGGATTTTAAGATTAAGTAATTCTATTCTGTAATTAATCAACGCCTGCGTATAAGTAATCTTCTTATTCGAAAGCTGAGTCTGGAACTGGCTCATTTCCATACCGGTTATGTCACCTTCCCGGTAACGAGTCTGATTCAGATCATAGGTCAACTGTGCATTCTGTACATTTTGCTCGGCGATCTTAATCTGAGTCCGGAGGTTTTCGAGGTTACGCCATACCTGACGAATATTCAGCTCGATATCCACTTTATCCTCTTGAAACTCGAGTTCATTAATCCGTTGGGCCATCTTTTGTGCTTTAATCCTTGCTTTCTTTTCACCCCAGTCGAAAATAGGGACAGCAAAGCTGATGGAAACCCTTGGATTCTGTGTCGGATTATTATAAACTTTATTCAGGTGGCTATTATCTCCTATCAATCCGAAAGAGATGGATACATCTCCTTTAAACTCGTTCAGCGCTTTTGTCTTAATCATATCGAACTCAAGTTCCTTGCTCTCTATTTCACGCTGACGAAGTTCCAGACGCGAACCCAATCCATGCGATATGGCCTGGTCCAGATTTACCTGAATCGGTTTAATCTCCACTTCCGCAAATACGAGAATATCTTCATCCAGCCTCATTCCGAGAGTCTGTTTGAGTTTGTCCTTCGCATTCTCCAGATTCACCTGACTTTCGTCTACAGACGAACGTGCCGTAGCCAGATTCAGTTCCGCTTGAAAGAGTTCGTCCTTCGCTGCTAAATCCGCTTCTACCTTATTCTTGATAATATCATAACTTTGCTGGGCATTAACCAGTTCTTCACGACTGATTTCCAGATTACTCTGTGCCATATAGACAGAATAGAACTGATCGGTTATACTTTTCTCCGTATTCAGTTGCTGCAAAGCATAACTGATATTGGCATTTTCATAATCATATTCTATTTGCTTCAGTTCCATTTTACGCTTGTTGTATGTGAAAATAGGCTGAGTCAATTGCAGATAGAGGTCATTGCTGAATGCCCGGTTACTAGTTTTATCCCCTTCTATAATGGAACTGTTGTCCTGCCAGCCGAAACGGTTGATTAAAGAAATAGTACCGTCTGTCCATAGAATGGGCTGATCGACCTGAAAGGTCCCGCTGGTATTGAATGTTTCATTCGTGTACCATTGTGACAGACGATTATCGAAACGCCTGTTCTTGTTATAGTCCACCGGGTTCAGATTTAATGAAAATCGAGACTTTAATGAAGCCTTCTGCGCCAGCAGATTCTGCTTATATCTCTCCAGATTCATGTAGGAACGGCGAAGAGAAGGACTGTTCTCCTGCGCAATCTCCATTGCCTTGTCAATCGTTAAAGGAATTTGTCCTTGTGATGTCAGGGCAATTCCCGTAAAAGTTACGATTGTCAGCAGCATTCTTTTTAATAGTAGTAAGTCACTTTGCATATAGTTTGCTGTTTTAATAATTATCGTTTCACTATTTTCACTGCGTCGGCTGTCACAGAACGCAGCTTACATTCATCCGTCAGCACGACACGAACCGTATCGGCACTAAAATAGTAAGTACCGAGTTGTTCCCAACCCTCATTGGCTTTTCTCAGATTGATATAAGCATCTTCCATCTCGCTGTCGTATGCCACCCTGAAATGATATTCACCCTGAAGGCGATCATTCCATCGCAGCTCATCATCCTTGAATACATGATAATAAAGCTCATATTGACCGGCTTCCGGCACAGGAATTTTCCATGTAGCCGTCTGACTGCCGTCTCCACTCTTAATCACATAGGCCGAACGGATATATTTGCCATAGTATTTAGCATTGGTGGTAGCTGTCCATTGTAAAGGCGCACGCCACCAGGATATGCCCGAATATTTAAAGGAAGTATCCTCCACTTTATCCAGCCATTTAGGCAGAAGTCCTACGACAGCAGGGGTAGAAAGTACAAAGAGAGTGGAATCTTCATTATCCACAATAACCTCTCCCGGCATTTCTAAGGATGATTCCGGCAAGGTATAGATAGTGTCCTTGACTATTTTATTCCGTTCTTGTTTTACATTACCAATGGATTGCCGTATCATATAAGGAAGATTGCCGGAAACCATCGTATTGATTTCCACATCACGTATCTGTTCTTCCCAGACAGAAACAAATTCTTTGCTTGTATGGGCAGCTATCTCTACCTTTTTTCTGGCTCTGGGATCTTCCATCGGTTGATACCACCAGCCATTTTGAAGAACGTTCATCTGAATGATTCCGTCATAATCCGAGTTATTGCTCACCAGTACTTTCAAGACAAAGAATTCTTCTCCTCCTTTATTGACAACTTTGGTCAGTTCGGGCTCTCCGATCGAATAAAAAGGAAGAGGCGTCAACTGTTCCCATTCTTTCAAATATGAATAAAGATCCGTCCGGCTCATTTCTCCCAGAGTATCCAGCATATTTTCGAACTTTATGTTCAGAAATGTATTACGCTTCAACATCGCATATAGTGAATCCCGGAAAGCATCTACGCCCATGTTTATTTCTGACCGGGCAAAAAGACGGCTTGCCTCCAGTCCTACGATATTATTTTGCAGATTACGCTGTTCCACATCAGCCAGCAACTCCTTGAACGTATGCTTTTCCAGCAGCAGGTTGGCCTTTTCATTGTTACTAAGCCCATTTATCTGACGTTCCCATCCTTCATTTTCCGACTTCTTTTGCAGATATAGTTCAATAGCCCGATTGGCAACAGGCCATTCCGAAGAGTAAATATTGTAACGGAAATTATAAATCTGCGGGAAAAGGAAATAAGGATTTGCCGTAGACGAAAGATTTCCCCGTCCTCTACTACCCGACGAAAAGTTATAATCGCCTTCTGTCTGCAAAAACATCCAGGCAAAGTTACTAAAAGTCCGCATCTGGGCTTCCTGCAGACTGATTTCATTATTTCCCGACCACCGGATATGATTCTTCACCTGCCTCTTCACATCCAGTTCCCAGAATATAGCTCCTTTTTCGGGGAACAATACCATTTCAGGTTGTACTGTCTCCTGCGCTTGCGACCAGGCACGTTCATAGCTGGCAAATTGCACAGGAACTTCTACAATAGAAAATCGCTTAAAAGGATAATCCAGTTTATATTGCCGTGCCAGTTGCTCTTTCACATTACGTATCAGCCAGGGAATGGTATCGTGAATAGAATCAAACGAAGCAGTAAAATAGTCATGGTCCCTTAAATGCCAAACGCTATAAAGAATGCTGTCCGCATAAGCACTTTTTTGCTGATAGTCACCTATGACCAACGATAGTGTCTGAGACGGATAATCTCCTTTAAACGAATACACTCCTTCTTCATCACACTTTCCTTCCCCTTGAGAAAGAGGAACTAACCCCGGTAGAGGCTTGACCTTCAAGCGATAATTACTGAAATAAGTTTGCTGCCAGTCAGGATTTTTATCACTATAGCTTGTTCCTGCACGGGGATACCAATAAGTTTCAGGGGTAAGCATCAGATAATTTTTCGTCTGAAAACTATACTGCTTGTCTATGTTGAACAGAAACTTTTTATTGGAAGCTTGCAGCACTTCGGGAGGGATATCCAAATAACAGAATGAGTTATCTATCTGTCCGTCATACCTGAATGTTGCAGAGATTGTATCGCCTTTGGCATGCTTCGTGCCGAAATCCACCAATACTATTTGCTTGTCACGTTTAAACTTGAGTTGCTGTCCGGCCGAATGAACGGAATGAATGGTTAATCCCGGATTCAAACAGAAGGTGAATACGGCAGATGAGTCCAATGCCACTCCTTTCACAGTTACTTCCGACAGAAAATCTTCAGGATGCTGCTCTACAGAAAGATCATATTCATGAATGAACATCTTCGGAGTAGAGACATATTGGTTGTTGATCTTCGTATAGGTAGCGCGTATATCACTTTGATATAAAATCGAATGTATATGCCAATAACCGCATACGAAAGCTAACATGAGAGTACAAAAAGAAATAACCAGCCACGGATAATTACTGTGAGATGAATTCGGCAGACGCCTGAACAGGGAAATCGTGAAAAAGACAAACGCCAGTCCGGCAAGAAAATAGATGCCACGATGATTTAAAATCACCTCCCAGTTGGAAAAACCGACAATGCTGGACTTCACCAAAGGAAGACTATAAGCCATATAATCGAAAAGATAATAAAACTTATCTTCAATATAGAAAACGGTAAGTCCGATATATCCTAACAATAAAACGAATGTCAGTGCCTGATTTTTCAATACCAGCATCAGAAAGATAGCCAGGCCAATAATGAAAATCAGCGTAGGGACACTGATCAACAGAAAATAAAGCAAGTAAGCCATCCAGTCCACTTCTCCCAATGTCAGGTTGAATGCAGCCGTAATAGCCATAATAATGAGATTCAGCAACAAAAAGACGCGCAGATTTCCCCAAATCTTACCGATGACGTATTCAGCATTACTTAATGGACGGACATAAAAGACTTCTGATGTATCCAGCTTTTTATCTCTTTTCAGGAAGTCGGATGCCAGAAAGATAGCAATAACAGCCTGCCCTGTATTTAGCAACAGTAAAATTAGATAAGGAATGTTCGATGGAATGGCTGTAGCAATCCAGAAGCCTCCGCTATCTTCCGATACGAACAACTGGAAATTGAAAAAAGTAATGATAGTTACAGCGAGTACCGTGAATACTCTGAAGAACCAGCTTCTGATTAATAATTTACTTTCATATTTTGCTACCGATTGTATATTAGATATAAAGGTCATATCAGCATATCGTGTTTAGTCGTTTGTCCAAAGGTTTAATTGATTCTCCATATAATATACATAGGCGTGTTCCAGATTAGGGGGAAATGGTTCCGCTTCGTATCCTTCTACTTCATCGGCAACCACCTGTACTTCCCAGATTGTCCCCGATGGAATCGTGGAGATTACCGGATATTTTTTATCGATCTCATGCAACTGATCTCCCGCAGCCCTGATTCTCCACACTTTGCCCTCGGCTAATTTCAGCATATCTTGCGGAGAACCGTTGAAGGAAACTTGTCCCCGGTTCATTAACGCCATATTATTACAAGTACTGGAAATATCACCGACAATGTGAGTAGACAAAATAATAGTCACATCATTCTCGCTGACCTCCGAAAGAAGGTTACGGAAACGGATACGTTCTTCCGGGTCAAGTCCGGTAGTAGGTTCATCAACAATGATTACCTTAGGATGATGTATCAGCGCTTGTGCAATTCCTAACCGCCGCTTCATACCTCCCGATAATTTATTGGCATATCGTTCGCGAACATCGAACAACCCTACGTTTTCGAGCATTTCATCCACAGCTTGTTTTCTCTGCCTGCTATGGGTCATACCGGACAAACGCGCCGCGTAATCAAGAAACTCATACGTTTTGTATTTGGCAAAAAAACGAAAGTCCTGAGGAAGATACCCCAGAATACCGCGTATTTCTTTCCGCTGTTTCATCAAATCATAACCGCAAATTTCTACTTGCCCGGAAGTTGGTTCCATAAGGGCTACAAGAATACGCATTAAAGTAGATTTGCCGGCGCCATTGGGTCCTAATAAGCCAAACATCCCTGCAGGTATTTCCAGATTGACATCTTTCAAGGCATGATTTCCGTTTGGATAGATCTTATTAAGGTTCTTAATAATTATGCTCATGACATTTTATTTGTCCTATGTTGTATTGGGTGACAAAGATAGGCTTTATTTACAGGATACAAATCATAATTATAAACATTAACTTATATTAGTAGAATTCTGTCTAAAATGAACATTCAACAAACATCCATATATCTCATAAACGAAAAGGAAGAAACCACTTCACAGTGACCTCTTCCTCCTCATATCCCATATGATTATTGCCCAACAGGGTTTATAAAAAAGGGGTTTATTAAAAAAGGGTTATTTTTATGATCTTAATTATTTATTAGTTACTTCCACCCTTACCACCACTATGAGTAGGATTAGTAGTCACTGTCTTATACTGATGATCAGTTCCGGTATAGCGTGTTGCAATTACTGAAATCTTCACATCCTTATTATTATACTTCACTGTGGTCGACAATGTAGTAGTACGAGTCTTGGCATAGCAAGTATAAGTCATTGTTGTATAACCGTTCACATTTACAGTATTATAGGTACGAGTTGTTTCTGTAATACCTGATGCCGATCCCATCAATGAGTATAAACGAGTTTTGAAGAAAGCTACCATAGCATTAACTGTTTCTGGTTTTGCACCTGACAAAGCTTTTTCTACAGCCGCTTTAATATCCGCATCTTTACATTCCCAACCCGACTTTTCTTTATAAGTCAATGCAATTCCTGTTACAGCTTTAGGATTTTCACTGTTATCACGACTTGCCTGTCCTAAAATCTCACTCTTCACTACATTTTCGGCGCTTACTTTACTAGTGACTTTATTTTCCATAGCATAGGAAGAGAAATGCTTAACTTTAGTTGTGTAGCTACCTGATTTCTCATCATAAACAACTTTATTAATGTCCTCTGTTTGTGGAACCCACTTTCCATTCTCCAAATAAGTAAGCTCTATATCTTGGGCAAAAGTCACACCCGGAATAGGATTAGGAATAGAGATCGTTACAGCCTCCTTAAATTTCAAACCACTAGGTTCAAAGTGTGCTGCCGCCAAAGGTATGGTCTTTTCTACTTCTTTATTCTCTTCTTCTTTCTTCACTTCTGTAGTCACAGTTTCTGGGGCTGGTACATACGTAGTTACACTGACTTCAGCATTACCACCTTCCAGAACGTCTTCATTACCTTCTGTCTGAATTGCCCCAGCTGGAATTTCTAATTCAGGAGTTACAAGAGGAAGATCTTCTTTCACATCCTCCGGTTCAACAGTACCCGGTTCTTTAACTTCCTCATTCGAAGCACTCTTATCTTCTACCTTAACCTCTTCTGTATTACCATTCTCGCCAACTTCTACAGTCGTAGGTTCACTTTGCTTAGTCAAAGCCACAGCAACAGTCACCACACTACGATTTTCCGCATTAGCAGCAATTTCTACAGAAGTACTTTGAGCAAGATAACCTTTAGGAGCAACTTCTACAGAATACTTACCTACATTCTTCTCTGTTACAGAGAACTTACCATCTTTGTCAGTCTTAATTGTCTCAGTACCAATTTTTACATCAACACCAGACACACCTTTCCCGGCATCCGTCACAGTACCCATAATGTAATACTCAACAACCGGAGCGGGAGTTTCAATCACTTCACCCGGCTCTTGCTTTGGTTCATCGTCATCATCATGACAGGAAACTGTTACAAAAGACAACACACCGAAGGCTATCGCCAAAGAGCATGCATACAACCATTTTAAATTTCTCATAATTGTTCAATTTTTGTTTAAATTACTAATATCAACTCTTATTTAAGTTTTGTCTTTTCATTGGTACGAATCAAATAATAACGGATATAATCCGGCTGCCAGAAACGGCTGTTTTCAGCAGATTTCGGTTCGGTTCTATAGCTTACCCCCAAAGCACGGCGAGCAAATTCATTCCCACTACGCATGTCATATTGAAAAGCGAAATAATCCGGAAGCATCACACGTACCGCGTGACGACTACGCTTCTTACCCGGCAATGGAATCGAAAAATGAAATCCGGCATTTGTTTCTCCATCTGTATACATGCCATAAAGTCCCACGATATATTCACCGAAGTAACGTGAAAGAATTCCGCATACCCCATAATCTCCATATATAAAACGTCCACCGCTAACTTTCAATTGAGTATTCACTTGTGGAATGAAATAACCTACGCTAAGCTGTCCATTCACTCTTTTCCATTTACTCATTCCCCAGTCGTTGCCATATAAATGAGACGAACCGGTTATACCACCTTCTCCTTCTACTGTCCAACGGCCGTCAGAAGAAAAATAACCAATACCGGCTGCGAGTCCCTGACGATCATCCGAGAAATTTCCACCAGTCAGGTATCCCTTCCAATGATTATCCAGACGAAATTCCTGGCGCAATGTCAAATACCCCGGTCGGATGCAATCCCATTTGCCCGGCTCATTATTGACGATAGGTAAGCAAACCTGCAGCCTCAATGAAGCACCTTTCCAAAGTTGCATTTCTACAGCCGGTTGCAATTCAAAAGCTGCTTTATATAATTTGTAAGTAACATTATTAACTAACATTACCCCCGGATAAACCACTACGTCCACTTTCCCAAAAGTAGTAGACTCTCGTTTGGTTCCTTTTAAGGCCTCCATTGCAGTTTTGGTGGAAGTAGTCATCTGCATATTACGGTAAACTCCATCCAAATCACATTTTCCCGATTGATAATCCTCAATCAGCTTCGCAGGCAAAGTGATACAAAGTTGCGGCAAAGCATTATCCAATATGACCAACTGCAATGTAGAGACTTCCGGAAGAGTGATCAGGCGACGTATTGCAATGCCTATACCATTATAAGATCCCCTATATACGGAAGTCTCAAATGCTGCCGTAATCGTATCCTGCTTCTGTGCTACAGAAATATTTTCCATTTGCAATTCTTTCAGGACTTCAGATATCCCAGCAGATTGCGCATCCACACTTTCCAAAGTGCAGCAACATATTATATATAGTATACTAAATACTCTTTTCATCTTCTTAATGTATTAATGTACATTCATAACGCAAACCGGCAGAAACACAGGTAAATTCGCGTGTAAACACATGGACGGACAAACGTTTCCAAAAACGTATTGCTCCACCCAAATTCCATCCATTGGTATCATACTCTGCCATCAGCTTTAACTCACGGCAAAAAGCGGGAGTATAACGAATACCACCAAAAGGGCCTTTCTTGAAAGCCGGTTGATTGCCCTGATGAAAATACCAGCCTGCTGTAACAGCCAACTGATGCCCCTTGCAGAAACCAAACGTCTTAGTTAAGACACCATAATAATCTCCCCAATACTGAGTAGCCTTTTCTGTAAAAAGATCATCAGCACCGATTACCACAGCAGGGAAATAACGGCTTTCTTTCAATGGACGAATACGGATAGTATTGGAACGATCTTGGTTGTGATAACCGACTCTGCCATTATATGTTCGCATTTTGAGTAACGTCATACGGTAAGTCAGTTCAACAAAAGAGAACAAAGACATGTCTACGGAGTAATTCATGGTAGGATAGTTAAACTTATTAGGCGTAACCTCTTCAGGAAGGAAGTTTGCGCTTCCCATAAAGGTTCCTGTTTCCTGCATCTCGGCTGTAGGTATCATCATCTGCCCAGTTGCCCCAAGAGCATATTGTGCATGAATCCGGCTTGTTGTCAAGATTAGAATCAGAATTAATACAACACCCTTTAATGGAATAAATCGCATATCCCCCAAAATAGCTTCAGTTTGTTTCATTTTTTATCTATGTATATTCCTAAATAGAGACCTTACCCCAATTTGATTCATAAATCCTCTATTTTTACCATTCTTTTTTCTGTTACTTCTTAGGTAACGGAAAACACAGGAGGGAAGGGAAAAATCTCTTAAAATACGAAAGATAGGACATGCCAAGCCACCAAAGGAAGCTCAGTCTAAGCGTAGGGTGAAATTTCTTTGATTATGGGACGTAAAAATCTTAGAATATGAAGAAAAGGGTTCTTTCATGTTCCAGGCTATTTTTATCTTATTTTTGAATCAAAAAAGAAAAAAAGGACAGTTTATTTGCTTGTTATTTATTTTTTTGTCTATCTTTGTGCTATTATTATTTCCGTTACCTAAGAAGTAACTCGCATATATTTATACTGATTATTAACACTTTGTATCATTTACACGTTTTACCAAGCAATTCTTTACGTAAGACAAATTCATTTTATTTACTTCAGTACGTTCTTTCAAAGCAAAGCCTTTAAGGTAGATTTGTGTTGTTTTGATTGATTTGTGTCCCAACGATTCGCTGATCATTTCAATAGGAACTCCGCGATATTTCGCAGTAGTAGCCCACGAATGGCGAATGGTATAAGAAGTGACAGGAGAAGTCAGATGCAAAGCTTTTGCCAGTCCTCTCAAATGGTTATTGAAATTCCGGAGGGCAGACTGGTATTCCCGATAAGTACTTTCATCTTTCCGCTTTTTATCACCATTCAGAATACTAAATAGATAATCAGGGCAATCCGGATAAGCAGGCTGCCTGTTCCAAAGCTGATCAATCATATCTTTAGCGGTATCCAATATTTCCACACTCATCGGAGTCTTCGTTTTAACACGATTATAATGAAGAACATTCCTGTCTAAAGACGACTTCTCCAAATGCGCCAAATCAGCAAACGACATACCACAGAATTGGAACATCAAAGCAGCAATCGCCTGTGTACGTCGCAAAATATCCGATTTAGGATCTCCGTATAAAAGCTTATGTAACTCAGTTGCCGGCAAAGCCTTCTTTTGACGGACATCCACTCCCGTATACACCCCGTGAAACAATCGGTGAACATAAGGAGCCCTTCCCGATTCTACTCCACGATTATAAATACTACGCAGCATACGCATATACGTCGAAACCGTATTAAGCTTCAAGCCACGTTCATAAAGATACTGCCCGTAACACCGTAAGTGTTCGCGGGTTACTTGTCCGAATGACACGGTAGGTGTGCCACAAAACCCTCTAAAAGAAAGAAGTGCATTTTCATACACATGCGCAGTAGAATAGCGCCCCTCTTTTCGTAAACGACCGATGTACATCTCAGCGCATCGGCTAAACCCATTTTTTTTCATCATTTATACACTAGTTAATTATATAAATCACCTTCTCAGATAAGAGAACAAATATACTTCCTCTTAGGGTTTTAACCATCACAAGAATTATTTTATTTCGAACGAAAATCAGAAAGCGACCCTCACTCACGTGAAAGTCGCTTTCTGATTTTCATAACTTAATGAACAAACTAATAAATAATTAACCTTTTCTTAAAAATCTCAAACATTATATCTTAAACGGTTGCATCTTCAAATATACCTTATAGTCTTTAATCATCCCCGTTTTACCGGCTTCAGCCCTGGGTAAATAAGAGAATCCCGTAATAACTTTATCTTCACCAAGATCTATCACAATCTGATGAGGAAATGCAGGTTTGGAAGAGGAATAATTGGTATGCCAGAATGTTGATTCCTGCAAATCAAAAACATTTGTTGCAATATTGTTCGCGGCATCCGTCTCCTCACTATCGGCATAAATCACTTTCCAATGCTGACGGGATACCGGTTTGCCATCTTCGCCCAACAACTCCAATTCTGCAATAGCCGCGAAATCTTTCCCATCATGGGCGTTCAAAGCCTCCAGACAGAAGAAACGAGTCTCCACCTTCTTACCGAATTTCACATGTTGCCAACCATTCCCTGACTTAAATATCCCTTGATAAACAGGAGTTTCATTTGTTAAGTCCAAGTTCTCACCCATCTTACGATGAGCATAAGCTCCATTACCACGTTGTACATCCAGAATTGGTTGACGCAGACCTTCAGTTTCGGCTTTTGAAGGACCAGCCATATCCAATATAATGATTTCATTCTCTCCTTTCTTCAACCAGCAGCCCGGCACATATAAGGTCTGTTGAGGTCCGATTTCCCAATAACGACCAATCGCATGACCATTCACCCATACCATACCTTTACTCCAGTTCATCATATTCAAGAATGTATCCCCTAACTCATTGAGGTTAAACGTCGACCGG
Organism: Bacteroides sp. B1-V-101; assembly: GCF_023656585.1. NCBI lineage: Bacteria > Pseudomonadati > Bacteroidota > Bacteroidia > Bacteroidales > Bacteroidaceae > Bacteroides > Bacteroides sp. B1-V-101. The sequence goes on along the minus strand of NZ_JAMOKH010000011.1, from coordinate 125,516 downwards.
TAATAAGCCGGTTGGTTGCCAACATTCTCCTGTTGTTTGTACTGCTTATCACGGGCAAAACTATAATCTACCGGAATAGTATATACCTTCCAGTCCTTCACCAGTTCAACTCCTTTATCAGATTGCAGTTCTACTTTCTCGGTAATACCTTTCCAGTCATAAATACCTTTGCCGAAATTCATTCTTCCCATTGCTTCCACCAGAATATCCAGTCGGTCACCTTCTTTCAGTGGTGGTAACTTTACTACACCTTCCCCCTTCAAACGGCTCAGAGTAGCGAGTTTCTTACCATTCAAAAAGACTTGTGCCCAGTCATGAGCTTCTGTGATCAGTAATGTCTGTTCTTTATCAGAAGCGGATAATGAAGTCCGATACAGAATACTACCCCATCCCTGATCAAAAGCTTCCATTGTCCGGATATCCTCACTCTCTTTGGGGTGAGGCAGATTATCAAATAAGACTGCCACTTCAGTCATTTTAATAGCAGGAATAGCTATAGTCGGTATCGAATCCGGAATTTCCGGCAAGGTTTCACCTTCCGGCAGGTAGTTACCAAGCAGATTCCGTACTTCCAGATATTTAGGAGTCACTTTACCGGATTCATTGATAGGAGCATCATAATCATACGATGTGCAAGTCGGTGAAAAGTTCGGGAAATTCGCGCCTCCCCAATGCCCGAAACTAGTTCCCCCATGAGTCATATACAAGCTGAAAGAAATATTGCGGTCCAGCATTTCCTTCATACCTTTTACCAATTCTTCGGCACTTCTTGTTTCATGCTTGGCTCCCCAATGGTCAAACCATCCGGACCAAAATTCACTGCACATCAATGGAGTGTCCGGCCGTAGTTCTTTCAACCGTTTAAACTGCTCGTCGATGTTAGCACCCGTACCGAAATTAATAGTCCAGAGCAAATCATCCAGTGCATTATTCTCAAAATTCGAGTTCCAGTCACACTGGAATAAAGGAACACCTGTAAAACCGGCTTGTTTTACCATGTCACGGATTTCGGATATATACGGCTTATCGATTCCAAATGCTCCATACTCATTCTCCACCTGTACCATAATGATATTCCCTCCTTTACTAATCTGAAGATCAGCCAGCTGTTTGCCCACTTCGTTCAAAAAGAGTTTCACACGTTCCATGTAGTATGGGTCTTGCTCGCGAAGTTTGATATCCTTCTTCTTCAGCAGCCACCAAGGCAAGCCGCCCATTTCCCATTCCGCACAGACATAAGGGCCGGGACGCACTATGACATACATTCCATTCTCTTGAGCCAAACGGCAAAACGCAGCTATATCTTTCTGTCCGGCAAAATCATACCTTCCTTCTTCCGGTTCATGAAAATTCCAGAACACATACAAGCAAATCGTATTCATACCCAGTGCCTTGCACATTTTAATACGATGTTCCCAATATTCTTTCGGGATACGCGGATAATGAATCTCTGCCGCTTTTACAACAAACGGTTTTCCATTCAGCAAGAAAGTATTCTTCCCCACTTCAAATGTGCCCTCCGAAGATTGAGAGCATGAGCTGCCAAGAACAGCTACTACTAAAATAAGTAAATACAATAAAGGTTTCTTCATTTTCTATCTATTGTTTTCATGATATATCTCATATTTAATAAAGAGAATTCACTATCGGCTAATGTTTCCATTCAACCGACAGCGAATTTGAAAATAATCCAAGTGTTCCTAAAAACTAAAATAATACCTATTGAAAACTGAGTACGGTGCAAAGATGAGGTATTATGCGTAAACAAAGGTCCTCAAATAAGTCAAAAGGGTATGAATATCGTTCAAATGAACTTTATTTATCATTTTATGAACTCTTTTTACAGAAAAAATCAAGATATTTGCAAGAAATACCATAAACACTAAAACACCTCATAACGGGAGACCTTATGAATAAAACGACTTTTATACTACTAATAACATTAATTATATCATACATCAATACTGCTTATATTCAAGCACAGACTCAACGTGTCACAGTACAGGGAACTATTCTGGAAAAAGGCACACAGTTCCCCGTTGAGCAAGCTACCATACAACTGTTATCCTTGCCCGACAGTAATTATGTAAAAGGCATTTCCAGCTTGGAACAGGGAAAATTTTCACTCACAACTCTCCCGGGACGTTTTTTGCTAAAAATTTCTTTCATAGGCTTCACTACCGAATATAAGACTCTGCAAATAAACACAACCCAGACTATTATTCAACTAGGCAAAATAGAGTTGAAACCTGATGCTGTACTTCTTAACGAAACCGTCATTGTAGCCCAAGCCCCGCCTGTTGTCATCACAGGTGATACAACCGCATATAATACTTCCGCTTACCGCGTCAGTGAAGGTGCTGCACTGGAAGAACTAGTCAAAAAGCTACCTGGAGCCGAAATAAACGAAGAAGGGAAATTAATCATTAATGGTCAGGAAGTCAAAAAAATCATGATGAACGGAGAAGAATTCTTCCTTAACGACCCCAATACGGTTTTAAAAGAACTGCCAGCCGATATGATAGATCAACTAAAAACTTACCAAAAGAAATCAGACATGGCACGTATCACCGGAGTTGATGACGGTAAAGAAGAAATGGTACTCGACTTACGCGTAAAACCAAGTATGAGAAAAGGATGGAATGGTAACTTTGAAGCAGGATATGGAAATGACGACCATTATAGGGCAAAAGGAATGGCCAATCGTTTCAAAAACAAAATGAACTTATCAATCAATGGTACCGCCAACGACAATGGGATTAATTCCAATCAAAGAATAGGTGCCAACTATTCTCAGAATACTCAGAAACTCAAATATGGAGGTAGTATTGAAGTCCGGGAAAATAAACGCAATTCATGGAGCAAGCGTCATACAGAATCTTTTTTGTCAGACAACACTTCTCAGTTTTCCCTGCAGAACAACCAATCCGATGGAAAGACAAGTGCTATTTCCGCTAATTTTCGTTTCGAATGGAAATTAGACAGCCTCACCACTATTATGTATCGACCGACGTTTAATTTTTCCAAAGGAAATTCCAATTCAGGCAACTTCTCAGAAACGCTCAACAACGAGTCAACTCCTATCAACCGGAAAGAAGCCACAAACCGCCAAACGAATGACAGATTCTCCACCAATGGCTCCTTGCAGTTGAATCGCAAATTGAACAGTAAAGGAAGAAACATCGCCTTACGTCTTTATTACGATCTGGATGACGGCAATTCCGATCGATATAGTCTTTCGAATACTTATTACTTAAAGTATGGTGATAGTATAAAAGCTTTGAATCAATGGATTGAAAAACTTGACAATAACAATAAATATCAAGTTCAGATAACATATATGGAACCTGTATTTACCAATCGGTTCATCGAAATTAATTATAGCTATCAACACCGTTCCTCACTCTCTGAAAAATATGCCTATGACTGGGATAAACAAGAAGATACATACAGTCAATATCCTGACACAGCGCACAGTGATTGCTACAAAAATAAATATTCCACTCACCAAACCGGCATATTTTTCCGTACTATCCGCACCAACTATTTTTATAATATAGGTATAGAAGTTGAGGCGCAAAAAACGGCCAATAAAAGCTATATGCGGGACACGACCTTTGAGTATTTATCCAGAAATGCAATAAACTACTCCCCCACCATAAACTTTAAATATACCTTCTCTAAACAAACAACCTTAAAAATAAACTATCATGGGAGAACAGCACAACCCAGTATGACCGACTTATATAGAAAAAAAGATATTTCTGATCCTTTAAACATACGGCTCGCTAACCCCGAACTTAAACCATCATTCAATAACAACATATCAGCTACATTTAACACTTACTTTACTGAAACATCCCGCAGTTTCAATGCTAACCTCTCCTATAATAATACAATGAATAGTACAACACGTATTGTCACATATGACGAAAATACCGGAGGACAGACTACCCAACCGACTAATGTGAACGGGAACTGGCGAATAAACGGTTCGCTTACCTTCAGTACTCCATTATCCAACAAAAAATTCACAGTAAATACACACACCAATACAAATTACGGCAACTCTGTCGGTTTCACTGTGCTCAACAAAGAGTCAGATGCAGTTAAAAGTAATACAACTAACCTCTTTTTATCAGAACGTTTAAAAGGAAGCTACCGTAGCGACCTGATTGACTTTGAGTTATCTGCAGAAGTCAGATATCGAAAATCAGAACATTCTATCAAAAAAGAGAACCGACGGGAAACATTTGATTATACATTCGGAACTGAAGCAAACTTAAACTTACCTTGGGATATAAAAATCTCATCCAATATCAATTGTAGATTAAAAAGAGGATATGGCGGTAAAAATGATACTAACCGCACCCTATGGAACGCACAAATATCGAAAAGCTTCCTCAAGAAGAAAAAGGCAACCGTCCGATTTCACCTATATGATATACTTCGTGAGAATGAAAGTTCGGAACGTTCCATTTCCGAGAATTCTATCACCGACAGAGAATCCAGTACATCTAACGTATATTTTATGGCATATATTGCCTATCGGTTCAATACCTTCGGACAAAAAAGAAAACGACAATCGGTACAAAACTAAAATTATAAAAGAGGAGGAAATGATGTATCCACAACTACATCATTTCCTTTTTGTTCTTTAAACATGCTGAGTAACATTGAAAAAAGTCATATTGCAAGATATCAGAGATTCTCAAAAGGAGTTCGGTATCAATACTTGACTTCCCGAAGATTTTATACACATTGGTCCGCGCACAACAAAGCTGTTCTGCAAACCAAGTGACAGACAATCCTTGTCGATGTAGTTCAATTTCTATAAGCCGGCCAACGTGTATCATATTACTCTTGTGGAATAATTAAGAAACTGAAACCACACGCTCCTCCTCCGCCATTTTCCAATCGCACAAGAATACGGTTCCACCCTTGACGGAACTGGAAAGGAGCAATATGTTCGTCAATATTATACCAACTGGTACCATAATCGCGCCATACATCCTTACCATTTATCCATACCCGGCCACTATCATCCGTACCGATGGCAACCAACATAGTAGTAGCCTCATCAAAATAAAGTTCCGTATAAGCATAATAAGTAGAATGTCCGGTAGTGACAGGAACCGTATTATGCATTGATTCACTTTGCATAAACTTCCATCGCAGCGTACCATCCAAATACACTTCTTCCCCTATGACCTTTATCGGATGAGAATCCGTTTCCATCACCCCTGTACCTACTTGTCCGTCAGTATATACCGCATCAAAGTCCACAGATATCTCAGGCGGATGGACAATCGAAAAGTCCTCTCGCCCAAAACTTTCCCACGGTCCTATCATATACCATGTGTTAATATATAACCACCCTTTACGATCCGCGCTTTTTGAGAAACGCCGTCCGGGCAATGCCTGAGCTTTTACCATTTCCTGATTAAGCCGGGGACCTGCATAAGCATTCATCGGACGTCTGTTTCCACTGCCCTGAGCAGCCTCCCCCATGCCACCGAAACCGTTCCCATTGCCACTGCCTTCACCTCCGCCCGGCTGACCATTGCCAATTCCAAAGCCGCCACCGGGCTTTCCGACCTGCTTCACTACTCCAAAGAGATTTTCCAACCGAGATTGAGCAAGTCCGGCTTGTCGGGTCGCTTGTCCCAACAGACCACGGTAGTTGTTCAAGTCTGCCGTACTTTTTATTTCCAGACCTGCGCTGGCATTACTTCCCGCTGAAGTAGCCCATTCCCCTCCTTTAGTCTGCATTCGAATCAGTTCATCAAAACTTGGCATACGGGAAGAACCTGTCTTCAGAGAACTATAAACCTCGGGAAACGAAAGTCCCTTGGAAAGCGCCTGTTTAGCTGCATTGGCAGCCAAATGGTTCTGCTGTATTTCAGCCTCATATTCTCTTAAAAGAGCATACATATCTTCTACCGACGGATTCGCAGATAACTTGCCCGCCTGCGGAATATTCCTTGCTTTCGAAGTATCATTAGCATCATCCGGTGCCGTACGTGGTAACTTTCTTTGCTCTACTTTAGTCAACAATTCATTTTTCCGCTGCCTCATCTTCTTAGCCATTTCCTGAAATTTACGAAGCTGATCTTCCAAATTTTTCTTGACCAATACTTCCGACTGCTTCACTAATTGCTCAGAATAATTAGCGGGAAGCTCCCGCTGAGCCTGCTCCTGCTTTATTTTATCACTGATACTTTTCGGAGATTTCTGTTTTTTCGCTTGCAAGTCAATAGCTCCCTGTCCTGGTGATGGCATCAGCCAGATAAACAACGCTCCTCCTACCAGACAGACCAGTGCAATAACCCATGATAGGATAACCGTCAGACGGCTACTCCCTGTTGTAGTTTTCGTCATATGTTCGTATTCCTATATTCGTTAAATTATAAAACTGACAAGCATCCATTACTTCCACAAAACGTCCGAATGGAGTGTTTTTATCCATATCAATGCGGATACGCCGCCCCGGATCAGAGATACAGGTCTCCCGCAATTGTTCCATCATGAAATTGGTCGAACAAGGTTGTCCGTCCCAATAGAAGTTACCTTCAGCATCCAGTCCTACAATAGCCTGTTTATCATCCGGTTTCAGTTTTATAGCTGATTCCGAAGTCGGCAGATCCACTGAAATATCCCTGTTTTTCACCTTCGTCATTGTAGAGACAAGAAAGAAGATCAATAGCAGAAACACACAGTCGATCAAGGGCGACATAGACACTTCCGGTTCATCTTCGTTATTAAATAGTGATAGTCTCATAAGCTTAATAAGGTTTACTACCCAAACGGACACGCGTACGCGTGAATCCTTGTATTTGACATTGATCGAATATCTCTATTACCGTATTTACGGGTACAGTCCGGTAAGCCGCCACATCAATAGCAATTTCCGTACCTTCACTGTTGCGGAGTTCTGTAAGGAAAGTATTCAGATCAGAAATCGGCACATAGTGGTTCTCACCAGTGTACGCATCATGTCCTACTACCTGATACACATTTTTCTCCTCATCCACTGCTATGATAACAGCTTCCTCTCCGGCGCGGGTGGTAGACAAACTGGAAGTCATTGAAGGAAGTGATAAAGGTATTTGCATTTCCCACTTCTTCATCATAGTAGTCACAAGGAAGAAGATCAGTAGCAGAAAGACGCAGTCTATCAAGGGCGACATCTGCACCTCTACTTTGTCTTCTTCATCATAGTTTAGTCTCATGCTTCTCCTCCTTACTCCCCGGTGTGTTCATATCCGTCGAATCTCCTTCCAGATAGAGCGTAGTAATTACATTTTCAACTTCTACTTCCACCAAAGAAGCCAATTTCATAATACGATTTTTAATAATGAAATACAAAGCAATGGCAGGAGCTGCGATGATCAAACCGGCAGCAGTCGTAATCAAAGCTTTTGAAATAGAATCGGACAATATAGAAGCGCCGCCTTCGTCACCATACAATGCTACCAGACCAAACGCTTCGATCATACCGACAACTGTTCCCAGCAAACCGATAAGGGGCGACAGGGAAGCTATGACTGACAAAGGATATATGCGTGACAAATGTGTACGGATATCACGTGCGGCCATATCACCAGCTGTCTGGCTGACAGCTTCTCTTCCGGCTTTCACATGCTCGAAAATAAAACGCAGCGAATTTCCTAATGTGGAAGGGTATTTATCACAGGCTGCAATCGCACCTTTCAAATCTCCTTGTGCAAGGCATTCGCTGACTGTTTTACGTAGTCCTTTTGGTGCCAGTCTTCCTTCTCTTGAAGTTAGCAAGCGTTGCAAAGCTATTACTAAGGCAAGCAATCCAAGCAAATACAACGGATACATCATGAATCCTCCCGCTTTAATCTGTGCAGCCCAGTCAATCTGTACCCCTTGCGGTTGTTCATCCTCATTAGTTGTTCCCTCTTCATATACCAGCCCTTCCTCTTCTCCATCAACGGGTACCGGAGTTGCAATTTCGCTCGGAAGTACTTTCGGAGCATTCTTTATATCATCCTGTGTCTTAGCGAGAAAGATTTCATCAAATCCTGCATCACGTCTCTCCGGGCAGATAAAAGAAATACCGGTCAACGTAATATTACCAAAATCTTTCCATAAGTCCCTGGTCATCACCATCCAGTGTCCCGGTAGTTCACCGAGATTAAGACCTTCCATCGGATTTATCAAATCCTTGGACTTGCCGGCTATATAAGTAAAATCATATTTCTTGCCTTTTTGATTTGCAGACTTTTCGGAAACATGAAATTTCATTCCAATTTGATCACCTCCCCATTTTACCCAGGCAAAAGTGATATAGCGAAACTCACCCGGTCCCGGATTCTCGCGAATAGGAATGGATAGCCCGGTCAGTTCTGCCGGACTTTTAGAGGCTCCTACATATATATAATTTTCTGATTTTTTAGAGTATCCCCCATCACGGACAAATTTATTATCCTGAGCTTTCCACTGCGCCCCGTCCGGTATTTTAGTACTAAAGATTTCATATAATCCTTTACCGGATCTACTATTTGTTTGGGCTGAGAGCGGATAAGTGAAAAACGTTATTACTCCTAAAAGAAGTATACTCAACGTACCTTTTCTAAAAAGTTTTTTCATCTTTGTGCAATTCATGTCTATTCTATTATTTATTAAAATTTAAAAGCCACCGCAAATCATCGAATGATTCACAGTGGCAAAGTTGATAAAAATAGAAAAGAAATGAGTACTCAAATCATTCAAAATACTCCAATTCCTTAAAATGATACAAAATAAAGAGTTCAAAAATCACTCAATAGGTTTAAAAATAATCCATTACCTGAAATTTCCAGCTGTTTTTTATCTGCTATATCAGGTTTTGTATCTATTTTCCTGACACTACCATCCTGACATATTGTGGAGGTAAATAATTATATATAGAGCCATTTTCAAAAGAGGCAGTTTCTAAGGTGGGGGTTCTAAAGTTTATAGTTTCAGCATGGTATCCTTTAGGAACAATCAATTTTAAATACAAACCAGATATGTATCCATTTTTCACACCCTTCTCTCTTCTATCATAGAAATCACACATAATTAGCTTCACTTTTGTCTGGGACAAGTCCAATACTTGCAATGGACAATTTAAAATATTCAACGAATACAAGTTGACATTTGAATGCAAATCAAGCTGAGATATAGCATTACTACTACAATCCAAAACCTCCAAATATATATTTGCACTAAGATCAATTGTTTTTAGTCTGTTATCAGCACAATTTAATTCTTTTAAATAAGGGTAGTCACTAAAAACCGGAATTGCTTCTTCTGATATTTCTTTAATAGAAAGTTTACGCAGCGAACCTCCTTCCACATTCTCTTTTTGCTCAGGGAGTATCAATTTCTTCAATAAACGATAATCATTCCCTTCTTGGCGTATCCACTCATATCCCTGCAATCCGCAAGTTAAAAATTCCATCTTTAGGTTAGCACTAAAATCCAACTCTCCAATATAATTTGCTTCACAATTTAGTTCCCGCAATTCTTGATTATGTGATGTTTCAAGTGCTTTTAGCTTATTCCAACTACAATTTATTTTTCTAAGATGCGGTGATCGACTAATATCCAATTTCTCCAGATTATTATCCGAACATTCAAGTATACTTATTCCTTCTGTATTCGATCGGTTATCCGGAAGAATCAACTTAGATAATATCCCGGCACGACCTCCTTCCGAAAGTAATCCTTTATTTCTTTGAGATTTAACAATAACCGTTCGAAGTTGTTTATTATGACTAAGATCCAATTCTATCAGTCGGTTATAAGTACAATCTAAAGTTCTTAATTGAATATTCTTTTTCAAGTCTATCGTATTCAAATCACAACTTCTACAACTTAAATTCGTGAGATTTTTACAACCACTTATATCCAGTTTCGGAAGGTAGACTTGTATAATTTCCAACTCACGAAGTTCTTTAAATCTAGAAAAATCAGGAATACACTCCAATGTATCAGTCCGATTTCCCACCAATTTTAACCGACGTAGAGAAGAAAAATACTCAAGGCCTTTTAATGAGGTAATTTCATGCCTCGTAGTTTTCGCTCTATTCACGTCATTATTAATCCATAAACTGGTTTTCAGCTCCAAATCCTCCACGTAATCAATATCCGATAATAAAATAGAGCTGGTATCAGCTATAATCTTCATTTGGAACAACGCTGCTTTAAGCATCGGATCAAATTTATCTGCCACATTCTTATTATCAGAAGAGTTCAATATGTCTGCCCGACTACTCACACCCATCAATAATAAACTTACTATTAAAATAATGTTTTTCATTTTCTATTAAATTTTATGTTGTCCATAATCAAACATCTCTCTACTTCACCTTTTTACATGAGATGAATTATCATTCGCAAGATAAGAAGAAAAAACGAAAAAGAAAAGGAAAGAGTGTCCCCAAAAAGGATACAATTTTTCATCCCAAATAAGCAAATCTCCTTTCCTCCCTTCACCCTTCACAACTCCCTCTGGCACGACGATTGCGGGTGAAGGTCTCCTGTTCACCATCCGCTTCACCTCCCATCAGACGGAGACTACCCGATACACATTCCCAAACTTGGTATGCTTACGTTCTATCCCCACTGCTATCAGTATTTGTGCCAAACTCGCCGGATTTGCCCCACGCATAGCTGCCGGATTTATCTTCTTCAATCGCTGAAAGATATCAGCAGACGAAAGAAGTTCACACCCTTCTCCTTTTTCTGCCGCCCGATAACAGGAACGCAATACGTCTTCCACAGGTCCCTGGCGATAAAACGTCATGTTACTTTGCTGCAATTCCGTCTCTTCCTCTTTTGTAAACCAATAATGTTCACCCGCCAAAATCTCCGCTTTCAATTGAGCATAAAGTTGTGCATAGTCAATCCCCTCACAATCGATAGGATACTCTACCAGCACACAAATAAACCTGCGACTACCAGTCGGGTCAGTCAATAAATCTTTTCGATTCGATGTCCCGATAAAAGATGCTATACGAGGTAGCGAGCGATAATTTTTCTGATAAGCTTTGCACAGGCTTAATGAAGCCATCTGCATCAGATTCTTCAATAACGGCATTTTCGTCGGAGCATATTTATCAAACTCATCCAGATTGAGAAGTCCCATCTCCGCCAATCTCCGTTCTATATGCCCTTGACTGGTTAAATCCACCTTATCCATATAATAACGCTGAAGCGCAGGAGGAAGTAGCGATTTGCAAAAAGTAGACTTTAAATATCCTTGCTCCGTACTGATAAGCAAAGGCGCCACACTATTGGCATGACTTCCCGTAACCCCCATCCATTGTGCTGTCATACCCCGCATCCATATATGGAATTCTTTCACCCACAATTGGTCTCTCGAAACTCTGCGTGCCAAAGCCGCCAAGCGATCCACTCCATCCCATACCGGCAATTCTTCCAAATAAAGTTTGAAAGGATGATACTCTGCAATACGGGTGGAGAAAATACAGCGTGAAAGATCACGATCCCAACAAGAAATACCTGATTCGTGAGCTTCCAGGCAGAATGTATTTAAGACACGCTGATTCACAGGTGCAAATCCTTCCTCCATTCGTTCCAACAAACGATATTCCGTTTCCTCTGTCAGCACATTGTAGCGGAAATCATAGCGGGATTTTAAAAAAGTATCTACGCTCTCAGTTAGTGACTTCACTTTCGATGAGTCTTTTTCTTTAGACGATGATACCCCCTTAATCGACTGAATAATAGTATTGACAGGTGCTACACTTTTTGTATCCCCTATTCCCGTTTCATCTTGTTTTGAAAGACACTTCATCAATTTTTGCCAAAAGGCAAACCAACCATTTTTTTGTTCCATATTCTTCTTTTTTTTATGATTAATGGATGCGAATATAATATCAAAAAAAAGCCATTTGCAACTTTTCATCCTATTCATTTTTTGAAAACCAGACTTATCATTAATATCCTATCATTTCTTGTTTATCATACTATTAAACCTTATCTTTGTCACCGACAAATTATATTTATCACCAATGTGATAAGATATTATCACTACTATGATAAAATAACATCATTATTGTGATAAGATCTTATCATAGTAATGATAAGTATAAAATATCAGCACTAAAAACAAGAAATCATTTAAAGATAAAGCAGAAATGGCAGTACAATTTGAATTATATAAGACTCCGATGCCAAAGGAGAAAAAGAACAAGACGCGTTATCATGCCCGTCCGGTAAGTTTTGAGACCGTCAATACCGAGAAACTGGCTTATCGCATCCATGATCGCTCCACATTAAGAGTATCGGACATTATTTCAACCTTGGAAGAACTGAAAAATGAAGTAGCTCAGTGCCTCCTGGAAGGTAAAAAGGTGCATGTCGATGGATTAGGATTCTTTCAGGTCACTCTTTCCTGCGAAGAAGAAATACGTAACCCGAAAGACAAACGTGTGCACCGGGTAAAATTGAAAGCTATAAAGTTTAAAGCTGATAAAGAATTGAAAGGGGAATTGTGTCACATGAAATTCCAGCGTTCTAAAATCAGACCGCACTCCGCCAATTTATCAGAAGTAGAAATAGACATGAAACTAACTGAATATTTTGCTGAAAATCAGATTATCACCCGGAAAGATTTTCAATATCTCTGCGGAATGACACAAATCACTGCATATCGCCATATCAAGAGGTTAATGGCAGAAAAGAAATTGCAAAATAAAGGGACGATCTATCAACCGATATATACTCCGGTTCCGGGTAATTACAGGGTGTCGGTGGATTTAAAATATAAAGAACGATGAAAGAGCCATGAAACAGGAAGCCCTTCACCCGCTCTTCCCCATTTGATAAGGGATGTAGAGAGAAGGTGAAGGGCTGATAAATTATACAGAACTATTCCGTATTAACTATGGTTTCAAATAATTTTCCAAAGGTTCCATAGACAATTCATCTTGATTTGCTCCCCAACAATAATAAGGCTTTTTATCCTTAAAGAAACATATATGAGGATAAGTATTTTCTCGAGTTAAAATAAAAAATGTCCCATCATCAGAATGCTCTCTAGCATATTCAAACTTCTTTGTTTCATTTTTCTGCGGTGTAAACGACATAATTTCCCATCTTTCCGCTTCTGTCCTCTTTATACTACTTTCTACCATCTTGTCCGCAGCTTCCTTCCCAAACACTTCAACATATCCTTGATAATAACTTTTCGGATTCGTGTCTTTCATAAAGTTTTCAGCATGATATATAGCATAAAAATATATTGTTTCCCCATTATCATTCTGCCCATAAAAACAAGCAAACTTTTCTGGAATTCTAAATACCTTTTCTGAATCGTTCACTAAATATAATCTTGAAGGCGAATCAATAACCGGTACAAACTTTATAGTGGACTTCATCAAAGTTAAGGACAAGGATGAATCATTCCATCTCCCTGCAATATTCATGTTTAATCGTTCAAGTATGGTATCCTGAACATTTTTATTAATCTCCTCTACAAGCAGTTTGTTTTGGGGTGTAAGTTGACTGATAGCCTGAGTAATCATCTTATCTCTTTTTATAACTTGCTTGGAAGTACCATCGACATACACTTGTTCGCTACATGAAAGTAATAGTATCTGGACAAGAAATAGGATTGATAATTTAATTGTTTTCATAATACCTCTTTTTTATTTACAATAAACAGCACTATATGCATTTACATCATTCAAAGAACATTCTCTTATTCTATCAAATCCAGGGTCCATAATATAAATTATAGACTTGGGATCATTCCAATTATTATTATATAACTGAGAACCTACAAAAGCGACACAATGAGCAGCATCACTATTTATTTCTAAGAAAAAAGTTATAGATGGATTATCGCCTTGTTGACTTATTTTTTTAATAAAATCAAGTGCACTAGACACTTGAAAACCATTAGTTGTAAGGTAATCACCAAAGTTTCCTCCTGATACACCAAAATTGGCATAAACAGATGAAAATGTACAAGTCGCATTCGAATTATCTTTTAACATTTCTATAGCATTTCTAAACTCCTCATCACTCACATTCTTTTTTGGATATGGGTTAGATTGTCCATCCATGAGATAACGATGTATAAAGTCAAAACAATAAAAACATTGTAGGTCATTCGTTATAGATTCCAAGCACGCATAATAACACCAATAATCATATTTTTGAGAAACCATTTTTACTTCACTACTAAAATCAACTTTTTTAGTCAGTTCACTCATAGTCGCTTGCGCAACTCCCTTCAAAGGAATTACTACCCAAAGCGCAACTATAATTAGCACAAAAGCCCTAAAATTTATGTGACTAAATACACTAAACTTCAAATTAAGAAACCGTTTCATACAGATATCTTTTATGATTGATTTAAAATATTAATTACAACTTTATTAATTGAGTGAGAAGAGTACCGACATAAATATTTAATCGATACTCCTCCATTAATTCCAGCATCAAACAAAGTTTTCTTTTTTCGTCAAATTATTCCGTATCCACCTCTTCGCGCCATTCTTCTGAAAGCGCATAGTTATTGATAAACACGTATCCATCTAATGTGGATGGCACCGAGATGCCTAACCAATAGAGAATTTGCGGTACTATCAGCGTATTCTCAACACAGATTCTTTCAGCATTGACATTGGTAGGCAATGTATTTGCAAACATGGCAGAAGCTTTCTGTTCGATATCCGGAGAACTGCTTGTTTTATCTTTAATATAATACATATTGAGTCCACCTTGTATCTGATTTTTAATTACTAATGTATCCTCCTCTAATTTCTCAAGTTGCTCTGTTGGCTTGAATTTCCAATAGCCGAGCATATCACTAGAAGGTTCAATATCAATTTCTCCCGATAGTTGCAAAAATTCTCTTTCAGCAAGATCCTTTTTCCATAGACGTACTTCCGATATATAATAGGAAGTTGGCACAGAATAACCACCTATCGCCAAAAGGCTTGAATCCGGAGCCAATCCTTGGGTATCCGTAGTTCCAGATCCCTGCAACTTACCATCTAAAGTAATGAGCCAATTTCTCCTTCCGGAGGCAGCGGAACTTATGCTAACACCATAGTGATGCCATTTAGAATCATTGTATCCGGTAATAGCTTGCTCAAGAGCAGGACCTTCCTTAGGATTTGTTCTCATGGATACAGTTCCTCTCTGCCTATATAGTCCCCAGCCGGCTTTTCCAAGTATGCGATCCCAATTGTTACCATTATATGTACCGTCCTGCCTAGGAACCATACGCATTATGATCTCCATTGAAAATGCATCTATACCTAAAGAATAATATTTACCTATACTATCAAAAACGACAGCCTTGTATTCATTCTGAGAATCAAAATATGCACCGTATAGTCTATTACCATTCAATTGTTTTTCCGTATAATGATTGTAGTAAAACAGACCAAACGTGTTACGCTCCACTTCCGAAGTGCCACCATAACGACCATCAGCCGATCCACCGTGATTGGAAGTTACAACAATAAGCCAGTCTTCGTAAAATGCATTCTCACGGGCATCAATCGCTGACAAAAATTCACCAATGTATCCGTCTATAGTTTTAAGTGCACTGACATAAGCGGCGTTGTCCGCTTTGAATCCCCCACTCTTCCCAGCCTCCAACATTCCTGAAAAATCGGCCAGAATGAATGTGTAATCTTCATTCGCAATATGATTGAGAACCACATCCCGAGTTTGAACGTCATTTTCTGAAGTAATGGTAGTCTTAGCATTGTTAAGCATATTTTTGTTCAGTTTCGCCCAAGGTGTCACACACAATGAAAGCATATTCACGTCATTATTCGAAATATAGCTAATAATGTTTTGATAGTGAATTACCTTTTCATTCGGATTATTCGGATTGTACTCCACATTAGCAGTATAAGATTCATCGGTTATACTGTGCTTTTCGGGTATGACCCCAGTGAGCATGGTTGCCCACGTTACAGGGTCTTCGTTCCTTTCGACAGACAGGGTTCGATTGTCACTAACTCCTGTCCACGAATATTTACTGTTTTTCAACATCTTAGCAATGGCACCATCGGCAGGAAGGGAGTTCTTCACCACTTCACCAACCGCACCATCTATATTTATCCACAATACTTTACGATGGATTTTGGTAGATATTCCGGTATCTATAGTTCCATCGTCTGCTATTTCAGTAGGTGTATCGTATTCCGTGCAAGCATAGTTAAATGCCAGGACACAAACAACAAGCAAGCTGTATGTGAGAATATTTAATAGTTTATTCATCTGATATAAATTTACGGTTTATAATAAAATGTACCAAACTCGGTAAACGACTGTACTCTGAACCTAAAACGAGACATATCTGTTTCATTCCAGTTATCATTACGATTAGGTTCAGGAAGTTTTATACGCAGATATCTCACTTGTTCTTTTGACGGAAAATCATAGAAACCCTCACTTTTAATATTGGGCAACTCGGGATGTGCAATGGAATCAATCTGCACAATTTCCCTCCAAACTATATTTTCGTCAAGCGGATCATTAATAATATCCTGATTGACAGGAGTCTCGATAATCAGCTTAGTTGCCGCAAAGTCTGAGTTGTTGCCAGCCAGAAATACACCATTAACATCTGTCGTCTCTTTCATATCAATAAACAAATAATACGGAAGTGGCGGAGTACTTGTATCGTTGTTGTAATATGAAGTCCATCCTGTTGATTTGTCGCTGTCCAGCAATCGGTCCGGCGACTGCCCTGAATTAAAGTTATCGCTTCCATTTGCATCCAGTGCATAAATCTCCCAGTCAGCTCGATTATGACGGTAGTGATACCCGTTACTTGGGAAATCAACCACACCACTTGATGGATTTTCTGCCAGAGGCGAGTATTTCCATATGGCTTTATCCATCAGCGGATATTTCGATGCATAACTACGGGCTTCGTCTGTCAGCGAATAGCCCCAATGCTCAAAGAATGGTGAAAAATCTTCCTTAAAATAGTCACATAAAGCCTTAAAGAAATAGGTAGAAGTAGAATGATCTATGGAAATTTTATCTTTAATCATACGGTTCAACTCTATATAAAAAGCCCAATCGTCATCTTTGTAGTTAGCTAATTGAACGAGGCTTGCCAATGCGTATGTCGGCCGTACTTCCGACTTTATATCAGATACAAACCAGCGGCTACTATCGGTATCTGCATATGCCAATGCTTTGGGGAATTGCTCCGCAATGCTACTGCCTTCTTCCGGGAAAATCGGTCCCATCGGATACCCATCCTCTCTTAATCCTTTCTCAGCCATGCGATATAGGGGAATTGCTTTTACCGCATCAGATACTTCGCTCCACCAGGGTGATTTTATATCTCTGAAAGAGTAATTTCTATATAACGCATTAAAAATAGCAACAGAATTACCGGATTTCAACGTTTGATAGCTAGCCAGCTCATTCAACAGATAATTTGTATTCAATGCCACTACACCATAATCGGCATTACGAATATACAGATTGTCCAACAACTCCACATCCAGCACCACACGCTCAGGAAAATCGGGAGCACGCATTGAAAAATCCTGTGCCCCAACCTGCAAACTGTAATAGTTATAATAATAGGTCTCGACAGCATTGTCCCATGCTTCCAGTGTGTTCGGCATCTTTTCAGCAATGATAGGATCATCATTTATCATATCCAATAATCGCTCACGCTGAACGGAAAAAGCGACATGCCGGCCACGCAACTCGAGCCACGGTACAGTCGTTGTACGCAACTGCTCAACCCACGCTGTTACATCAGTAGAACCGACAATAAAATCAGGCGAACGATAAGCCCCGTTAATCTCCATAACAAAATCCGCACTACCATTCACATCCTTGCTTTTTTCGATCCATATCATACCTCCCAAAGGATTACGAATCGTGTTTTTTCCCGGGAACAGTTGCTTCGAAGTAGTAACTACCGGCAAACGCAAGTAGGGAGAAATATCCGTCAAATCATCTAAATGAGAACCGATGATAACCGTCAACCCCATAGTGTTGTCATTAATGGTTATAGTAATCAATTCACCTGCTCCGGCATAAAGCCCGGTGCTGTATATCGGACGAGGAACTTGTTGCACGTCCAGATCGTATGCAGGAATGTATCTCTTGCTTAAATCAAGCGCAAGCAGTGTATTGACAGTATTATCGACTAAAGTATCTACCAAACCCGGAAAAATACGGGCACTTTCATACATACTGACATCGATTCCTTCACCTGTTACTATGGTTACATTGGTAGAATCGGCGGTATCATCCTCTGTCCCGCTTTCGATATCATATTGATAAGCAATGTTGCAGCTTCCCATAAAAAACATACAGGAAATGAATGACAGCAAAACTGCATAGTCGGCTTTTAGTTTATTAAAGCATTTCATATTGCATTCTAATTTAATTATTTAAAGAAACGTAATCTAATGCCCAGCCTTCACCATCGAAATTCCAGGAAGAATCAACCGGCTCTCCAAACCATTGAAAAATCTGATAGGATAAATCGACTGTATTAAGAACCGTTTTATAGTAGGAATCGTCTATAAGTGGGCATACCTTATCCGTTACAATACTCTCCTGCCTGCGCGTTACGTAATCATCGGTAGGCGCAAACGTACCAACCGGTTTATTGAAGTATAATCTTTTATTTTTTGATGTATATTTCGAATAATCTTCCAAATAAGATAATCCGATATCATCTTCGCGATCGTTGGGGTAATAACCCACCAGATTATTCCAATACGGATATAATTCACCCAAAAGGTCCAGTTTTGTAGTACAATGATACTCCGCAATAATATCAGCAGGTAGAGCAACGTTGTAAAACTGGAGATCGTTTATATATAGATTTGCCTGACTAGGTCTGTCCGGAGAAAACGTATGTCCGATGGCAAGAGGCGCATCTGTCCACATATCTTTACTGCCGTCTATCTTACATCCCATCTGATACTTACCGTCAAGATAAAATAAGATGGAGTCACCTTTCTGGGTATCATCAACCTCTTTTATAACTAGCGTATAAGAATGCCATGATCCGTCACGTCTCGTAGATGGTAAGCGGAAAACCGAAGAACCCTCTTTAAAATTAGCAGCAAATTCGACTTGCGTATTATTAGAAAACATTAGCTGCCAACCTGTACCCGCTTTTTGATATCTTTTCGATATTATATTTCTATTACCCCAGGGGTCGCCGTGCTTATCAAACATTTTAAACTGAATGGTATATCCACTTTTATCCACCTCTTCATCCGGATTGGAACTCCATCGTTTACCCATATTAAAAAACTCGGTATTTCCAGTCATAACGGCATTTGTTGTCGCTTTTTGTCCGGGACCGACGAAATAAGGACTATAGAATTTGTATTGTAGTTCATCCGAGCCCGGCCTTTGCAACAATTTGGATGCAAACCGACTGTTATAGAGCATCATGAAAGAATTGAGACGCGGATCATCATACAACGATGCCGGAGTTACATTACCTTCATAAACACCACCATAAGAAGATGTAATAACTACAAGCCAGTTTTCCTGAACGTAACGCGGACGCGCTTCAAGTGCTTTCATTATTTTACCGATGAAAGCATCTACATTGTAAATCGCATCAATAACCTCACTGGTAGGAGTTGTCTCATTGCTCCAGAATCCATATTGCTCACCAGTCTGTTGAACACCGCCGAACTGTGCAACTACGATATCCGAGATTGTTTCACCATTGATTTCAGCAATAAGAGCATCAGCGGTTTCACTGTCGGCCGAAGTCTTTCTTTTAGTATCGGCAACACTCCCGAAAGCTCCGAAAAACTCCGTATCGGAAGAATAAAAGCTGACTTTTAGATTTTCATCCGCCTCTTTCAATCGTTGAAGAAAAGAAGGCGTTTCGAGTTCGTCAATTCCTTGATTGACATCAAGCCCGTTCTTTGTTGTTCCGGTCAGCAAATTTGCCCATCCACGTTCTTTACTTACCCCTTCTTCATTGTCGGCAAGTCCGTAAAAAGTAAACAAAGATTTATCCGTCATGGAGCGGATAACTGGAGCCTTTCGTGTATTATACGCCTCATTAACGGCTATTCCGGATGCACCATCGATAACCACCATCAATACGTGTCCCGTAGTATATTCAGTACCCGACTCCGGATAATCATCAGTCAAAAGCCTTTCCATATCCTCATTGCACGAGAATGCAAATACAGCAAACAGGCAAAGCATTATATTTTTTATCAACTTTTCCATTGTATTTCATAATAAGTTATTCATAATCAACTTCTATCATTATCGCATTGCGAACCATATTACCATCAAAACGACTGAAATCACCAAGCAGCAGCAATCCGTTTGAATTGGTCGAAGTACGAGTTTCAATTACTTTGTAGAGTTCACCCTGGAAGATGCCCGGTACATTAAATTGTTGCAGCGCCTTTCCATCACGACCCAATATAAGGAAACCACGGCGAGTTACACCATCGTATTTCGTAAACGCACCTGAAACAACAATATTATCATTATCAAGCAGACAGGCAAAATTGGCCAATCCTCCTTCCATTTTTCCGATCTTGAAAATTTCATCACGTGTGCCATCATCATTCAACATAACTACACTCTGTGCAGGAATACCGTTGAACTCAGAAAACTCCCCAGTTATAAGGATTTTCTTTTTGTTTTTATTGTACCGGATTTTAGTAATACTTCCATTTGCGCCCGTACCGATGTTTTTCATAAAAGTTTCATCAAGGGTACCTTCGGCATTCAACTTCACAATATTCTTCACAGACTGTCCATCGAAACTGCTAAATGTCCCTACTATGACAATACCGTCACTTTCGACCATACAAGCATCTAAAATCTGCCCGACAACTCCTTCTGCATCCCTGCGATAGCTATCATCAAGTTCTCCAGTCCTTGACATACGCAATACACTTGCAACCTTCGAATAATCCAAAACCATACTCTCAGCATAGGATTTTTCGGTATTAATACGACAGTAGTTTGTAATATTTCCTACTGCTACCACCTTCTCATTGGAAGTTATAAATGTACGGACAGGCGCTTCAAGAGTTCCCCCGTTGAATACCGGTATCTTACAATTTATGCTTGTATTATTCTTTTTCGAAGGCAGCGCTACAGTTTTATAATACGAGGCTACTTCATTAGTAGCTATCGTGATGTTATTGACCGGCAACTTATCCCAGCCGTATTCTGAAAATTTACCCGACAGGAGAACCCTGTGGTCACTAGGAAAATAAGTAAATGAATTAAGGTAACATTCAATATCTGTCACTCCCGGATTGGCCAGATCAATGCCGGCTCCCTGACCAGGATCAAGTTTGAAGTCAGTTACCCATTTTCCCGATACAGAGCCGTCTGTCAAAACCATAGATATACAAGAAAAACTCTGCGAGCTATTTTCATTGTAGTAGGCCTGCATATAGTCGCCAACAGGATAATATACCCGTGCTTTTGAATAATGTTCCGCACAATCGTAAATAGGTCCCGAAGTGCCTTTAAAGCCGTATGACTGATCTATCTTAATATTTCCTAATACAGTGAGACGAGGTCCATAGAAAACCTGTTCTTTCAATACAATATAAGCCGTACCCGAACTAAGATTTCCAGGTACTTTCACGGTGATTGTCGTGTCGGTAGCAGTTACAATTTTAGTTTCTTCATCAGAAATATAGAACTTGAAATCGTAACGTCCTGATTGCGGATCACACCAGTTCAACATCCCTTTTGCTTTGAATACAACCGTATCATTGGGATAAGCGCTTTCCGGAGAAGGAGATTCAGCCAGCAAACCGATTCCAAGCGGAGCTTTTCCTCCACTGTACGGATCATCTTTAATATTGCTGTTCAGATCACTGTTACAGGATGTTACCAATAACGAAGTGAATACGGAGCAAACAATCATTAACGAATAGATGGTAATATGTTTCATTGTACTATCTTTATTTATAGTTAATTATCCGGTTCTGTTTCTATTGTCGCATTTATAGCTTTGGTAGCGAAAAGATATGGTTCAAAACCAAATGCATGATCGGTTAATCTGAGTACATGTACCACTCCGTTGGTCGGTTGTATATCAGATGTTGCTACATAAGCGTTTTTCATATCTCCTATAGTGAAATCATAGACATAAGAGTATATGATTTGTCTTGCACCGGCATATTTTACATTGTTTGCATCATAATAAACAACACCCATGTTCATAGGCTGCTGACCATAAGATAAAAATGCCTGTCCCGGATAGGCTGCTATGGCAGTCGTATCAATTTGAGGTATATCTTTCAGCAAATATTTATCTTTTACAATGTACATTGACAGCATTTCACGCCAGACTTCCGGTTTTATCTGACTAAAACTCTTGATGCTATCATGCCCCATACGATACCAAATACGGTTCAGATAATTAAAACTACCACGGATTGACCAATCGGTAGGTGCAAAAAAGGTAATTTGTTCGTCTTCAAAAACATCTTCCATACCGGACAGCCGGATGACTTCCACCAAATCTTTAAAATAATCGGGTCTTGATTCCAAATATTGCATCATATTCCCATTATAATAAGGGTTCGCTTTTCCACCATCAATTAAATAACTATCATCGGCACAATTGTACATGAGTACTGCCAAAAGGCAACATCCGACAATTTTCTTCCATAATTTGATATTATTTTTCATATCTATACATTTTAAGTTTATCAGAGTTACTCCCAAAATAAATTCAATCCAATCTGTGTGTTGTTTTTCAACGCATTACGATGAATAGGCCATGTCCATGCCCCCACATTGAAATTAGTACGCGTCATCGGATTCATACAATAGTTTCTGTTATACACCTTTCCTGTACGAACCAAATCATAATAGTAATGTCCTTCACCGATAAGCTCTCTGCAGCGTTCCCAGAAAATAGCATCCATCAGTTCACTACCCGAGGTATTTATTTCGGAAGCATGTGCCCTATTGCGGACCCGGTTGAGTAATTCGCAGGCTTTCGTATCGTTAGTCCCCAAAGCGGCAAGAGCTTCAGCATACAACAAAAGTGCACCTGCATAACGGAATACTATTTGATTGCCGGAGTTGGACGTAATTGTTCCGTTTCCATAAGTATCAATATTCCAAAATTTCTTGATTTCCTTAGGAGCAGAACTTGAAACCGAAGTAGAATATATCTTTTCGTCAAACCATAGTTCTTTTCTCGCATCATCTTCATACATAGGGAACAGACTCATTAGATAATCTCCTGAATAACAGAACACTGGTGTATACTTGTTCAGACAGGAATAGGAAACATTATCAGAAAACTTTGCATTCATCATAAATATCTCATTGAAATTTATATTTTGTGCAATCTCAAACAAGCCTTCGTCTGACCCTCCTGCGAAAATCACGGAACTTCTATTTATATCAAGTAATGAATAAGCTCCATTGTTACGTTCCAGTTCCTCGCCTAGCGAAACAACATTCCTATAATATTGCTCTTTATTTTGTGCATCAAACTGTACAAGCCACAAGTTTATATGCATCATCAGCGCAATGACAGAACCTCTGGAGGCTCTAATCCCTTTGCTCGAATAAGATGAATATGACCATGGTAGTACTTCCGCTCCCGGATCATCGTCAAGCAAAGGTTGTAAGTCAGCAAGGCAATTTTGCAAAACTATAACCATATTGGTTCTTGGCAACGGAGCTTCATTATAGGCATTTGTATAATAAGGCACATCTCCAAAAGCCCTTACGATGAAGAAATAAGACAAGTTACGCATGAAAATAGCTTCTGCCTTAAAACGACTCCGTTTCAATCCATCCATACCGGGCACTTTGTCTATCTCAGCAAGCAGAATATTGGCATCCTGAATAGCAGTATAAAACACATCCCATTGCATTATTAAACCGCCCCTAGCATCATCGGGATATGTATTACGCAATTCACCCATATCGTTGTTAGCCAGATAAGCTACATATTTATCCCCAGTGCTGTAGGCTGTTATTGGAGCGCACCGCATATCTCCGCTATACGTAAGGAAAGGACGTTGTGACATTGTTGCATTCCGAAACGAATTGTATATGCTTAACAAAAAAGCTTCCGCATTCGTCTCATTTCCCTGCGCCCAAAAATCATCACCCGATAATTTATCTTCACTCTTATTTGCAAGCGAGTCACAACCGGCAAACAGGCAAGATACTATCAAAGTCATTATTAAAACTATATTTTTCATATTCTTCTATATTTAATCGTTCATCTAAAAATCCATTGAGACACCAAATGTCACAGTACGACCATTGGGATAACCACCGGATGTGTCATATCCCAAATTGTTTACATTTTCGGGATTGATGCCTGAATATTTGGAGAAAGTATAAATATTGTTCATACTAAAATTAAGCTGACATCGGCTGATCCTAAAAAAATCCAGCATTTTCTTTGGAATAGTATAAGCCACAGATATACCGTTAATTTTAAAATAAGAGCCATCTTCCATAAACAATGTCTGGTCGTATCTGAAAGGCTGAATAATACTTGAACGGGTATAATCAAACGGATTAGGATATTGGGCATAGATATTATCTTCTGTCCAGAAATTATATGCCTCAATAGGTGTTAAAGCTCCACTACCTGTAAGGTTCACCTTACCTGCTACAGGTGTTCCATAAGCCCTAAAACGGTCTGCCAGAGCCTTGTTGATAATATCACGTCTCAACGTAAACGAGCAGTTAGTGTTGATAGAAAACGCTTTATAACGAAGATTGATACTAATACCACCGGTCATTCGCGGCTGTGAATTACCTACAATCACCTTGTCTTTTTCATCGATGATATAATCACCATTTACATCCACCCAAATAGGGTCTCCCGCCTTAAAGTATGCTTGAGTAGAAGTATTCCCTCCCATCCGCAAGCGTTCTCCGGTCAGCGGATTAACAGGCACGTCTTCGTCAGTCGCATATACGCCTTTATACACATAGAGATAATTCCCCATCGCGTTAGAACCTAATTTATTCACCACTTCCGCATCACTGTTAATAATCTGCCGCACCTCGTTAGGCAGCTTTGCGATCACGTCTTTATTAATTGCCAGTGAAGTCGCTACATTCAAATCCCAATTACTTTGCCTTGACAACGGACGGACGTTCAACGAAAACTCCAATCCATAGTTAACCAGACTCGTTTTCGTACTTCTTACGGAATTAAAAGCATTGTGGTTAGCCAACTCTATCGAACTTAGCTGATTGTCAATTTGTTTGTAATACGCCTCGGCAACGAACATAATTTTATTATTAAGGAATGATAAGTCTGTTCCGAGATTCCATGATGTTGACGTTACCGGCTTCAAATCCGGATTCGGCATAGCGTTTTTATCAATAGGAATAATAGAAACTCCATTATAAGTATCTTTGCTCAGATTGTAACTTCCCCATATATCATAAATACTAGCTTTATAAGTGGTACTACGTCCCCAAGTTACACGAAGAGCTCCGGCATCCAGAAACTTCCATTTTTTAGCAAAAGATTCACGGCTGAAGTTCCAGCGAAATCCTAATGAAGGATTTATTGCCCATTTCGCCTGCGACCCATAAGATGAATTTATTTCAGGACGAATATTGGGAGTAAATACGTATTTCCCACCAGGCAGCGATAACTGAGGATCTATAATAAGTGCAAACGTATTCTTTTTATCTGAAAAATTCGACCTTCCAGCTGCCATGGACGGCATACCGGACGACCATATATGGTCACTTGCCAATCCATTCAGCATAATAAAGTTACCGCTATACTTTTCGGATGAAAGTTCAAAACCTCCCTGTAAATCAAAATTTACAATTCCCAATTTTACGGTTCTTGACAATAATGAACGAACATACATATTATAACTATATTCACTACCGTTATTCCAAGTAGCCCTATTGGCATTCAAAATACCCGGCGTAAATTTCTCATTCTCCACAGTTCCGTATTTATATCCTAAAGTACTTCTCCATCTTATATCAAATGGCAACAGATACATGATATTCATACTTGCATCATAGACTACATTCTGATTATCTGCCTGGACAGAAAAAACAGACAATGCAGAATTGGAAGCTGTATACATAGACGGTGGAGGCAACAAGGAAGAAGCTGCCGAACCTGCGGCTACGCCGGATTGTGAGAAAGCATTTCCGCTACCATTACTATTTCGGGTTAATGTAGTGGCAAGATTTAGATCCAAATGAAATCTATCATTAGGCTTATATCCTACTGCTGCCCTGATACCGTATCGGTTAAAGTCCGTGTTTTTCACAATTCCTTTTTCCGTATAATAGTTTGCATTGATCTTATAGTCAAATTTCTCATTAGGTTTACCAGAGAAACTAAGATTATGAGTTTGATTGTAAGTCGTCTGATAAAAGACACCCTGCCAATCCGTATTATTATTGTAATAAGGATTCAAGCTATCTGACAGTGCCTGCAATTTATGGATTTCATTATATCCATGATAGGCGGATGTATCATTTCCCAAAATTTGCATAATTCTGAGCGCTCTCTCCGCCCCGCCTGCAAGTACATCTCTCAACCTCGGTGGTGTTTTCACTACAAAGTTAGCCGAATAAGAAACTTTCGGTTTGGCTGTTTCTCCTCTTTTAGTTTCTATAAGAATTACTCCATAAGCACCTTTTGAACCATACAGGGAAGTTGCAGCTGCATCTTTCAATACTTGGATATTCGCAATATCTTCAAGTGGAATCATAGCCAACGGACTGACTGTTGCACCTGACAGCAAACCAGCTGCATCATAGCCCGTTACGTCTTCCTGCGGTATACCGTCAACTACAAACAAAGGAGGAGTCAGCCCCATCATAAACTCGCCATCACCGGAAGATTGAACGGAAATATCCGAGACTCCTCGAATTGAAAAACTTGGAAGACCTCCGGGAGTACCATTATTCATCTGAATATTTAATCCGGGAACACGCCCTTGAAGCAACTCCATTGGATTAGCAACAGGAGTATTGACCAGATCTTCTGCTTTAATAACCGTAACCGATGCTGTTACCGCAGCCTTGCTAACTCTTTTAAATCCGACTACAACTGTTTCATCAAGCATATTCTCTGTCGGACTCAGATATATTTGCATGCGTTCTGAAGGTTTAGTAACTTTGACTGAAAGACTGTCGAACGCCAGGAAAGAGAATACAAGTCGGTAACCACTCTTAACTTTTGTAGAGAATCGTCCGTTATCATCAGTTGTGGTTGAAAGCTGAGGCACCGTTTTTCCACTTTCATTTTTAATAATAACAGAAGCATAAGGCAATGTAGAATTATTGCTTTTATCTTTGACTACACCACTGACAGGAATATCCTGAGCCCGAACACCAACCGAGGTGACGGCAATCGCCATAGCCAACAAGCCATATTTAAATATATTTCTCATATTAGAATCATGGTATTAATTAGTTATTTTCCATCTTCAAACAAGGGGGCTCCTGCTGTAAATACAACTATTATCTCCCAATGAGCTTCCTTGTATATCGCAAATTCAAATGACATAGTGGATGTCATACGATAACCACTTGCTGTAATACGGTCATATAAAAAATTGACATTTATTCTATTACCATCTTTATTGGTATATTTTGATTTCATTTCAACCAATGGCATCGGATAAACTACATCGTACTTTACATATTCATCTGTTTTCTCCATGTTGAAACCATGAATCAGATTAGCCCAGTCTGTCTGATTAAAAGATGAAGGAGAGATCGGTGTATAATCCGGTCCATAAAAACGAAAAGTCAAACTTTTTACATCATCATCATTATCTTGGTTCTCACGAAAATAAATATGTACATCTTCAGGAAACATATAGTCTCCACTTTCTGTTTGAAAAAGGGTTAACGAATTTGGTGTAACATAGTCCTGTCCCTGCACCAACCCTGTTTCCGGATCGTATATACTCGGTTCGTAATCACTTTCTCTGACAGGTATAAGCTGCATATCGGTAAAAGTTTTATATCCTCCCGAGTTTTTCACCAGCACATCAAAAATATAACCGTCACTCGGAGCACACTGCACAAAAGAAGATTCGGCATTGGACCACATCATAAATTCTCCGGAATGCTTTTTAACCTGAAAAAGAGTACGATATTCTATTTCTCTTTTAGCTTCTATTTCTTCTATAGACTTTTCGGTACCCATATATGGAGTTTTCCAAACTTTTACCGGGAAATATTCCGTCAATTCAGGTGCAGGACTTCCGTCGGCCCTCACGATTCGTGATATTTCGAAAGTAAGAGGAAGCGTTGAATTACCCGATGAAAAGTTGTCGGACATCAAAGTATTTTTTCCTAGTTGAGGACGATATAGTTTTGTAGTAAAATTGACGTCTCTGTCGAAAGCATCCAAACTATCCGGCAAATATTTATCGACACACGATATGCTTAATAATACGCAGGAAAACAGCAGCGCAATATTTTTACTTCTTATATTCATTGCCATAATTATTAAATACGTAAATAAATTCATCAAAACCGAAACTGTGTTGGGGAGAAAGGATGTGAATGATACCATTATTTGTATAAACATCATTCCATACCGTAGAAACTCTGTTCCAGTTATCTTTTACCTGAGAGTTTTTCATATCACTGAAAATAAGCTGTTTGACTCCTCCGCCTACAAATCCGGATGCCGGTTTGCGAGAACATTCTATATTCATTTGATAATTGTACTTCAAAGAATTTAAGGAGTTATTTCCTTCATTGGCTAGAATATTATCGGTATCGTAACTACCTTTAATAATGTACTTGCATAACATTCGCTCAAGGTCAGCTCTATAATCATAATGATATTCGTTAATGATCGTATCATTTAAAGTCGGTGTTATAACATTAACGATCGTATCTTTAACAACAAACGGTTCAATTAATAAATCACTCAAATAAATCGCTTCACCCAACTCCTTTTGTTTACGGTACTCGTTAAGTTGCGCCAATGAGGAACGGATACATGCATCCGGTATGGCAAAAACTGTATATTGCACATCCGTCTGTTCCATCTGTTGTATGAAATCGGGAATATTGTTGACAAGAACCATCATAGAATCAAATTTCAAATTCAGCCTTTCATTCCCTGTGGACAAATAATCCAGAACCGTTCCATTAAATACTTCGGTTTCATTTTCCTCAGGATATGAAGCCACTTCGTAATCTGTACAAGACAGCATCCAAAGGGAAGCCGAAGTCAGACATAAAATAAATAGTATCTTATTCATTGTCGTTTTCTTTTTATTTCCAAAACTCATTTTGTTCAATCTGTGAATTAGCAGTAATGATATCTTCCGATACCGGCCAGTAGATTCCACCACTGCTGATCAGTCGCAAGAATGCCTCATTATCTTTCATCAGCTTTTGCCGACGGACAAGGTCATACCACCTCCAGCCTTCTCCCATAAGCTCTCTGCGACGCTCTTCAAATATCTCGGCAATTAAGCTTTCGCGATTATTCCCAAAATCCTTTTTAAAAGATACTTCTCTCAATCCACGATTTGTTCGGATCATATTCAAGTAGGATACAGCTTCTGTGCTTCTATTTAGTGCGCATAATGCTTCAGCCCGTAGCAAGGTGATATCTTCAAGGCGAGTGAAAACAATAGACGAGCCAAAGACTCCGAAATCATTGTCTTTCGCCGATCCATCCTGAATAATCTTTATTTTACTGAACACCGGAGTTTCTTCATTCAAATTCTGAACATAATAGGATGAATATTTGATGGTATCTATGATTCCAAACCGCAAGTCATCAAAATTGGTAAAAATCGAAAATAAGCTGTCCTTTGAAATGTATATTTCAGGATAGGATTTTTGTACCAATGGATAAGCTAAAGTCAACTGTTCAAGATGTCCGCTTTGAGTTGCTTCGTTATCATTGTGAGCAAAATTAAATCCTAAAATCCTTGAACCTTTTACACTCGCATTCGAGTAAAACAGCCCTGTTTCTGAAGTCAAGTCGGCAATAGAAGTATATTTTGCATTAATCTCAGATGCATGATCTAGTATAAATGAAGAATATGTCTCGGCTTCTGCATAATTTCCCTGCCAAGCACAGATGTGAGCTAATACAGAGTATGCAGATAACTTATTGAACAGTTTTCCCTGCCATTGGGCCCCATATGAACCATAATATAAATTCGTTTGAGTACCATATTGATAGGGTAAATCCTTTATAGCTGTCAACAGTTCTGCCTTAGCGTAACTCAGCACCGTTTGAGCGTCTGTACGAGGCATAGACGGAAAAGTTCCGTTATCATAAGAATAGGTGACTAACGGCACATCTCCCCAGATTCTTACCATATAAAAATAAGCAAATGCCCTCAAAGCGCGTACTTGAGCAATGTCATATTTCAAGTTTTGTTCAGAATACGACCGGTCAAGTTCGACAGTTCGTGGAGCTTTTTCCATAAAAACAGATGCCGCATTGATTACCGCATAAAATCTTCTCCAGTTAGATACTTTCTTCAACAAGTCATATGGCTTGTTCAATTCATTATCAGACACAGCTTGTAAATCACTACGCTTATAAACCGTAAAATCCCCCTTCCGCAAATCACCACATATCCAATGAGTATTGTTATCGGCTAAGGCTGCGCGTGTCAAGCCATATACTCCCATCAATGCTGATCGAGTATCTTCAAGGGTCTTCCATTGTTGGGTTTCCGAAGCTGCATGTTTGGGATCTACATCCAGAAAGTCATTGCAGGACTGCAAAAATAAACAGGCAAGTGCGGAGAAAAGAGCTAATCGCAATTTTTTCATATTGTTTTTCATATTGTTTTTCATTTTTTATCATCTCCGATATTTTTAGAACTTAAATCTCAGTCCCAAAGAAATGGAACGAGGAATGGGAAGCGAATACCCGTCATAGGTACCATTGAAGTTAACTAATTCCGGATCACCTGCTGAAAAATTACTGAAAGATAACAGATTAGATCCTGTCAAATAGAAATACAAACTTTTAGGTATATTACTACCAACTTTCTTTATAGGAAGTGTGTAACCAACAGTTATATTTCTCAGTTTCAGGTATGACAGCTTTTCAAGGAACAAATCCTGTTCTGCACGGTAAGGATGAACACTGCTTTGCGGATTGTATATAGGATAATCGTCACGCTGATTAGTGTTTTGCCAAAAGAAAATCTCCTTGACAGACTGCAAGGACTGAATATTATCCAAAGTCGCAAAGTCGTAACGTTGCTGATCGCGCAGATTTAAAGCACTATGCCCCAAAGCAAAGAAGAGATTGAAGCTGAAATCGAATCTTTTATAAGCAAACTGGTTAGTCAATCCTCCTGTATAGGGTGGAATGGCATGTCCGGTCAGCACACGGTCATTGTCGTTAATCTGATTATTTCCGTCAACGTCTGTCCAAACAGGATCTCCTGCTTTAAAAGGAACTCCATTTATGTTCAGTGGTTTCCCATTCATAACAGGAACTTCTGAGTCGTTTGTATAAATGCCTTTATTTTGATACACCCAAAAGGCATCAACTGACTGTCCTACTTGTAGTTTATGGTCGCCTATCACAGTTGTCTTCTGGTTTTCGGGAAGTTTCTCTAGTTTGTTCTTATTATAACTTGCATTGAAAGACAAATCCCACTTCAACGGAGTGTTCTTCAAAATGGATGCCGAAAGATTTAATTCCAATCCCTGATTACTGATATCCATTCCACTGGCCAGTTTATACTCATATCCCATTTCTTGAGTGACAGGCAAATATGTCAATAAATTCTTTTCATAATTCTTATACAGACTTATTTCCGCAATAATGCGATTGTCGAAAAAAGAACCTTTCAAAGCAAGCTCCATTTTATCAGAATAGGGAAGCTTTAAATCATAACCAACCCAACCCGATGCATACGGACGAGTGATTGTTGCAAATCCATTAGCTGAGGAAAGTAACGGTTCGCCACTCCATGTGATACTTGTAGCCAAGTATTGAGGACCTAATTCATATCTATCGGACTGGAATGATTTGGCTATTCGTGCATAAGATGCACGCAAAGACAATCCAGACAATGCAGTACTACCTGTAAAAAAATGATTCTTTAAATTCCATTCAGCAGAGGCAGCGGGTGTAAACATCCATCTGTGATCCGACTGGATAGCGGAATTTCCGTCGTATCTTGCCAATAATCCCACATTAAGCAAATTCTTATACTTATAATCTAAAGCTATTGAAGTCGATACCCACCTATTCTCCAAACGATCAACATAACGATACTGCTTGAAGTTCCCGGTACTTGTTGTCGGCTTCATATCATCATCACCATCATAGGCACGAGTATAATTATAGTGATACAAATCGCTGGTTATAGAGCCATTCCACTGAATATTCAACTTATGAATATCAGCTAAAGGCAACAAATAGCTCGCTGAAGTTTCACCTATAATCCGTTGATTGTATCCTGAATAGTTAGATACAAAGTTGACGGACTCCAACAAAGCCATAGGCCAAAAAGCGCGACGAACATTTGTTGTATAATCAAGTTTGATGCTGGCTGTAGCATTGAATCTTTGCTTAGTATAGCTCAAAGCCAACAATCCATTCAGTAAATTGTTATAATTATCATCTTTAGTCAAATCATTGGATATTAAAAAGTCATTATACAAATTGCCGGCAGGTGCAAGCGGAGTTGAAAAATCAACCATATACTCCATCTCAGCAAACCTGTCTCTAAAATTCCGATTCCTGACACGGTCTATCTTAGCGGCATTAATAATTGTACTAACATTCAAGCCATCCAAAGGAACCATATTCAAGGCAAAGCCAATATTATATTTCGTATAAGAGGTATTGTCCGCTGCTCCCGCATCTTTTGTCGTTGCGAGTGTAAATACATAATTCGCTTTCTTTGAACCACCACCGATAGAAGCATTTACATTATATAAGAGTGATGACTGATAATAATCGTCTGCCCAGTCCGGTTTACCAAAATAACGTACATCTCTTGTATCCATAAGATAATCGGGTTGTTTACCCGGTGTAAGAGAATACGTATCATAGAAACGTTGACGGAATGCTTTTTCGTATGATCCATTCGTCATACGAACCGAAGACGGAGCAAAGGCCATTCCTGCCGAAACTCCGATAGAGACGTTCTCCCCACCATAATAACCGTCTTTGGTCGTTATCCAGATGGCGCCATTGGCAGCTAAAGGACCTAATTTGGCAAGCTGAAGCGGATCCTTGATAATTTCTATTGACTCTATGGAAGATATATCCAGTCCCGCCAACATATTGGCAGCAGCTCCTATCGGATTAATATCAAACTGTTTGATATCGTACACATAGCTGTTTTCCAACATCAAAGGAACACCATTCAAATAAATCGTCGGCTGAACACCGGACACATCTTTATTTGAAAAGACAGGTGAAGATAAGCCACGAACCAGCATGCTTTGAATGGTACCAGGCTCTCCATTATTTTCCTGTACATATACACCGGCCACATTCCCTTTCAGTAATTGCTGAATAGATAAAAATTGAGAGCGCTGCAACATCCTGATATCAACAGTATCACTCACCCCAAAGGAGTCTATACTACGATTAGTAACGAAACGAGATCCTACATTCTTCTCAAAAGAGTCTTTTTTCATATAGGTCTCCACAGAATCAATATTCACAGGCGAACTTGATTGAGACGCTATCGCTCCACTAAATCCTAAAAAGCCCATGACAGCCAGTAAACGACAAACAGGCTTCTGCAAAAAGAAATTAGGTAAAATTATCACCATACTATTAGATTTATAAAGTTATTTAGACCAAATAAGTATTAGTTGTGCATCAAATGCATCACAAAAGTGCGAGTTATCCAGTAGAAAGAAGTTCTCTAATCATTCAAAAACCTCCAAAATTGGACCATAATCGCTATTAACTATCATAGGTCTAAAAATCGTTCAATATAAGTTCAGAAATCATTCAAAAGGGATAGATCATTGATATATAGAAAAGTACGCATCTTCCATTAAGATACGTACTTGTGCATTTTAAGTTCATATTATTTTTTATCCTAACAAGATTTTTGATATTCCTTTGGAGTTACACCAAATTCTTCTTTAAAACAAGTTGCAAAATATTTAGGATTAGAAAATCCACATTCATAAGCTACCTCTGCTACAGATATTGATTTATCCTTCAATAACTGACTACCATGTTTTAGTCTTATATTTCGAATAAACTCAATGGGTGACAGTCCTGTTGCTATTTTCATTTTCCTATATAGAGAAGACTTAGACACAGCTAATGCATCCGCTAATTGAACCACATCAAAATCTCCTTCCGACATATTTGATTTTATAACAGAAATCACTTTATCCAAAAACTCTTTATCCATAGAAGAAGGTTCTAAAGAATCAATATTGACTTCTACATTAGATCGAAACTCTTCTTGTTTGTTTTTCTTATGCATTATAAAATTATTAATACGAGCCTCTAATATTTTTAATTCAAATGGCTTGGATATATATCCATCCGCTCCCGCATTATAACATTCAATGCGATCTTCCACGGTATTTTTAGCTGTTAATAATATGATAGGAATGTGACTGGTTTCCAAATTTGACTTTAAAGTGCGACAAAACTCTAGACCATCCATTTCAGGCATCATCACATCACTTATAATAATATCTATTTCATTATCTTTTATAACGTTCAGAGCTTCTAATCCATCTTTTGCAATAAGTACATGATAATGCTTGGATAGAATTTTCTCCATCAAAAACAACAATTCTTCATTATCCTCCACCAATAACAAATGAACGTCAGCTATTTGCATATCTTCGCCTTCGCCAACCTTTGAATCAATCAATTCTTCTTTCTCTAAAATAAGATCCGTATTTATGCCATTTACCGAAATATGTTCTGATATTAATTCATCTTCCTGATAACTATCTTTATTAATGGGAAGATCTACAGTAAAAGTACTTCCCTTACCTAATTCACTTTCAACATTAATAGTGCCATGATGTAACTCCACTAAATCCTTTGTTAAGGATAACCCAATCCCATTAGATTCACTTTCATCTCCTTTATTTATTGTATAAAATCTTTTGAAAACATTCTCCAAATCAGCAGGAGCAATACCTTCTCCGGTATCAACGACCTGTATTCGTAAATGATGATATTCAGACTCCCAATATGAATCTACTATTAATTTTATATCTCCACCATTAGCTGTATATTTACAAGCATTAGATAATAAATTAGATACTATCTTATCTAATTTATCTCTATCAAAATAAGCCATCAAATGTCTATCTTCAGTTAGAAATGTAAAGGTTTGATTTTTCTTTCTCATCAATGGAGTAAAGTTCACCTTACAAACATCATCTATAAATGATATGACATCACTTTTTGATACAGATAATTTCATGTTCCCACTTTCCACCTTACGGAAATCTAAAATTTGCTGTAATAGTCTACGTAATTTATTCACATTAGAACGAATCATAGTTAACTGCGAAATCCGACTACCATTCGTCATTTCCGCATCATCAATCAAACAAGTAATAATAGTTAAGGGAGTTAATAAATCGTGCGATATATTTGTGAAATAACGTAATTTTGTTTGCACCAATTCTTCTGACTTCTCTTTATCTATTTGAGCTATTCTCAGTTCGTGCCGCAACTGAATACGACGCTTCATCCTGTGATAGAAAAGATACAGACATAAAAGTGTAAACACAATATAAAATAAATAAGCCCACAATGTTTCATAGAAAGCAGGCTGTTTAAACACCTGAACTTCTGCTATATAATTGCTCCATAAGCCATTTACATCAGTTGTCTTTAGATAAAAAGTACGTTTACCTTTAGGTAATTGATTGTAAAATGCAAATTGACGATCGCCTCTGACATACACCCAATCATCATCAACTCCATCCATTTTATATGCATATTTAATTTTGTCAGGAAACGCATAATTTAAAGAAGAAAAATCTATCTCAATATTTTTATCTCCTGCATTTAAAGAAATGATCTGACTTCTTAAATTAAAACGTTGGTTGTTTTTCTCCAAAAGACTAGAAACACCATCTATCTTGACATCTGACACCATCGTTCTAATTCTACGAGGATTATCAGACAAATGATCATAAGGAGTAAATACTGAGATTCCTTTATTACCTCCATACAGTATTTTCCCAGAACGAGTTTTATAATAAGAATTAGGCATAAAAGAATTTACCATCACATCAGTCATTGTCGAGTAATCCATGATACCACCATTTTTAGGGTCGTATTCAATCACCCGCTTATTGGTAGAAATCCAAATATGTCCCAACTGATCTGTTATAATATTAAAAATACCTTCTTCAAGCATATCAAACATATCAGATAAGTTTTCCACTTTATTGGTTTGAGGGTCATAAGTGAATACATCCCCATCCTGGCTACCCATCCACACCAAGCCATTATCATCCACACAGATTGCTCCAATATTATCACTTATTACTCCCTCTGCGTGAGTCTTCAGATTTCTTAAATTTTTCTCTTCTAATGTCAGATCAGAGGATATTTTTGCATTATACACGCCTTGCTTTCTTGTACTAATCCATAGGGAACCATCTTTACCTTCTCCAATTCCTATTATATCTACAAATGGAAACTTAGCATCTTGAAGTATCTTTTCGTTTGCCGGTTTAACCAAAATACCTTTAGTTGTTCCCACCCAAAGGTTATGGTTACTATCAGCATAAAATAAACGCGGGAATCCTGAATTATCCACATAATCAGTTAATTTCAAAGTCCCCAATAGTTCTATTTCTTTTTTATCCTTCTTCACCCTGTAAATTTCCGGATAATACTCAGACCCCAGCCATATCTCATTAAGCAATGGAGCAGAAGTAATGCAGCTTACATTTCTCAAGTTAGTAATGTTTTTTAGAGAAGGAATATCTTTATAAAAGAGAAGTTTATTAGAATCCGGATTGTAAATTCCTATTCCCCAACGATTCTGGTCTATCCATAAATCTCCTTCCTTATCTTCATATATGTTCTTTATATTTGTAACAAATCCCGTCTTTTCCCGAATAACTGGAAAAGAGTAATTTTGTACTAAAGGTTTATTTAAATCAATCATTGATACTCCTTCATTAAAGGCAGCAATCCATAAATTACCTGACTTATCTTTTACTATTTCACTAAAAATATTATTTAACTTAGAAGAAATATGAGATATATCCACAGTATTAATTATATTTCCAGGACGTTTTTGAAGTGCATAAAGTCCCTGTGTAGATACAATCCATATATAACCATACTTATCATCCTGAGTAATACTAAAGCAACCATTCATGTCCCAATGCTCATTACTTTTAATATCCACATGACTATACATTAAATCATCTTTCTCCTCCGGATAAAGTAAAAAGATCCCGCTTTCCCATGTTAAAATCCAATGTTGCTTCTTATTATCTTGAAAAACTTTAAATGGATTATTTAAAACTCCAATATGAGGCATAGCAATAAATGAGTCTGTTTTTGAATTATATCGATGTAATCCCCTTTCCCATAAAGTTACCCAAATATTCTTATCTGCATCTTCATAAATAGAATTCACACTAGTAACAGGTAAAGTAGAATCATATCTTTTGCAAAATGAGAAATCGGCAGAACAACGAAAAACAGAAGTTAACGTACCAACCCATATCCATCCATCACTATCCACTATCATTGTCCGAATCTCTTGATCTTTCAAATCATTGTGTATAACTGGTATTATCTGATAAGTTCGCTTATCCAGTATATTAATCCCTTTTTTAGTTCCTATAAATAAATATCCATTTTTATTTTCCGCAATACAAGTAATTTCATTATTCGTCAAAAGATCCGGTGATTTCAACCCAGAACGAAAAACAAGTAATCGATAGCCATCATAACGACACAAGCCATCTTTGGTTCCTAGCCACAAAAAGCCTTCCCGGTCACAATGAACCCGTAAAACAGTACTTGACGGCAAATAATTATTTAATGGAAGTGTAGATACCGACATTTGTTGTGCAAAGGCACACGAAAACAATTGAATAAAAAACAGTACTATATAGAATTTTATTTGATGTTTCATAGTAGAATTAAATATAAAGACGTATTTTCTATGCAATATTAAAATAAAGAAAGCTATCACTGTTCATAAATCCCTTAAAATATATTAATTTAAGACTAACACAAACATATGTGGTCTATTTTTAAACCTTTCTGAATGATTTTTATCCCACTTTGAACAGATAACTTAAAATTATACGTATTTGAATCATTCCAGCACCTATATATGAATATGATTCAGCAACTTTGCAAACAAGAAGTAAACACTGATTATCAGTTCAATCATAAATAATTAATTTATAAAACATTTCTGTATCATGAAAAAAAAATATGTAAAGATTATGTTTTTATCATTGTCATTGCTGACAATTAGCACAACAGCTACTTATGCAGTTCAACCCGAAGATGATAAAAAAGAAAATGAAGCCTTACAAACCTCAACAGAGGAACATCTACCATTACTAACGATTAATGGTACAAACGCATCATCATCCTTCATTGTCAATTCCGAGGCTTTACTCGGCAAAGAAATAACAATTACAGCTCCAAACGGTTTCACCGTAACTCCGACTGTTATAGCAGCCAACTCTGGGAAACAAAAAGTGAAGGTGACCTTAAACAGTACTAAAAGACTGACTGAAGGGAAAATTATTCTGCGAAGTGGAGATATCCGTTCATATATAAAAGTAAAAGGATTTGGAACTGCCCTTCCAGTGAAAGACATTGCAGCATCTCCTGTTTATAAGAAAGGGAATGATACGGAATTTACCAAAGCATTCACTCCAAATTCAAAAGGATATACTATTGAGTTCAAAATAAAAACAGATGACTCGGAGAAAAACTTTTATCCTTATTTTGTAAACGAAAAAGGTTATGGATTCAAAGCGTATATTACCTCTAATGAAATTGGATTATTCAATGCCTACAAAAAAGAGATCAATAATCCTGCAACAAATGGAA
This sequence comes from Bacteroides sp. B1-V-101, assembly GCF_023656585.1. NCBI lineage: Bacteria > Pseudomonadati > Bacteroidota > Bacteroidia > Bacteroidales > Bacteroidaceae > Bacteroides > Bacteroides sp. B1-V-101. The sequence goes on along the minus strand of NZ_JAMOKH010000011.1, from coordinate 86,476 downwards.
AAGCAGGGGGAAAAGGCAAGTTCTATAATAATGATGGACAAGCACATGTTTATCGTTTTGCCATAACACCAGATAACCGTGCCTTCATTTATAGAGATGGAATTCCTGTAGATTCCGTTAGAATTATAGACTACGCTCCCCAGCCAAACTTTGCAGAGAAAGTTGGCAAACCAGTAGAAAATCTTTTGAAGAACCCAAACTTCGAAGGAGAATTTGATGTAAATCCAGAAACAAAGTTAGTTAGTAGAGTTGAGGGGTGGGATGTTGTTATTGGCGACCGTTGGAATTCAGAACAACAAATTCTTCCTGAAGAAATTGATAATAATCAGGACCTGGACAATCATGTTTTTGAAATTAGACCCTATAAATGGGCAGCTGGCTGGAGTGATGGTATCCTAATGCAAGTGGTAGATGTTGTACCGAATGAAAGTTACACACTATCTGCTCTATTAAAAGGAGGAATAGCAAAAAAAGAAGGAAAACTCACCGGTAAAATGATCATAGAAGAAGTGCAAGACCCTGAAAAAAAGGTCATCACAGAAATTGCCAGTGACAACTGGGAAACTTATTCAATGGACTATACTACTTCTGCCGAATGTAACCAAATTCGTGTATCCTTTACAGTAGGACGTGGAGGATGGGGAAATGATATCGGAGCTGTCCGTGTAGACAACGCTAAACTGACCGGCACATCACGTACATACTCGCCCAAATTCGGTTTTATAGATAATACTGCCGATGTGGAATATTTCACAATTGATGAATCCGGAGCCTATGCACCAGCACAGCCTGAAATAACGATTAACATTGAAGACTAAAATAACGAAAACATGAGAATAACTTTATTTATCTGCTTTATGTTCTCATTCACCTCTATTTTTTCACAAAACACCCAGATCAGTCCGGGTGTTTTGTGGAATGACATAGATGGGGAGCAAATTAACGCGCACGGTGGATGTGTCGTTTACGAAAAAGGAACTTATTATTGGTTTGGAGAAGATCGTACAGGTTTTAAATCAAATGGGGTAAGCTGTTATCAATCTAAAGACTTATACAACTGGAAACGGCTGGGGTTGTCGATGAAAACGACAGGTGAAGCCAGAGAAGACATGAATGATATATCGCAGGGACGTTTGTTTGAACGTCCTAAAGTAATTTATAATCCCCAAACTAAGAAATGGGTAATGTGGAGCCATTGGGAAAGTGGAGATGGATATGGAGCTGCACGTGTTTGTGTAGCAACAAGCGATAAGATAATGGGGCCTTATGTACTTTACAAAACATTTCGCCCTAATAAAAACGAGTCCCGTGATCAGACGTTATTCGTAGATACAGACGGGAAAGCATATCATTTCTGTTCTACGGATATGAATACCAACATGAATATTGCATTACTTAGAGACGATTATCTGGAGCCGACTCCGACAGAAACTAAAATTTTAAAGGGACTTAAATATGAGGCACCCGCTATTTTTAAGGTTGGGGATATGTATTTTGGATTGTTTTCCGGTTGCACAGGCTGGGAGCCCAATCCCGGGAAAAGTGCCTACAGTACTGATATACTGGGGAACTGGACAACAGGGAATAATTTTGCTGTAGACAAACTCAAACAAGTTACTTACAACTCCCAAAGCTGTTATGTATTTAAAGTGGAGGGTAAAGAAAAAGCTTATATATACATGGGTGACCGTTGGAACTCTAAGGATGTAGGAAAGTCTCATCATGTGTGGTTGCCCATTAGTATGCGCTCAGGCTATCCTGTCGTAAAATGGTATGATCAATGGGATTTAACCGTGTTTAATAGTATGTATCGCTATAAAAGAGCTGCAGAAATCATACCCGGTAATATATACTCATTATTAGAAAAGACCTCTGATCGTTTAGTGTCTAAACCTGCCAATGGTTTCAGTATAGCGGATGATGATGATGACATCAATCTAAGTCTGGAGTTTATAAAGACTAATATACCCAACGTATATAAAATAAAAGATACCAAAACCGGAAAGTTTTTGGAATCACTGTTCGGAACTTTACGCCTGAATTCCGAGAAGAAAGATGATGCTCAATGCTGGGTATTCAACCTACAGGAAGATGGTTATTATCAGATACAAAATCTGAAAGATAAAAAGTATGTTACAGTTTCCGGTTCAAATACATTTGCCGGAAGTAATTTATATCTTACTGAACTATCCAAGAAGTTAATGCAAGATTTTGCAGTATATTTCGATTCCAATAAATATAAATATAAGGAAGCAGATATATTCTCTGATGCCTACAAGGCTAATAATCTAAAACAGATGAAAGCCCAATAAATTTCTCATATGTAATTCTGATAAATTAAATTTGTTACATTATGAACATAAAAAGTCAACAGGCAAAAAATAGTTTTTTATTCATATTTATATATCTATGTAGTCTGTCTTTGCAACCAGCTTTCGCAACTCAATCGAAAGAAGTTATAACAACAGATATCTGGGCAGCCACTGCCACTGTATTCAAACTTGTCGGTGAAAAAGCTGTCAACAATGTAAAACTGAATTGGATGCAACGAGAGGACGCCGACCTTTATAAAATCTACCGGGATGGAAATTGTATTGGAGAAGCTAAAGGAAATACATACGATGATTATAATCTGAAAGCAGATAAAACTTTTACCTACCATGTAGAAGCATTTAAAGAGGGGAAGAAAATAGCCACGTCCGCTTCTCAACAAGCAACAACCTTCACCCCTAACGGCGAAACTAAAGTTTATGATAATCTAAACGGAAAATATATCACCAAAGAATCTGCCCAAAAACCTCAGGGTATGAAAATTGGGGAGCTTTATTTCTCTTATAAAATGGAAAACGTTGAAAAGGAAGTAGATGGACAAACACTCAAAGGATGGCTAGCTACAGAAAGCTTTTCTCCGACAGGGCTCAATGGTAGTTGGAGTACTTCCCGTGAACTGGCTTTTTACCCAAATGTAAAATTTGAGGGTATTGCTTTCCGATATAACGCAAAAACCGGTAAGGTAGTACTTTCAGCACATTATGAAGATCAAAGTGGATATGTTGCAGCTAAAATCTATCTGGCACAAATAACTCCCAAAGGCGAGCTCGAAGTAGGCACTATGGAACGACCATTGGGCTATGACTCTAGAGATCAATCTCTTTTCATTGATGATGACGGTACAGCTTATCTCCTTTCAGCTACAAATATGAACAGAGATATAAACATCTATAAGCTAGACCCTTCATGGACTAAGCCTGTTTTATTAGTTAATACAATATGTAAAGGACTACATCGGGAAACTCCTGCAATCATCAAAAAAGACGGAGAATATTATTTCTTCAGTTCAAAGGCTTCCGGATGGTATCCGAGTCAAACCATGTATACATCTGCCGCTGATTTAGGAGGCGAATGGACACCTATGAGAGAAATTGGCAATAATTCTACTTTTGATGCACAGTTTAACAGAATCAGTACAGTTGGAAAAACCTGCGGAGTATGGAGTTACCACTGGGGAGCGCAACGAAAATATAAAACTCCGGCTGGCAATTTCCCGAGAATTTCAATAGCCGCATTTAACAAAGGATATGCTTCGATGGATTATTACAGATACCTGGAATTTAGTGACAAATATGGTATTATCCCTGTTCAGAACGGTAAAAACCTGACATTATATGTACCGGTGACAGCCGCTGTCCCAGGAGCGAGAGGAATTAAAGCTGATTGTATCACGGATGGAGCTTGTACTGAATCTTCTACTTATTTCCAGAAAAGTTCAAATGCTGCTACAGGTTCTCCTTATATGTTTACCATAGATATGCAGAAAGAAGCCGTGATTTCTGAGATTAATCTTTCGACAAGATTGGTTAACGGTTCCGAGGCTGCCTACAAATATACCATTGAAGGAAGCCGGGATGGAAAAAGTTATAAAATGCTCGTAGACGGCAAATTAAACTGGCAGGTAGGATTTCTAATTCTGAATATTGAAGATCCGTCGCTATACAGATATTTACGGCTCCGCGTATACGGTGTTGTCAATGTACATAAAAACAATTCTGCAATGTGGGCAGATGGCATTTATGAATTTGCTGCTTACGGAAAACCACAATAAATAAGAAAGCAAAGTGTATTAGAAAAAGCCAGTTAACTATTTAAATGTTGACTGGCTTTTCATTTTGCATCGATCACAAAAAGTTACCCTATTAAGCTTTCTGTATTTAACGATTCCATTATTCGTTAATATATACCATTTTGTACAAGCAAATAATAAACTAAAGCCCAATCCTGATCATTTGCATATGGATCGTAGAATCCGCCCTTTACTCCGTTAACCTTATTTGGATAAATATAGGCGCAAGAAGCTTTTCCATCTTCAAAGAATAAACACAGATTATTTCTCACAATATTCTCTGCACGCTCTTTATATGAATGATCTCCCGTACATTGCGAATAAAGATAAAAAGCAGCTCCTGACAATGTACTCCAATAGTGTGGAAAAGTATCTCCCCACATTTCCCGCTTACCAAACCAATAACCATCCCAATGACGAACAGCTATTTCATTCAAATGATAACTGGGTTGTTTGCCATTGAAAGCTTCCAATACAGGCATTTGAATCTTTGCCCCATCCAAATATTTCTGCCTTCCGGTTTCCATATAAAGTTGAAGCAAGAACATGACTGATGGAGCTACAATGGCTTGTTCGTAGTTTACTTCACTAGCCGGATAATTCAAACCATTTTTCAAAAAAGTATCACCAACTGCAATATAATCATTCTCCAGCTCTTGATATTCTCTTTGCATATCAGCATTTTTTAAAGTTTGTAGTCCTAAGCGAACCGGTATACCTATGGCATAAAAACCATGTCCGAACTGTTTGAACATAGACCGCAAAGTCATATAACCATGTTTAGCATATTGTTTGTCATTGGTTATTTTATACATCTGGAAATAAAAATCCGCTACCCATACATAATTGTACGCCCTGTTACGTCCCTTCTGATCGACTGAAGAGAAAGTCTTATAGTCAGCATCTTGCAATCTATTACGCAAAAAACTTGCATATCGCAATAAAGACGCCTTTACTTCAGCAACAGGATGCAATTGATAATACTTTGCTAAAAGTACCCCCATACCGACTCTTTCAGCACCTTCATCCCTGTCAACCGGATTACAGTTATGTGTATTATTCAGATATATTTCATTCTTTTCATTATCATAAACCATATAAGCATCTCTACGCGTATTCGAACTTTTCATCTGTTGATTTGCAACTATAAACTCTACTCGTTTTTTAATCAAATCATTCACATTACTAATCACCAAACAATTTGCATGAGTTTTTTTCCCTGCGCCATATAGTATATCAAAACGCACTTCTCCCAACTGATCCATTACTACTTCAGCATACCATGCTGTTCCTTGTTTTTTCATAGGGATAGTGACATCATTCTTTTTAAGTATACAGTCTTTTACCATCTGCCCACCTGATATTTTCACAAGGGCAGTTTCTCCCTTCTCAAATACATACTTGTTGCAAGATACCCAGACACTCTCTCTTTCCAATAACTTTTGACGGAAATCATCTCCACCTTTATGCGAAAAGATATACCACGAAAATACTTGTTCATCACCCGGCATCAATTTCATATCCGGAAGATTCAAAGAAATAATTCCTCTTGTATGAGAGTTACCCTTATTTCTATCACGCTCTGATATTTCATAACTTTTAATTTCGCCTTCCCTCAAAACCAGTCCCAAATGTGGAGCATATCCTCCCATACGTGTTGCGTTTACATAAGCTGCATTATCACCCTCCCATATATGAGCATTAGCCCGCATATTTATACAAGCTTGTGCCCCTGGATAGTTATCGTTGAATGGAGTATAGATGCCTATATCCGATAAAAGTATTTCCTCTGTTCCATCATTTTGGAAAGTATACTCTTCTATTAAATCTTCTCCTCTCATACTCCTTTCTACAAGGATACATATATCTCCAACTCGATAAGTAACTTCTCTCCCATCCTGCTTTATACTGGCAGGAAGATTCCAAAACAACTTGTTTTTCTGATTTCTTCTCACCTCAGTGAAATAGCCAAGTCCCCAACCATAATTCTCCTTTATCCAAGGATATTGGCTACCATCTGTTGCAATCAGCCAATTCATATTCTGTTTATCATTATCAATATTCATTGATTGTATGGCTCCAGTTTTCGAATTCACTGTAAAGTTTACTTTTTGGGCTTTAACAGAAATACATATTACTGTCAACAACCCAATACCACAAAGCTTTAAAAAAGGATTCTTTACTTTTCCCATTGACATCATCCTATTTTTCTTAAAACAGGGCTTACTTCTTTTAGATAAATCTAAATCCATTGTTTTTCATTTAATTAATTATAGCTATTAAAAATCTTATTGCCAAGTAATTATTCAAAGATAATTCTTTTCAAAAGGGAAAAAGTACTATAATCATTCAAAAGGGAACAGTAATAAATAAAAATACCTCATCCTTGTCGAGGGCAATTCCCCGTTTGACTAAATTTCATTCAAATCTGTTCAATTTTAATTCAATATTTCAAAATCCGGTTGATTAATCAATTGTATATCCAAGCAGGATACACTTAGAGAGCAAATAGTAAAAAGAAAAAATTCAATCCATTTATTCGCTAGAATCAAAGAAAGTCCCTATCTTTACCCCAAGTAATTTTTATTATTCACCATTAAATGTAAATATTATGGCAAGTAGAAGAGAACTTAAAAAGAACGTAAACTATATCGCAGGAGAATTATTCACCGAGTGCTTAATCAATAGTATGTTTATCCCTGGTACTGACAAGGCTAAAGCTGATGAACTGATGGCTGAAGTTTTAAGAATGCAGGATGAATTTGTCAGCCGCATCAGCCATACAGAGCCGGGCAATGTGAAAGGCTTTTATAAGAAATTCCGAGTAGATTTCAATGCAAAAGTTAACGAGATTATTGAGGCCATCGGGAAATTGAATTAAAGATCAGAATGAAGAAAGCAATTTATAGCTTTATCTATTACCGCCTGTTAGGGTGGAAGACAAACGTTACGGTACCTAATTATGATAAATGCGTGATATGTGCCGCACCACACACAACGAACCTTGATTTATTTATTGGAAAACTGTTTTATGGAGCACTAGGCCGTAAAACAAGTTTCATGATGAAAAAAGAGTGGTTCTTTTTTCCGTTAGGAATTATTTTTAAAGCTGTAGGCGGAATTCCCGTAGACCGTAGTCGGAAAACTTCGTTGGTCGACCAGATGGTTCATCATTTTGCTGAATGCAAAAAGTTTCATCTGGCTATCACACCCGAAGGAACCCGCAAGGCGAACCCGAACTGGAAAAAAGGGTTTTATTACATCGCCCTTAAGGCTCAAGTGCCTATCGTTCTGATCGGTATTGACTATAGTACAAAGACCATAACGTCCACTAAAGCAATTATGCCGACGGGAAATCTTAATAAAGATATGCGGGAAATCAAACTGTACTTCAAGGATTTCAAAGGAAAACATCCTGAGAATTTTGCACTTGGAGAACTTTAAGAATAAAGTAATAAGTAATAGGTATTAAGTATTAATCGTAGCTGCTGAAATGCTGCTCCGCATGGTATATTACCTATTACTTATTCCTTATTACCTATTACTTATTCCCTATTACTTAAAACAGGCATCATGGATTCGATTCGTATTTCCATAGTACAAACCGATATCGTTTGGGAAAACAAACAAGAAAATCTCCGTTTGCTCCACGAGAAGCTGCAAAGTCTCCGTGGAACAACGGAGATTGTTGTTTTACCGGAGATGTTTTCTACAGGATTCAGTATGCAGAGTGATATGCTGGCGGAAGCAAATTCCGGTGAGACGATTACAGCACTGAAACAATGGGCTTCTTTGTTTCAAGTGGCCATCTGCGGGAGTTATATCACTGTAGACAACGGAAGATATTACAATCGCGCTTTCTTTCTGACGCCGGAAGGAGAAGAATTCTATTATGATAAACGCCATCTGTTCCGCATGGGACGTGAGGCAGAACATTTCTCGGCAGGCGATGAACGTCTGATTATCCCTTACCGTGGCTGGAATATCTGCCTGCTTGTATGCTACGATCTTCGTTTTCCGGTGTGGAGCCGGAACGTAGCCAATCAATATGACCTATTAATATATGTAGCAAATTGGCCTATCCCCCGCCGTCTGGCATGGGATACACTGCTTCGTGCCCGTGCCTTGGAAAATCAGTGTTACGTATGCGGGGTCAACAGAGTAGGTATAGACGGATATCATCTGAAATACAACGGAGGAAGTAAAATCTATTCAGCGCTCGGAGAAGAAGCGGCTTCCGTGCCCGACGAAACGGAGGGCATAGCAACCGCTACGCTTCATCTGACCGCACTTCATCAGTTCAGAGAAAAGTTTCCGGTATGGAAAGATGCAGACGAATTCCAACTCCGCCATTCGTGATAAAACAAATGTTAAAAACGATTTGAAGGTGCAACAATACCTAGAAGTTAGTAGTTAATTATATAGACTTCTTTTGTATCTTTGTCGTGAAAATACAGTCGTAAGGACTCTAATCTTACATAACTTAATTAACAACTTTATGAAAACAAATCTTAGTTCTCAAATCACTCTCCACAGGGTCTCCCCCAGATACTACAGACCGGAGAATGCATTTGAAAAATCAGTCTTGACAAGACTCGAGAAAATACCTACAGACATTTATGAGTCTGTAGAAGAAGGGGCTAACTACATTGCTTGCGAAATAGCACAAACCATCCGCGAAAAACAGAAAGCAGGACGCTTTTGCGTACTAGCACTCCCCGGAGGTAACTCACCCAGCCATGTCTATTCGGAACTGATCCGCATGCATAAGGAAGAAGGACTGAGCTTCCGTAACGTGATCGTATTTAATATGTATGAATACTATCCGTTGACTGCCGATGCTATCAACAGCAACTTTAATGCTTTGAAGGAAATGTTGCTGGATCATGTCGATATTGACAAACAGAATATATTCACTCCCGACGGAACTATCGCCAAAGATACCATCTTTGAATATTGCCGTCTGTACGAACAGCGCATCGAAAGTTTCGGAGGCATTGACATTGCCCTGCTGGGTATCGGTCGTGTAGGTAATATCGCATTCAACGAACCGGGTTCACGTCTGAACTCTACCACACGTCTGATCTTATTGGACAATGCATCGCGCAACGAAGCATCCAAGATTTTCGGAACGATAGAAAATACTCCGATCAGCTCTATCACAATGGGAGTATCTACCATTCTTGGCGCTAAAAAGGTATATTTGCTGGCATGGGGGGAAAATAAGGCAGCAATGATCAAAGAATGTGTGGAAGGTCCGATTAGTGACACAATTCCTGCATCTTATCTGCAAACTCACAACAATGCTCATGTAGCGATCGACCTTTCAGCTTCCATGAACTTAACACGCATTCAACGTCCATGGCTGGTAACATCCTGCGAGTGGAATGATAAACTGATCCGCAGCGCTATCGTATGGCTGTGCCAGTTGACAGGCAAACCGATTCTGAAGCTGACCAACAAGGACTACAACGAAAACGGTCTGAGCGAACTTCTGGCATTGTTTGGTTCTGCCTACAATGTAAATATCAAGATTTTCAATGACTTGCAGCATACCATCACCGGATGGCCGGGTGGCAAACCTAATGCTGATGATACCTACCGTCCGGAACGTGCCAAACCGTATCCGAAACGTGTGGTTATCTTCTCTCCACATCCGGATGACGACGTTATCTCCATGGGAGGAACCCTCCGCCGCCTGGTAGAACAGAAACATGAAGTACATGTAGCTTACGAAACTTCCGGTAACATTGCCGTAGGTGATGAGGAAGTGGTTCGTTTCATGCATTTCATCAACGGATTCAATCAGATTTTCAATAACAGCGAAGACTTGGTAATCAGCGAGAAATATGCAGAAATACGCAAGTTCCTGAAAGAAAAGAAAGACGGTGATATGGACAGCCGTGACATTCTGACTATCAAAGGTTTGATTCGTCGTGGTGAAGCCCGTACTGCTTCTTCATACAATAATATTCCGTTAGATCGGGTACATTTCCTTGACTTGCCGTTCTATGAAACCGGTAAGATTCAGAAAAATCCGATTAGCGAGGCTGACGTAGAGATCGTACGCAACCTACTTCGTGAAGTGAAGCCTCATCAGATTTTCGTAGCCGGAGACTTGGCTGACCCGCATGGCACACACCGTGTATGTACGGATGCCGTATTCGCTGCTGTCGATCTTGAAAAAGAAGAAGGAGCCAAATGGTTAAAAGACTGTCGTATCTGGATGTATCGTGGTGCGTGGGCTGAATGGGAAATTGAGAACATCGAAATGGCTGTGCCTATCAGTCCGGAAGAGCTTCGTGCAAAACGTAATTCTATCCTGAAGCATCAGTCGCAGATGGAAAGCGCTCCGTTCTTAGGTAATGACGAACGTCTGTTCTGGCAACGTAGCGAAGACCGTAACCGTGGCACAGCAACGTTGTATGATCAGTTAGGACTGGCATCGTATGAGGCAATGGAGGCATTTGTAGAATACATTCCTCTATAAGAAAGAAAATTCTTAATTAATAGAATATAAAACAATCAAAGAAGAGTGGGCAGTTCGATACTTCCCACTCTTTTTTTGTTTATTTTTGCAGGAGATTTTGCCACAGAATGCAATGGACTTACATGAATGCGAGATTCATTTCGTATTCTCCTTCCAAAAGGGGAAATGCCATCAAGGGGAAAGTGGCGGACATAGATAATCATAGGATGCAACCTAAAGAGTGGAACGATGAAAAAAATAATAGTCTTTCTTCTGTGCCTGACAATGGGCACCAGTCTTCTCTTCGCTCAGGATATTGAGAGAAATATAAAAGAGCGGTTAACGGATTACTTTGCCAAATACACAGCGACAGCTAAAATCAGTACACCGAAGCTGAACAGTTTCGATATTGATTATGACCGCAGAACCATTCAGATTTATGCTTCGGAAAGCTTCGCCTACCAGCCATTTCTGCCGGAAACAGTAGAAACCATCTACAATCAGATGAAAGAACTGCTCCCCGGTCCGGTAAACTATTATCAGATCACCATTTATGCAGATGGAAAGCCCATTGAAGAATTAATTCCCAACTTATACAGAAGCAAGAAAAAAGATAAAGAACGAATGGCGCTGAACACCGAATACAAAGGTGCTCCATGGGTGAAAAACACTTCCCGCCCCAATGAGATATCCCGAGGATTGCAGGACCGGCATATTGCCCTCTGGCAAAGTCACGGTAATTACTATAAGAATGACAAAGGCGAATGGGGATGGCAACGCCCCCGATTATTCTGCACTACAGAAGATATGTTCACTCAGTCTTTCATTCTTCCATATGTCATTCCGATGTTGGAAAATGCCGGTGCCATAGTGTATACTCCTCGCGAACGGGATACACAAAAGAATGAAATCATCGTTGACAACGATACTCCGAATGCTTCCCTTTATTTGGAAGTAGGCAGTAAGAAAGCACGCTGGACGACTACTTCCGTGAAAGGATTCGCCCAGAAAAAAGCCATTTACAAAGATGGGGAAAATCCTTTCACTGACGGTACCAGCCGATATATTCAAACAGAAAAGAAGAAAAAAAAGAATAAGGATCAGGCTTTTGCCGAATGGGTACCTACCCTGCCGGCAACCGGAAAATATGCGGTCTATGTTTCATATCAGACACTACCCAATAGCGTGAGCGATGCCAAATACCTCGTCTTTCATAATGGGGGTGTCACGGAATTTAAGGTCAATCAGAAAATAGGCGGCGGTACTTGGGTGTATCTCGGAACTTTTGAGTTTGACAAAGGAAATAATGACTACGGTATGGTTGTGCTTAGTAATGAAAGTAGCGAGCATGGCGTAGTGTGTGCAGATGCCGTACGCTTCGGAGGCGGAATGGGTAATATCTCACGAGGAGGAAAAATAAGCGGACTTCCCCGTTATCTGGAAGGAGCACGATATTCATCCCAGTGGGCCGGTATGCCATACGATGTATATGCCGGGCGTAAAGGAGAAAACGATTATACAGACGATATCAATACACGTTCCAATACAATCAACTATCTGTCGGGAGGCTCTGTCTATAATCCGGGACAAGCGGGTTTAGGTGTACCTCTGGAAATGACTATGGCACTTCATAGTGACGCAGGATGCAGTAAAGACAATGAAATCATCGGTTCACTCGGCATCTATACCACCGATTTCAATAATGGCAAACTAAATTCGGGAATGGACAGATATGCTTCACGTGATCTTGCGGATATCCTGCTGACTCAAATTCAGAAAGATATTCGTACGAACTACAATCTACCATGGACACGCCGCAGTATGTGGAACCGGAATTACAGTGAGACACGACTTCCTGCCACTCCTTCCACGATTATCGAATTGCTCTCTCATCAGAACTTTGCAGATATGCAGCTCGGCCATAATCCGAATTTCAAGTTTACCGTAGGACGTGCTATCTACAAGGGTATCCTGCAATTTATAAACAGTCAGCATGGCAAAGACTATGTAGTACAACCTCTTCCGGTCAGCAACTTCGCTATCCATTTCGGAAAAAAGAAAAATACACTGGAACTTACCTGGAAAGGGGAAGACGATCCGCTGGAACCGACAGCCCGTCCACGGGAATATATGGTATATACACGCATCGGATACGGAGGATTCGACAACGGAACTCTGGTCAGCAAACCCTATTACAGTGTCAAAGTAGAACCGGGACTTGTCTATTCATTCAAAGTGACAGCCGTAAACCGGGGAGGAGAAAGTTTTCCTTCTGAAATCCTTTCGGCTTATAAGGCAAAACGTGAACGAGAGAGAATCTTGATTATCAATGGATTCGACAGAATCAGCGGTCCGGCTGTCATTAACACACCGGACAAAGCCGGATTTGATTTGGAACAGGATCCGGGAGTGCCTTATTTGTCCAATATCTCTTTTTGTGGGGCACAAAGCGGATTCAACCGTTCACAAGCCGGAAAAGAAGGAGAAGGCAGCCTGGGACATAGCGGCAGAGAACTGGAAGGCATGGAGATAGCAGGAAATACGTTTGATTATCCTTTCATCCATGGAAAAGCCATTCAGGCAGCAGGGAAATACAGTTTTGTTTCGTGCAGCGACGAAGCGGTAGAAAATGGAATCGTCACTTTAGAAGATTACCCGATCGTAGACTATATACTCGGACTTGAAAAGGAAGACCCGATAGCCAAAGCATATTACAAAACATTCTCTTCACCGATGCAAAGACTGATTACAAGCTATTGCCAGTCAGGAGGTAACTTGTTCGTCAGCGGTGCGTATGTGGGAAGTGACATGAGCGGAACACAAGGGAACCGGGAGTTTACAGAGAAAGTTTTGAAATACGGTTATCAGAACAGTCTGACAGACAAAAGTTCCGGTCAAATCAATGGATTAGGACGCAGCATCACGATCCCCCGCCTGCCCAATGAAAACAGTTATGCTGTTACAGCACCGGATTGTATTGTTCCGGTAGCTCCCGCATTTCCAGTATTTACTTATGCACGTGGCAATCAGTCGGCAGGTATTGCTTACAAAGGGGCGGACTATCGTACCTTTATACTCGGCTTTCCTTTCGAAAGCATTCAGTCCGAAACAGATCGAGCCAGCATTATGGCAGGGATACTAGGTTTCTTTACTCAGAAATAAAGTACTCACGGATATAAGATTTATTTTCTGAAAGCCCGGATAAAAATATCCGGGCTTTTTTAATCCGTTTTTCATTTTAAATTCTATCTTTGCTCCTAGTAATAACCCTTAAAACTAAAAAACGATGTATACTATACAAGCAAACCCTAGCGGTACACGCAGCATAGAGGTGTCCAGCGAAAATCTGAAAACAATCGAGAAATATGCCTTATTCCGCCATCTCATTGATAGTACCGGAATTGTAGACGAACCCGTACTGGATAAACTGAAACTAAATATTCGTTCCCTGATTGCCAGTCAGGAAGAGGACAGTAAAGAATTGCTGGATCTTTGCATAGATGTTATTTATCACAATAACATGAAAGCATTTGGCCTGCAACAACTCATCAAGCTCTATCTCACCTGGCTTTCCACTCAGGATGCGGAAGAGGAGGAAGAATAATGATTACGGTAGATACCTGCGGAACAACAGCTTACAGTCCTTTGATTCCTGCAATCAAAGCTATATGCGAGGCTCCTTTCGGTGAAACGCTCGAAATTATCATGAATCATGCAGATGCTTTCCAAGACTTAAAGGAATATCTTTCCGAGCAAAGCATCGGTTTTCGTGAAATCTATGACGGAGAGCAAATGACATTGCAATTTACAATCAATGAGAAGTTTTAAAAAAACATCTTAATGATTGAAGTTAAACATCCCAATGAATAAAAAAATCATTGGGATGTTTTTTATTATCCGTATCTTTGCGGCATGAAAGAATATCGATTGACCGATTGGTTACCTACCACCAAGAAAGAAGTGGAACTCCGCGGATGGGATGAACTGGATGTCATTCTTTTCAGCGGTGATGCTTACGTAGACCATCCCTCATTTGGCGCTGCCGTCATCGGACGTATCCTCGAAGCGGAAGGTTTGAAAGTTGCGATCATCCCCCAGCCCAACTGGCGTGATGACCTGCGTGACTTCAGAAAGCTGGGTCGTCCCCGATTATTCTTCGGCATCTCTGCCGGAAGTATGGACTCGATGGTTAACAAATACACTGCCAACAAGCGTCTGCGCAGTGAGGATGCATACACTCCGGACGGTCGTCCGGATATGCGTCCGGAGTATCCCTCCATCGTATACAGTCAGATTCTAAAAAGACTCTATCCGGACGTTCCTGTTATATTAGGAAGTATCGAAGCGAGTTTGCGCCGTCTGAGTCATTATGATTACTGGCAGGATAAAGTTCAGAAAAGTATCTTATGCGATAGTGGCGCAGACTTGCTGATCTATGGTATGGGAGAAAAGCCGATAATAGAACTAACCCGGAAAATGAAGGAACTGCTTCCTGCGGAGGATGCTTCATTGACAGCCGGCGAACTCAAGAAAATAGCAGGAACCATCCCTCAGACAGCCTATCTCTGCCGTACGGCAGAGTGGACTCCTGCCGCAAACGATATTCAGCTTTACTCACATGAAGAGTGTCTGGCTGATAAAAAGAAACAGGTCAGCAATTTCCGGCACATCGAAGAAGAATCCAATAAATATTCGGCTTCCCGTATCACACAAGAGGTAGATAATAAAGTAGTCGTTGTCAATCCTCCTTATCCTCCGATGAGCCAGGAAGAACTTGACCATTCGTACGATCTGCCCTATACCCGCCTTCCCCATCCTAAATACAAAGGAAAGCGGATTCCCGCATATGATATGATAAAGTTCTCCGTCAACATCCATCGGGGATGCTTCGGCGGTTGTGCATTCTGCACCATTTCCGCACATCAAGGGAAGTTTATCGTCAGCCGCAGCAAGAAGTCTATATTGAATGAAGTAAAGGAGGTGATGCAGTTGCCCGACTTCAAAGGGTATTTAAGTGACCTTGGAGGGCCTTCCGCCAATATGTATCAGATGAAGGGTAAAGATGAAGCAATATGCAAAAAGTGCAAACGCCCGTCATGTATTCATCCCAAAGTATGCCCGAATCTTAATTCGGACCATCGCCCGTTATTGGACATATACAAAGCGGTAGATGCCATCCCCGGCATAAAAAAATCATTTATCGGCAGTGGAGTGCGCTACGACTTATTGCTCCATCAGAGTAAAGACGCCGCCACCAATCGCAGCACGGCTGAATACACACGCGAGTTGATTGTCAATCATGTGAGCGGACGATTGAAAGTAGCTCCAGAGCATACCAGCGACCGGGTGTTATCCATCATGCGCAAACCTTCATTCGAACAGTTTGAAACTTTCAAAAAAATATTTGACCGTATCAACCGGGAAGAGAATCTGCGTCAGCAACTTATACCGTACTTTATCTCTTCACACCCCGGCTGCAAGGAAGAAGACATGGCGGAACTGGCTGTTATCACCAAACGGCTGGACTTTCATCTGGAGCAAGTACAGGACTTTACCCCTACTCCGATGACTGTAGCCACCGAAGCATGGTACAGCGGATTTCATCCCTATACACTGGAGCCTGTATTCAGTGCCAAAACACAACGGGAGAAACTGGCACAACGACAATTCTTCTTCTGGTATAAGCCGGAAGAACGAAAGAATATTCTGAATGAGTTAAGACGTATCGGCCGACAGGATCTGATAGACAAGTTATACGGAAAGAGAAACAAATGAAACCATTAAAACGGCTTCCCTATTGACTTAGCCTTTTAAATTTCGTATATTTGTAGAAACAAATCCGGAATTAAAAGCATGAAACGTACAAATATAAAGACATAAAGATATAATTTACATGTATGAGAGTACATTGTAAGGAGTAAGAATGGGGTGAAGTCCGCAAGGATTTCACCCCATTTTGTTTAATTAATTCCTCTCATTCCGAAGAATTTGGCAAAATATAGTTTATAATAAACTTGGGACCCGTTTATAATAAACGTCCTCACTATTTATTATAAACGTGATGCGAGTTTATGAAGTAACTTGTATAAGAAAGAGAAAACAAAAATCACAGATGACAGAGAAAAGGCATCAGACGAAAATATATTCATACATTTATAATGAACAATATACTTTTACTAATACCTTCCTGTTCTCTTTCCAATCATGATAAATAAATCATGGAGCAGCCTTTTCAGAAAGAGGTGTCGAATTAAAATTTATATCCTTTGTCGGAGTGATGGTATTGGTAGCTAACTCATAGACGAAATACATGGAAAGAGCTGTAGAATATACAGCGAACTTAGTACTACCGGTTTTATTATAATATAATCTAAATGTACAAATATCAGTAGCTGAAATGAATGGTTCATACTTCAAATGCGAATGAATAGGAAAAGCAATCATCGGCATTCGTTCTGTAGCTTCCACCGGAATAAGTCCGGAATGAAATTTCTTCCACGATTGAATTTCTCCTTCTTTATTAGCAATAAATAAGTAATCATTGCCGAAAGGTATGGCACGCCCTTTAGATACTCCTGAAATAGCATAAAATTTATATCCATCTGCAAATGGTATGAGATCCCAATTCAGAGGATAATTATCGTAGCGATAAATTGGATATTTTTCATGATCAGCAAGTTCACTCCGTATCTTTTCTTTTATCTTAGCCAAAAGTATTTCCTGTTCTGTTAAGTTCCTGCGGGTAGTCACTTCCGAACATGGAGCTGATTCATTAAGGAAAGTTGCCTCATAGATACAATAAGACTGCTTATCAATAGCAACACATTTAATAGAATCGCCTTGATGGTAAGTCAGAATATTCTGAATTGTTTCAATTAACCCCGGTTTGGCAAAGATCATATCAGTGAAATTCCAGACAGCCGTTTCATATCTGTACAAAGTATTAGCTTCTTCTACAATAGAATCACATTTCTGTTTTAGTTCAGCTTCCGTATAACTCTCTTGCGAATACACCGTTAACCACGATGATAATAGGACGATCAATGTCAGCATGTTTTTCATATTCATTATTTTTTAGATTTTAAATGGCTCTTACTTGTTCTTATCTGTGTCTTTAGATCAAAGATAAGCATTTTTGAATATAAAAAACAAACATTGCTCCTATTATTTATCAATTAATGATCATCCAGTTCTTTCACCGGCAACGCTACAATCTCCTGCAACACACTAACGGCAGTTTCCACATTAGTCACATCCTTTATCAGCATACTCCGTCGGCCGTTCTGCTCACGCAGGTCACAGCGCCGGGTATATTTCATCATGTAATCTATCATTTTGCCAAACGCCTGACTCTGATAGAACGGACTATCCGCATTGGAGACAAAGAATAGCGTCATACGTCCGCCCTTCAAGAAGACTTTCTCCACTCCCAATCGCGCCGCCAAGCGACGGAGGGGAACGATGCGAAGCAATTCCTGCGTTTCCGGCGGAACAGGTCCGAAGCGGTCTTCCAGGCGGAAACGGAAGGCATCCACGTCTTTATCCAGCGTCAGTCCGTCCAGTTCGCGGTAAAGCAACATACGCTCGCTGCTGCCCGTCACATAGGTGGCCGGCAACAGAAGTTCAAGATCGCTTTCTATCTGACATTCGTCTACAAATTCTTCTCCACTGATCTGACCTTCTCCCTTTATTTCATCTGCATACAATTCTGCAAACTCATCATTCCTCAGTTCATGAACTGCTTCGGCAAGAATTTTCTGATACGTTTCGTACCCCAGATCGGCAATGAAGCCACTCTGCTCTGCTCCGAGCAGGTTACCGGCTCCACGTATATCCAAATCCTGCATAGCGATATGGATGCCACTCCCCAAATCACTGAAGTTCTCAATCGCCTGCAAGCGTCGTTTTCCTTCTGCCGTCAGACTGCTCAACGGAGGCGCCAGCAGATAACAGAAAGCCTTTTTGTTACTGCGCCCTACACGTCCACGCATCTGATGGAGGTCACTCAGACCAAAGTTCTGCGCTTGGTTGATGATGATCGTATTGGCATTCGGAATATCGATACCGCTCTCTATGATAGTAGTCGCCAAAAGCACATCATAGTCATAATTGACAAAGTCAAAAATGATCTGTTCCAGCTGTGTGGGCTCCATCTGTCCATGCCCGATGGCAACACGGCAATCGGGAATATGACGTTCGATCATCGCTTTCAGTTCCGGAAGGTTCGCAATCCGGTTGTTGACAAAGAAAACCTGACCGTTGCGGCTCATCTCAAAATTAATCGCGTCCGTAATCACTTCCTCATTAAAGGTATGTACTTCTGTCTGAATCGGATAGCGGTTAGGCGGAGGCGTAGAGATTACACTCAGGTCGCGGGCTCCCATCAGCGAGAACTGAAGCGTACGTGGAATCGGTGTGGCAGTCATGGTCAATGTATCCACATTCACCTTTAGCTGTCGCAGCTTCTCCTTCACAGAGACTCCGAATTTCTGCTCTTCATCAATGATCAGCAAGCCTAAATCTTTAAACTGAACATCTTTCCCCAAAATACGGTGGGTGCCGATAAGAATACTGACTTCTCCTTCCCTCAGTCCTTTCAATACAGCTTTGGACTGAGCTGCCGTACGGGCACGGCTCAAATATTCTACCCGGCAGGGCAGATCCTTCAAACGTTCGCGGAATGTCTGGAAATGCTGATAGGCAAGGACGGTCGTCGGCACAAGGACCGCCACCTGTTTATTATCGGCTACGGCTTTGAACGCTGCACGGATCGCTACTTCTGTCTTTCCAAAACCCACATCTCCGCACACCAAGCGATCCATCGGACGGTCGCTTTCCATATCGGCCTTCACCTCCATCGTTGCCTTACTTTGGTCGGGCGTATCTTCATAGATAAAGGAGGCTTCCAGTTCACGCTGCAAGAAGCTGTCGGGACTGTAAGAGAAACCCTTTTCCTGACGGCGCTGCGAATATAGTTTAATGAGGTCACGGGCAATATCTTTAATTTTCGCCTTCGTACGGTCTTTCAGTTTCTCCCAGGCACCGGTACCCAGTTTGTTCAGTCGCGGAGCTTCTCCGTCCTTACCTTTATATTTGGAAACTTTATGAAGGGAATGGATGGAAACGAACACGACATCCTCATTCTGAAAGACAAGTTTCAGCACTTCCTGCGTAGTATCTCCATTCGGAATGCGTACCAAACCGGAGAAACGACCGATACCATGATCCGTGTGAACCACATAATCTCCCGGAGTAAACTGATTCAATTCTTTGAGGGACAGAGCGACCTTACCCGAACGGGCCTTGTCACTTTTCAAGTTGTACTTATGGAAACGGTCGAACAGCTGATGATCCGTAAAAATACACAGATGCAGCGTATGATCCACAAAGCCTTCATGTATCGTACGTACTACAGGAGTAAACTGAATCTTATCTCCCCGGTCTTCAAAGATGGCTCTGATACGGTCGGTCTGCTTGGTACTGTCGCTACAGATATAAAGTGAATATCCCTGTTCAAGGTAGTCCTTGAAAGAACCGGCCACCAGATCAAAGTTCTTATGAAAAATAGGTTGTACGGAAGTATGGAAAGAGATCTTTGCATCCGGCGTACCGGTCGGCTTATTTCCAAATTCCATCCGGCGGAAATCAAGGGCACGTACCGTAAATTCACTGCCGTCAATCAGCTTGCCTTCCAGCGTGATACCGCCATTTTCTTCGGCTTCCTGCACGGCAATAGCCTGCGGCGTCAAAGCCTCATCGTGCACTACCTGGATACGCTCGCGCAACCAAAGGAAGTCACGCATCGCCAAAACGGTTTCTTTAGGTATGAAATCAAGAAAAGAAGTTGTCACATCTCCCGTCACTGCCAGGTCGGGGACTATAGCCACTCCCTCTTTCCTCTCACGGGACAACTGCGACTCTACTTCAAATGTACGGATACTCTCTACTTCGTCTCCGAAAAAGTCAATACGATAAGGATATTCCGAAGCAAACGAAAAGACGTCAATAATACTACCCCGAACGGCATATTGTCCCGGCTCGTACACATAATCCACATATTCGAAACCGTAGCTATGCAGCATGTCTGTGATAAAGGTCGTGTCCAGCTTCTCTCCCACATTCAGTTTCAAGGTCTTATCGCTCAACTCCTTGCGGGATACCACTTTCTCTGCCAGCGCATCCGGATAGGTAACGATGCACAAGCCTTCTTCTCCTTTCTGCAACCGGCTCAGTACTTCTGTACGCAGAATCTCGTTGGCCGCATCCTTTTGTCCGTACTTGATGGAACGGCGAAATGAAGACGGGAAGAAAAACACTTTCTCTGTTCCCAGCACTTGTGTCAGGTCATGATAAAAATAGCCCGCCTCTTCCAGGTCTCCCAGTACAAAGACAAACGGACACACATCTTGTTTCACCAATACAGAAGAGAAAAGAGAAGCGGAAGAAGCACATAAGCCCCCGCAAAAAATAGTTTGAACGGACGCATCCTTCAGCAGTCGTTCCATGACTGCCGTATTAGGATGAGCGGCATATTGTTGTTGCAACTCAATTATTGTCATAGCTATAAAATTTCACCGCAAAAGTACGAAAAAAGAACCGGGATTGATATAGTCACACCGAAGTTTTCTTCTTCAAGATTGTTTCAAGCCTTGAAACTATTGGTTTCAAAGGTTGAAACTAAAAGTTTCAAGGCATGAAACCAATAGTTTCACACCGGGGAACAAATACAAACGCGTTAAATTATCCTTAGTCCCTCTATAACTAAAGGAAAAGCGCTACATTTGTCTTAAAAATAGGACTTCTATGCAATTATCAGATAGCATCGTTATTATCCCGACCTATAATGAACGGGAGAACATAGAAAATATTATCCGTGCCGTTTTCGGTTTAGACAAGGTATTCCATATACTGGTTATAGAAGACGGATCTCCGGACGGCACTGCAAGCATTGTGAAAACTTTGCAACAGGAATTCCCCGAACGCCTCTTTATGATCGAGCGCAAAGGGAAGTTAGGATTGGGTACTGCTTACATCGCAGGATTCAAGTGGGCGTTGGAGCACGCATACGAATATATCTTCGAAATGGATGCCGATTTCAGCCATAACCCGAATGATCTGCCCCGTTTGTACGCAGCTTGTGCAAAAGAAGGAGGAGACGTATCTGTCGGCTCCCGTTATGTAAGTGGTGTGAATGTAGTCAACTGGCCGATGGGACGGGTGCTGATGTCTTATTTTGCCTCCAAGTACGTCCGCTTCATTACCGGTATTCCGGTGCATGATACGACTGCCGGATTTGTATGCTACCGCCGTCAGGTGCTGGAAACAATCGATCTGGACCATGTTCGCTTCAAAGGATATGCTTTTCAGATCGAGATGAAGTTCACTGCTTACAAATGCGGATTCAAAATCATAGAAGTCCCCGTCATCTTCATTAACCGTGAGTTGGGAACTTCCAAGATGAACAGCAGTATCTTTGGAGAAGCCATATTCGGAGTGATCAAGTTAAAAATAAATAGTTGGTTCCATAAATTCCCGCAAAAGAAATGAAACGTATACTGATAAAAAACGCCGTAATTGTCAACGAAGGAAGAAAAGTTCCGGGATCTGTTGTTATTGAAGGTGAGAAGATTGCTGAGATCTTAGTTGACGGACAAGAGGCTGCCATGCCTTGTGACGAAACGATTGACGCATCCGGCTGTTATCTTTTGCCGGGAGCTATTGACGAGCACGTACATTTCCGCGATCCGGGGCTGACTCATAAAGCAGATATCACAACGGAAAGCCATGCCGCGGCAGCCGGAGGAGTTACCTCGATTATGGATATGCCGAACACAAATCCTCAGACCACAACTTTGGAGGCGCTGAATGACAAACTGGCTTTGCTGGCGGAAAAATCATCTGTCAACTTCTCCTGTTATTTCGGAGCGACTAACAATAATTATCCGTTATTCAGTCAGCTGGACAAAAACCGGGTATGTGGGGTGAAGTTATTTATGGGTTCCAGTACGGGAAATATGCTGGTAGACCGGATGGCAAGTCTGCGCAATATCTTCGGAGGTACGGATTTACTGATTGCAGCACACTGTGAAGATCAGGGAATCATCAAAGAGAATACGGATAAATATAAAAAAGAATACGGTGACGATGTACCTTTGTCACTTCATCCGGTCATCCGCTCGGAAGAGGCTTGCTACCGTTCTTCCGCTTTGGCGGTACAATTGGCACGCGAGACCAATGCGCGTCTGCATATTATGCATATTTCTACTGCCAGAGAACTGAGTTTATTCTCCAAAGCACCTTTGGCAGAGAAGCGTATTACTGCCGAAGCGTGTGTGTCTCATCTAATTTTTACCGAAGAAGATTATCAGACCTTAGGAGCGCGCATCAAATGTAATCCTGCCATCAAAACGGCAGAAGACCGGAAGGCTTTGCAGGAGGCAGTCAACAGCGGCCTGATCGACGCTATTGCGACCGACCATGCTCCGCACTGCTTGAGTGAAAAAGAAGGAGGCGCATTAAAAGCCATGTCCGGCATGCCGACCATACAATTCTCTTTGGTCAGTATGCTCGAATTGGCAGACAAGGGTGCTTTCAGCATCGAAAAGGTAGTAGAGAAGATGTCTCATGCTCCTGCACAAATGTATGAGATATGTAATCGCGGATTTATCCGGAAAGGATATCAGGCGGATCTGGTTTTGGTTCGTCCCGACAGTGCGTGGACTGTTACCACAGACTGCATCCTGAGCAAATGTAAATGGAGCCCGCTGGAAGGTCATACTTTCCACTGGAAAGTAGAAAAAACATTTGTGAACGGTCATCTGTTATATGATAACGGAACCATTGACGAGAATTATCGTGGACAGGAGTTAAGATTCAGATAAACAGCAACTCGTCACTTATAAACATATGATTTTATCTTATAAGATACATAACGTCGCCCCCTACATCAATTGGATTTACTTTTTCCATGCATGGGGATTCCAACCTCGTTTCGCAGCGATCGCCAACATTCACGGTTGCGATGTCTGCCGTGCTTCGTGGCTGACTACTTTTCCGGAAGAAGACCGCAACAAGGCTTCCGAAGCTATGCAACTGTTTAAGGAAGCCAACCGGATGCTGGATTTACTTGACAGGGATTATGAAGTGAGAACTATCTTCAAACTTTGCAAAGCAAACTCGGACGGAGACAACCTGGTGATTGAAAAAGAAACCGATCAATTCCTAATTTTCCCTTTGCTCCGCCAGCAGACGCCTAAACGGGATGGAAGCCCGTTCCTTTGCCTGAGTGACTTTATCCGCCCTCTTTCTTCCGGCATTCCGGATACAATAGGTACCTTTGCTTCTTGCATAGATGCAGATATGGAAGGCCTGTACGAGCAGGATCCCTACAAACACTTACTCGTCCAGACTCTTTCCGACCGTCTGGCAGAAGCTGCTACGGAAAAGATGCACGAATATGTACGCAAAGAAGCGTGGGGATACGCCAAAGATGAAAGTCTGTCAATGCCCGATCTGTTGGTCGAGAAATATCAAGGGATTCGCCCTGCCGTAGGCTACCCGTCCCTGCCCGATCAATCCATCAATTTCCTGTTGGACGAACTGCTGGATATGAAACAGATAGGCATCACACTGACCGAGAATGGTGCCATGTACCCTCATGCTTCGGTCTGCGGTCTGATGTTTGCCCATCCGGCTGCCGAATACTTCTCTGTCGGAAAGATAGGAGAAGACCAGCTCGAAGACTATGCCCGCCGTCGGGGAAAAAGTACGGAGGAAATGCGAAAATTCCTGGCTGCCAATCTGCAATAACTTTCGTTTACTTGTGATTTTTCTCCTTTTCGCACGACTAACTAACCAGAAAAGTAACCCATTTAATTCATGAGAGAACGAACAACAGAGGCAACCAACCCTATTGAACAGGAGTTCTTATCGGTCATCCGCGAATATGAACGGGTGATCTACAAGGTATGTTACTTATATACCAATCCTAACGCCCCGCTCAATGACCTCTATCAGGATGTAATACTCAACCTCTGGAAAGCCTATCCCAAGTTCAGAAGAGAATGCAAAATGTCCACATGGATTTACCGCATCGCTCTGAACACGTGTATCAGCTTTTTCCGCAAAGAAAAGAATGTACCGGAAATCGTCACCCTCACCCGCGAAGCGGACTGGATGATAGAGGAACATGACCCGATCCACGAAATGCTGAGGCAACTTTATCAAATGATCAATCAGCTGGGACAACTCGACAAATCAATTATCCTGCTTTATCTTGAAGACAAAAGTTACGAAGATATTGCGGAGATCACCGGACTGACGGTGACCAATGTGGCTACCAAACTGAGCCGTATCAAAGACAAACTAAAAAAAATGAAAAAGGAGTAATCATATATGGAACTGGAAGAACTGAAAAAATCATGGAATGCCCTGGATGAGCACTTAAAAGACAAGGAGCTGATCAAAGAGGAAGAACTTGGCAAACTGATAGGACATGCAGACAAAGGTATCCATGCCATTGCCCGGCTGAATATCAAACTCATCCTGATTTCTTTGCCGGTATTGGTCTTATTCCTGCTGGAAGTCCTGTTGCACGGCAGACTGAATCCGATCTATATCATTATCATTCTATCGTGGATTCCCGCACTCTACTGGGACATCACCACCACCCGTTTTCTACAACAGACGAAAGTGGACGAAATGCCTCTGATAGAGGTGATCAGTCGTGTCAACCGCATCCACCGATGGATGATTCGGGAACGTCTGATTGCTACTGCTTTCCTTCTTATACTGGCAGTACTCTCATTTATTTATTGGCAGATATGGCAATATGGAATAGCCATCATTCTGTTTTTTATCCTGCTTTGGGGAGCTGGGCTGGGGCTGATCTTGTGGATTTATCGCAAGAAATTCCTGAACCGTATTCAGGAAATCAAGAAGAACCTGGACGAACTTAAAATCATAGACAGTTGACCAGAGTCAGATGCTTCGCCTATTTCAACTAAAAATTAATATCCGTGCTGTTATGTTGCAACGCCTATTTATATTTTTACTTATTTTCCTTATTCTACCAGACATTTATCTGTATCTCAGATTTATCGTTCATCTGACGGCAAAACGCTGGCTGAGAATCCTCTACTGGCTGCCCGCTTTCCTGCTATCCTCAGGATTACTTTATCTGGTTTACTTCTCCAATAACGCCTTTGCCGAACGCCATACACAGGCTATTGGATGGTTTTCCATCTTTTTCTTCCTGTTTACGGCTCCTAAACTATTGCTGTCTCTCTGCACGATTATCGGGGTACCTTTCCACAAATGGCTACGGTGGCCCCGAACTCCCTTTATCTGTACCGGGCTGACATTAGCCGTGATTTCTATCGTAATGATCATCTACGGGTCTTTTATCGGACGCACGCAGTTTGACGTCAAAGAGGTAACTTATTCCTCGCCCAAGCTTCCATCGGCTTTCGATGGATACCGTATTGTCCAGTTATCAGATATTCACATCGGAAGTTGGCAGGGAAATACTTCCGCTATTCAGAAGTTAGTAAAACTGGTGAATGAGCAACAGGCCGATCTTATTGTCTTTACCGGAGATCTGGTTAATCATCGTGCAGTCGAACTAAATGATTTTCAAGATATACTGTCCGGACTGAAAGCCAAAGATGGAGTCTACTCCATTTTAGGGAATCATGATTACGGTCCTTATTTCCGCTGGAAAAGCAAAGATGAGCAAGATGATAATCTGAACGATCTTCTGCAAAGACAAGCCGCTATGGGCTGGAAGTTATTGAATAATTCTCATACGATTCTGATTCAGGGCAGCGACAGTATCGCCCTTATTGGAGTTGAAAACGAAGGAGAACCTCCTTTCTCCCAATATGCTGATCTCCCCGAAGCGATGCGGGGAACCGAAGGAATGTTCCAGATACTTTTAAGCCATAACCCTACCCACTGGAGACGGGAAGTACTCCCACAAACAGACATCGATTTAATGCTGGCAGGGCATACCCACGCCATGCAGTTAAAATTCGGTAATCATTCTCCTTCCTCTTACATCTATCCCGAATGGAGCGGGATGTATCTGGAAGGAACACGTGGTTTGTACGTAAATGAAGGCATCGGCTATGTCGGACTTCCTTTTCGCTTCGGTGCATGGCCGGAAATAACGGTGCTTACCCTACGACGGTAAGCACGCTTTTTCCATTGATCTTCTTATGTACCTGCACCTGAACTGAAATACGTTCACTCATTTCTTGTACATGGGAAATGACTCCGATTTTCCGTCCCTGCATCTGTAGCTGCTCCAAAGCTTCCATGGCTGTTCTCAGGCTGTCAGCATCCAACGAACCGAATCCTTCGTCGATAAACAAAGATTCTACTTTCAGATTATTGCTCGAAAGCGAAGATAAGCCCAATGCAAGTGCCAGTGAAATCAAGAAAGATTCACCTCCCGAAAGCGAATATACCGTACGTATCTCGTCACACATATCGCAATCAATCACCTGAAGCGCCAGTGTATCGGGAACTTGCTGTAACTTATACCGTTTGGAAAGATAAGCCAGATGTTTGTTGGCATGAAGCAATAACAGATTTAAAGTATAACTTTGGGCTATGACTTTAAATTTAGCACCGTCGGCACTACCAATCAATTTATTCAATTTAGCCCAACGTACGGCAACTGCCTGTTTTTCGGTAAGTTCTTTGGTTATCTGCTCAAAGATTGTTTTATTCTTTGCCTGCTGCAACAGACATGCCTCCGCAGTCGATAACGTACG
Organism: Bacteroides sp. B1-V-101; assembly: GCF_023656585.1. Classification (NCBI taxonomy): domain Bacteria; kingdom Pseudomonadati; phylum Bacteroidota; class Bacteroidia; order Bacteroidales; family Bacteroidaceae; genus Bacteroides; species Bacteroides sp. B1-V-101. The sequence goes on along the minus strand of NZ_JAMOKH010000011.1, from coordinate 59,109 downwards.
TTCCGTATTAAGATTATCTTCCTGCTGTTTCGCTATAGCCTGAGGAAGCTGTTCCGGAAATTCAATACCTTTCTGTTGCTCCCGAAGTTCTTCAATGACAACGGACAGTTGTTTCATTTCTCCTTGCAGGCCGGAAAGACGATTTTGTACTCCTTCCACTTGTTTACGAGCCCTTTCCAACGCCTCATTCAATTCTTTTTCTCTTCGGGCAACAGCAGCCTCAGCTTCGTCCGCACTCTTCCCTTTTAATAACAAAGAACGTTCCTGTCGGAGTGCATCCAACGCTTTAGCGATCACTTCGAATCTTTGTTGCTCATCAACAGCTGCTTTCTGTAAAATAGCCGACTGTTCTTTAGCGGCTGATACCTTTTGCGCAGCCAAACGACACTGTGAGACATTCTCACGCAGAGCATCACAGTGTGTCCGCAATTTCTTTATTTTCTCATCGTTCTGCTGCCATTCCGCATACAGATGCTGATAAGCTGAAATACGTTCCGCCAACTCATTTAACCGATTCTGTATATGTTCTTCCTCTCCAGCCGGCAATCCTTCTTGTTGTAAAACGGACAACTGTTCTTTTATCTGTACCCCAGTTGCCCTTTGATGGGTTAAATCTCGTTGCAGGACAATGCTGCGATTATTTATCTGCTGATAAGCAGACACTGCGGTATTATATTCCTGTTCCATATTCCGGTAAAGAGTATCCACTACCTCTTGTTCCCGATGATAAGGATGTGTCGTACTTCCACAAACCGGACAGGCCTCCCCTTCCTGCAACTGCTGACGCAATGCTTTCACATCCTTTCCTACCGCCATACGGGCATTTTCATAAAGCCGCTGCAAAGCTTTAACTACAGCATCCTGCTCTGCCAACTGCTGTGTACAAGCAGTCACTTCCTTTTCCAGTTTCTCTATATCCTGCTTCGACTTCGATTGTTCTTCAGTCAATTTCTTTATATTCTGCAAGCGCGTCAGTTCTTTTTGAATTTTACCCTGCTCATCTACCAAAGAAGGATAACCAAAAGAGTTTAACCGGCCAAGGCGTTCTTCATTCACCTTTGTCCATGTTTCCAATGTATCCTTTTCCTCATTAAGGATGACTTCAATCTGTTCCAGCTGCAGTGACTCCACATCCGTACGATTCAACAGACGACTCAAAGAATGATAGGAAATCCGTAACTGCTCTACTGCAGATGCAGATTTCTTATCCTGATCCGCCACCTGCTGACGGGCAGCCTGCAAAATTTGTTGCGACTGTATATACCCCGCCTGCTGCGACTGTATTTGTACATCCAGCTGACGTGCCTTTTTCAGATCCGGCTGTATCGCTTCCCACTGCGCTTTAAAATGAATCAGTCCTTCTTCCTGAACAACCAAAGCATCCTGTAGATTCTTTTGTTTATTCAGTTCCTCCTGCTCTTCCTGCTGCTTTTTCATCCAAAGAGCTTCCTGAATTTTCAATGAACGAACCACATTCAATTGCGCATTCAGTTCTGCCAGCAATTTAATCCCTGCCGCACGTTTCTCAACCAACTGTTCTTTCTCATTTTGCAAGGTTAAAAGTTCTTCCTCCGGCAACAACTCAATCACACTCATCTTACTTTGAATCATTGCCACCTCTTCTTGTGCAGCCTTATTCCGGGCAAAAATCTCCTGGGAGATGCGGGAATAAACTCCTGTTCCCGTCAATTTCTCCAGTAGTTCCGCTTTCGCTGCCCCTCTGGATTTCAAAAAAGTTGCAAAGTCGTTTTGTGCCAGCAATACGGTACGGGTAAATTGCTCATACGTCAAACCGACCAACTCTACCAACTGTGCCAGCAATTCTTTCTTCGTTCCCTGAAATTCTTTTTCCGTATCCAAATCTTTCACTTCCAACACTTGAGGCTGTAAAGAACCACTCGCCTTATTCCTTGTCCGCCTGACCGACCACCGGGAACGATATCGATGTCCGTCCACTCCTTGAAAATCGACCTCCGCATATCCGTCACTCGTCCCCCGACGAAGCAGATTTCTCACATCTGACTGATTGATCTGGTTATCTCCCACATCTGCCAGATTGATACTCTCCACCGAAGCCGCAAAACGGGGAGCCTTATCATATAATGCCAGACACAGAGCATCCAACAAAGTCGACTTTCCCGCTCCTGTAGCACCGGAAATTGCAAATATACCAGCCGAAGATAACGGTTCCACCGTAAAATCTATTTCAACACTGCCTTCTATCGAAGTCAGATTCTTCAATCTTATTGCTATAATTTTCATTCTCCTTCCTCCTCTTCTTTACGAGTTGCGGAAATATATGCTTCCTGGAATAAATCAGTCAGGTCGGCAGGCATTTCCGTCTGATAAACCTTTTCGAATGCAGATTGAGCAATCTGCAACGGAGACATTTCCTGCAATCCCTTTTTCCAGCCATCAGCCTCCTTTTCCACTCTTTCTTCCTGACGATAAGCAGAAACGATACGTGCCAGACGATATTTCTTACCAGCCAATGCCTCTTCTATTTCCTGACGAAGCATAGGTTCCGGTTCTTCAAGCAAAACCTTGACTTCCAGATAAGGAGCTTCTCCATCCACCTCCGGTAAATCTCTTAATATTTCTATTATTTTTTCCGGTGAAGCAGCCTCTCCACCCGGCACACTGATAAGAGGTATGGATTGTGGACACTCTATCCTTCTGATATCAACCGCACAGCCTTCATCTAAAGTCACCATCACCACTCCGTGATGATAATGCTTCTCGGCAAAAGACATAGGAATCGGACTTCCGGCATATCTTACATTCTCCCTGCCGGATACCCGCTGTGCTTTATGGATATGTCCCAAAGCCGTATACGCTATCTTTTCCGAAAAAGTATCGGGTGATACACATTCCAAACCACCAATCACTGTCCGTTCGCTATAATCCTTCTCGGCAATCTCTGATCCGGTAGCCTGTAAATGACCGACAGCAAGAATAGCCTGATTCGTTTCCCGGCGTGCCCACAATCTTTGCAAAAGTCGCGCATAAAGTTCTCGAACTCCTTCCATATATGGATTTCCTTCTGTCTCCACTACCGGATAATCTCCCTGCCGCAAAAAAGGAACAGCCATACAAAGTACTTCTGCTTCCCCTTCTCTATTCTTCAATTCTATTGTCAAATGATCATAGTCAATCTCTCCGCCCTCCAATTTGCGCACTACCCCTCTGACTTCCGTCCGCATCGCCTGCAACAAAGGCAGAGGAGCTTCCAAACGCGCCGCAGAGTCATGATTACCGGCAACAATCACAATTTGCAGTTTCGGATTCTCCGCAGTCACCCGATAAATAAACTCATAATATATGCGCTGAGACGCAGCAGAAGGATTGGAAACATCAAACACGTCTCCGGCTATAACCAATGCATCAATCTCGTTTTGTCGGATTTCTTCGGCCAGCCAATCAAGAAAAGCCTTATGTTCTTCCGCGCGGTCGTAACCAAAAAATGTCTGTCCTAAATGCCAATCGGCAGTATGTAGTATACGTATCATATCATTATCTGTCTATAACAGAAGACAAAAATAACATAATCGCAAAGATTATGTTGTATCCTACTGCTTTTTTTACCAATAATCATGTATCTTTGCATATATATAAAAATAAACTCCCCATGAAGATACTATATTATATTTATCAAATTTGTATTGCTTTACCTATCCTATTGGTATTGACTATTCTTACAGCGATTGTCACCATTGTAGGCTCTTTACTAGGAGGAGCTCATTTCTGGGGATACTATCCGGGCAAAATATGGTCACAACTCATCTGTCTTTTTCTGTTGATTCCTGTAAAGATTCACGGTCGTGAAAAATTACACGGGAAGACCTCTTATATCTTTGTGCCGAATCATCAGGGGTCCTTCGATATTTTTCTTATTTATGGATTCATCGGAAGAAATTTCAAGTGGATGATGAAGAAAAGCCTGCGTAAGATACCATTTGTAGGAAAAGCATGTGAAAGTGCAGGACACATTTTTGTAGACCGGTCCGGTCCCAAAAAAGTACTGGAGACCATTCGGCAAGCAAAAGATTCGCTGAAAGACGGGGTATCCTTAGTCGTTTTTCCCGAAGGGGCACGTACTTTCACCGGACACATGGGATATTTCAAAAAAGGGGCGTTTCAATTGGCAGATGACTTGCAGCTGGCAGTTGTTCCCGTCACAATCGACGGTTCTTTTGAAATCCTGCCACGTACAGGCAAATGGATACATCGCCATCGCATGATTCTGACCATTCATGACCCTATTCCTCCTAAAGGAAAAGGTATGGAAAACATAAAAGCTACTATGGCAGAGGCTTATGCTGCTGTTGAGAGTGCACTTCCTGAAAAGCATAAAGGAATGGTCACAAACGAAGACCAGGATCGATAAAAACGAAATGCGGGGATACTCACGCACCCCCGCATACCTAACCAGTCTTTATGCATTAATCTATTAAATCAAAAAGTCTATATATTATGTAGAAATCTTATTGTCTGGTTAGACATCATTTGCAATTCCTGGAATGTCAAAGCAAATCCTCTCCTTATTTCTTCTTCTAATCGTTCTAAAGAGAAGTACTCTGCTTTTATTCCATTGATTTTGCCTCTAAAATAATTATTGTATTGTTCATGCAATGTATCTGGAGTAACTAAACCTCCAAAACCATATTCCCCCACTACAATAACCGGTTTTCGTTGTAATACCCCTTCATAGGCCATACCCCTTGCGCCAATGATAAGCCCAGCCTCATTTACAGCTTCACTTATCTCCTCGTCAGAAAAGATATATCTCACCTGATACTCTTGTATTGTATCTAATAGAATACTTACTCTCAATTTTGCACGGGGACAATCAATCCCGACTGCAATAGAAGAATTATATTCTATAGATTGCTGTTTGTCACCTTCCCAAGTGCCAATAGCAACTGTATGATGACTATTCATTATATAAAAGTTAAGGTCTAGTTCCTTATTTATTCTATTACTAGTTCTCCGTATACGTATCCGCCTTCGGCTACTTTAAATTCTAGTTTATAAACGCCCGGAGCCCATCCTTCTATAGAGAAAGAAGTTGTTTGTCCAGGAGCCGTTACCTGACAGACTTCCTGTACTTGTCCATCTACTAGTATTTTCACTTCGCCCAAAGGAGCTGTAAAAATGATTTCTACAATATTATCATCTGTAGAAACAGACGCATTAATAGGTATTACAGGAATAGAACGATGAGTAGTAGTTGGGACTTCTCCCTTTAACACAACAGGCAATTTTCTCTCTACCCGATCCGTACTCTCAATAGCAATCATATTTCCTGCAATAAATAATGCAGCTAAAAAAGATAAAATAAAACGTACTTTCATAACTATATTGCTTTTTTGTTTCGCCAAAAGTACGGTATGTATTCGAAAAAACAAAAAAATCGACCCGGACAAATTACAAGAGAAAACAATCAAATAACTATCTATTAATCAAAACATTAAGAAGATATCATTTAACATTTACCCGGACAATCCATTTTTTATTTCTCAGAATTCTTTCAAAAAAGTGTCTAAATCATCTTGTGGAGAAACACCTAATCGACCTTTTAACCGACCTTTTGCCCTAGTTACAGAATCAGAAGTAGTATGAAAAATGCAACTCAACTCTTCATGAGTCAAACCGAATTTAAGAAAACAGCAAATCTCAAGATCATGTTTTGTTAAGGTTGGAGCTCTTTCCAACAGCCTAGTAACATAATTCCAATACATCAGATCAAATAGACTGAATAGTTTTTGCCTCTCTTCATTTGATAGTTTACCTCTTAATGTACCTTCTTTTATAGCTAATAAAAGCCGAAAAGCATGGATAAATGAGCTAGAAGATGTTCCAACATTTAATTCACCTCCCAATTCTTTCAAATGTTCCGACAATGTTTTATTCTGCATTGTTAATAGTATAATCTTCCCATTAAGTTCTCCTACTTTTGTGCGGTTTTCTTCTAACATCAAATTCTCCTTTAATACTTGATCTTTTGATATTTGAATATCTTCAATTTCCTGTTGATATCGTTCTATCTCTTCTTCATTCTCTCGAATCTGCGATTCAATCTCAGCTATTTTCTTTTTATTATTCCGGTTTTTATAATAATAATAGCACATACAAGCAACAACAATCAAGAAAGCAATCATCCCCCATAACATAAAATTCGTATATCGTACCTTCATATGTAAATTGTCATTCTGTAGTTTTTCATTCTCATATTTCTTCTGTAGACTTGCTATTAATTCTCGAGAATTAAGTTCTTCCATAGCATTAGTTATGGAATCGGCTAATTCATGGTAGACTATTGCCTCCTCAAAATTATCAATATCTTTTTCTAGAAAATACAAACAATCAAATGCACTAATTTGCGTATATGCCTTAGAAGATTTAGCACTCATCTTTAAATATTTTCTAGCATTTTCGGTCTGTCCCATTTGCATATACAAATATCCCAAAGACAAGCATTCCATATATTTTTTCTCTTCATCAGTTTCTTTTTCATAAGCAGCTAAAAAATAACGTTCTGCTTCCGATAATTCTTGCATAGAACGATATAAAATACCCAATTCATGCAAAATTGAAATTTCAGACAAATTCTTTTTTACGGCTATTTCCAAAGCATTATTGTAATAATAAGAACAGCTATCCCATTGAGATTTAAACAAATAAACTCTAGCAATATTTTGACTAACACTAATAATCCCAAGAGAATCCTTCAGCCGTATATGGGTATCCAATGCTTCTCGAAAATTGGATAAAGCATCATCAAATAGCTCCTGCTTTCGGTTAATCATGCCTATTTCTTCAAGAATCAATGCCAACATTTTATGATCCTTAGTTCTCTCATAAACATCTTTTGCCGCAAGAAAAGATTTCAAGGCTTCTTCCTCCTTATCCAATTCAAGCATAACTCTTCCATGATAAAATAGAGCCTTTGCATACATTATTGGGGAGGTCTGAGTTATTGTATAGTAATTCAGAGCTAATGCAATCAACGAATCCGAACTAAACTTCATATAGTTCTTATCCATTGCCTGCGTCATCAGAAGAGCATAAGTCGCTTGTGACTCACCCCACAATTTTTCAGGATCATGAATACCTTTTAATAGGTTTAGAGCACTATCCGGACATAGATCCATACACTTTTCCACTTTTGAAAAAGTCATGTTGAGAGCGTCCGTATCTCTATGACAGGAAACTGCCAAAAAAGAAAGAATAAAGAAAAAAGCAATACGAATAGAAAAGGACGTTTTCATCTTATCTTGAGTTTTATGCAAAAATACGCAAAAAACTCAAGATTTATTTCTTCGAACCTACATTTTGTTGCATCCGTTGATGCTCTTCTATCAATTGCATGTTCTCTTTGGCCTTCGTCAAGAACTCTCGCACCATCTTATTACTCTTAAAAGAATAGGGAGCATCCTTTATTATATCATCTATTTGTGGAGTCATAATAGGATATGGCAAAGAGCTGCAAAGCATTATAAATACATTAGGTCCTAATACATTTTCATAATTATCCGAGATGAAAGTCTTGACATATTGATTCATCGCTTTCATCAGTGAATCTCCTTCTGCAAGTAACTGTTCATGAACTTCTTCCAGATCAGCGCCATCCATCACCATACGGGTTTCTTTTCTTTCCAGTTCACCGATGCTTTCTTCCATTGCATTCTTCTTTGCAATAAAGTCATACAATGCTGTGTTCAAAGGAGTTCCAACCGCTTTAAGGTCGGTATTGCTAATGGTAATAACGATCTTGCCACTTTCCAACACAACCGGCATGACACTTTCGTCATCCATATAAAGTGTTGTCATTTGTACAGAATCGATTTTCCCTTTCATTGAAAATGATCCATGCACTACTTCAGCCGAGTCCAGTTTTGTCCATTCTCCATCCCTCAAAGTCTTCAGATATAACATTTTTCCATCCAGACCATTTACTGAAGATGTTCCTTCTATCTTATACTTATGAGTACACGAAGCTAGAAAGGGAAGCAAAAGCACAAAAGGCAAAATCTTATTCACGTTCATTGTTTCATTAAATTCTGGGTACAAAGGTACAACTGATTCGGACTTAAAAGAAACATTTTATCAATATTTAAAACTTGTAAGACTCTTTTCTTTAATAATCCTTATAAACAGAGGTGGGAGATCATTTTTTTCATTTAGTTTATCTAAATTTGCAGTCATGAAAGCAACAACTTATGCACCTTTTGCCAAACCGCTTTATGTCATGGTAAAGCCCGTGGGAGCCGTATGCAACCTCGCATGCGAATACTGCTATTATTTGGAAAAGGCGAATCTATACAAAGAAAACCCGAAACATGTAATGAGCGATGAGCTACTGGAAAAGTTTATCGACGAGTATATCAACTCTCAAACCATGCCTCAAGTGCTTTTTACCTGGCACGGTGGAGAAACGCTGATGCGTCCGCTTTCTTTTTATAAAAAGGCGATGGAGCTGCAAAAGAAATACGCCCGCGGACGTACGATTGACAATTGTATCCAGACGAATGGAACCTTGCTTACAGACGAATGGTGCGAGTTCTTCCGTGAAAACAACTGGCTGGTAGGGGTTTCCATTGATGGCCCGCAAGAGTTTCATGACGAATATCGCAAAAATAAGATGGGCAAACCTTCTTTCGTCAAAGTGATGCAAGGGATCAATCTCCTGAAAAAACATGGAGTAGAATGGAACGCTATGGCTGTTGTGAACGATTTCAATGCCGAATATCCATTAGACTTTTATAATTTCTTCAAAGAAATAGATTGCCATTATATTCAGTTCGCTCCGATTGTTGAACGCATTGTTTCACATCAGGACGGTCGTCATCTTGCCTCTCTGGCAGAAGGTAAAGAAGGGGCATTGGCTGATTTTTCCGTAAGTCCGGAACAATGGGGTAACTTTCTCTGTACAATTTTTGATGAATGGGTAAAAGAAGATGTGGGCAAATTCTTCATACAGATATTCGATTCCACATTGGCTAACTGGATGGGCGAGCAACCGGGCGTATGTACAATGGCGAAGCATTGCGGACATGCCGGCGTTATGGAATTCAACGGAGACGTATACTCTTGTGACCACTTCGTATTCCCGGAATATAAATTGGGAAATATCTATAGCCAGACTTTGGTGGAAATGATGCATAGTGAACGACAGCATAACTTCGGAACAATGAAATACCAATCACTCCCAACCCAATGCAAGGAGTGCGACTTTCTATTTGCCTGCAACGGAGAATGTCCAAAGAACCGCTTCAGTCGGACAGCGGACGGCGAACCCGGTCTGAACTATCTGTGCAAAGGATATTACCAATACTTTCAGCATGTAGCTCCCTATATGGATTTCATGAAAAAAGAATTAATGAATCAACAGGCTCCTGCCAACATCATGAAAGCACTAAAAGACGGAAGTTTAAAAATAGAATATTAACATCATAATTTATAATTGTTATCATAAAGTAATGAACAGACTAAGACTTTATTTATTAGCGCTGACAGCGCTGCTGGTATGTACCGTAAAAGCGGACGAAGGTATGTGGTTATTGCAACTAATGCAACAGCAACATTCCATAGATATGATGAAGAAACAAGGATTAAAACTGGAAGCCCAGGATTTATATAATCCCAATGGTGTCTCTTTGAAAGATGCAGTCGGTATATTCGGAGGAGGATGTACAGGAGAAATCATTTCACCGGAAGGCTTGATCCTGACTAACCATCACTGCGGTTATTCTTCTATCCAGCAACACAGTAGTGTAGAACACGATTATCTGACAGATGGCTTTTGGGCTACATCCAGAGATCAGGAACTTCCTACTCCGGGACTAAAGTTCACCTTCATCGAACGTATCGAAGATATAACAGATATTGTGAATGCTAAAATCGCCGCCAAAGAGATTACAGAATCCCAGTCATTCACCGGTGCTTTCCTTGAAGGACTGGCTAAAGAACTCTATGAAAAAAGTGACCTGAAAGATAAGAAAGGAATTGTACCGCAAGCCCTTCCTTTCTACGCAGGAAACAAATTCTACCTGTTCTACAAGAAAATATATCCGGATGTACGTATGGTTGCCGCTCCTCCTTCTTCAGTAGGTAAATTCGGTGGCGAAACAGACAACTGGATGTGGCCCCGTCATACCGGTGACTTCTCCATGTTCCGTATCTATGCAGATGCCAACGGAGAGCCGGCTGAATACAGCGCAAGCAATACTCCGCTGAAAACGAAGAAACATCTGTCAATCTCCATCAAAGGTTTAAAAGAAGGAGACTATGCAATGATCATGGGATTCCCCGGAAGAACCAGCCGTTATCTGACTGTGTCAGAAGTAAAAGAACGCATGGAGTCAACCAATGAACCGCGTATCCGCATTCGTGGTGCACGCCTGGCTGTTTTGAAAGAAGTGATGAACGCCAGCGATAAAATCCGTATTCAGTATGCAAACAAATATGCAGGCTCCAGTAACTACTGGAAAAACTCGATCGGAATGAACAAAGCGATCATTGACAATGACGTATTGGGCACTAAAGCAGAACAGGAAGCTAAATTTGCTGAATATGCAAAGGCACAAAACAATACCGAATATGCCAATGTTGTGAAAAAGATCGATGATCTGGTAGCACAAACAGCTCCTCTCAATTATCAACTGACTTGCCTGACTGAAGTTTTCTTCGGAGCTATCGAATTTGGTAACTCAATGTTAACTAAAACACGGGAAGCTTTGGTTGATAAAAACGACTCTCTGATCAAAGTTCGTCTGGAAGGTCTGAAAGAAAACTTCAAAAGCATCCATAACAAAGACTATGATCATGAAGTAGACCGCAAAGTAGCTAAAGCACTGCTTCCTCTCTATGCAGAAATGATTCCGGCAAACCAACGCCCTGCTATCTATAAAGTGATCGAGCAAAAATATAAAGGAGATTACAACAAGTTCGTAGACGATATGTACGATAAGTCTATTTTTGCCAATCAGGCTAACTTTGATAAATTCCTCAAAAAGCCGACAGTAAAAGCTATTGATGAGGATCTGGCTTTGCAATATGCCCAATCCAAATACGATCAATACGACAATCTCCTTGATCAGCTAAAAGAGCTAGACAAAGAACTTGATCTGCTCCACAAAACTTACATCCGCGGTTTAGGTGAAATGAAATTGCCTGTTCCTTCATATCCGGACGCAAACTTCACCATTCGCCTGACCTATGGTAACGTAAAACCATATGATCCGAAAGATGGTGTACACTATAACTATTACACAACAACAAAAGGTATTCTTGAAAAAGAAAATCCGGAAGACCGCGAATTTGTGGTACCGGCCAAGTTGAAAGAACTTATAGAAAAGAAAGACTACGGTCGTTATGCATTACCTAACGGTGATATGCCTGTCTGCTTCCTGTCAACCAATGACATTACCGGTGGTAACTCCGGTAGTCCAGTATTGAACGAAAACGGAGAATTGATCGGCTGTGCATTCGATGGTAACTGGGAATCTCTGAGTGGTGATATTAACTTTGATAACAACTTGCAACGTTGTATCAACCTTGATATCCGCTACGTCCTGTTTATCCTTGAGAAATTAGGAAACTGCGGCCATCTGATTAATGAAATGACTATCGTAGAATAAATGAGAAAACAAATTATATTTGCTATTTTTTCACTGGCAACTCTTAGCATCCACGCCGATGAAGGTATGTGGATGCTAACTGACCTGAAAGCACAAAATGCAGTTGCCATGCGGGAACTCGGTCTGGAGATTCCTGTTGAAGAGGTATATAATGCCAATAGCATCTCTCTGAAAGATGCTGTTGTACACTTCGGTGGCGGATGTACCGGAGAAGTCATTTCTTCTGAAGGACTGGTACTCACCAATCATCATTGTGGTTACGGAGCTATCCAACAACATAGTAATGTAGAGCATGATTACCTGACAGAAGGATTCTGGGCCATGAACCGTGATGCAGAACTTCCCACACCGGGATTGACCGTCACTTTTATCGACCGTATCCTTGATGTAACCAGTTACGTAAACGATCAGTTGAAAAAAGATGAAGATCCGAATGGTACTAATTATTTGTCGCCAAGTTACCTGAGCAAAGTGGCAGAACGCTTCGCTAAAGATGAAAATATAGAAGTCACCCCTGCAACCAAACTTGAACTTAAAGCTTTTTACGGAGGAAATAAATATTATATGTTTGTAAAGACCGTATACAGCGATATTCGCATGGTAGGTGCTCCCCCCTCTTCTATTGGTAAATTCGGAGCCGACACAGACAACTGGATGTGGCCCCGCCATACCGGAGATTTTTCCCTCTTCCGCATCTATGCTGATAAAAACGGCAAACCTGCCGCATATTCTAGAGACAATGTTCCTTTGCAGGTCAAAAAACATTTGAAAATCAGCATTGCCGGAGTACAGGAAGGTGACTTCACCTTTGTTATGGGATTCCCGGGACGTAACTGGCGATATATGATTTCCGATGAAGTGGAAGAGCGTATGCAGACTACCAACTTTATGCGTCAACATGTACGCGGTGCCCGTCAGAAAGTTCTGATGGAGCAGATGCTGAAAGATCCTGCCGTACGAATCCATTATGCAAGTAAGTATGCATCTTCAGCCAATTACTGGAAAAATGCAATTGGTATGAACGAAGGATTAGTACGTCTCAAAGTACTGGATACCAAGCGTAAACAACAAGAAGAACTCTTGGCCCGTGGCCGCGAAAAAGGTGATGATTCTTATCAGAAGGCATTTGATGAAATACGTTCTATCGTTGCTCATCGACGGGATGCACTCTATCACCAGCAAGCCCTTAACGAAGCACTTGTCACAGCACTTGACTTTATGCGCCTCCCTTCTACAACAGAAATGGTCACTGCCCTTAAGTCAAAAAACAAAGAACAAATAAAAACAGCTACCGAAAATCTGAAACAAGCCGGTGAAAAATACTTTGCCTCCGTTCCCTTCCCGGAAGTAGAGCGAATGGTTGCCAAAACCATGCTGCAAACTTATGCCAGCTACATTCCGGAGGAACAACGAATCAATATTTTCGAGATCATAAACTCACGTTTCAAAGGAAATATAGATTCATTTGTAGATGCTTGTTTTGAATATTCGATTTTTGGTAATCCCAAGAACTTTGAAAAGTTTATCAAAAAACCAAGCTTATATAAGATAGGTCATGACTGGATGGTACTTTTCAAATACTCCATCACAGATGGAATATTGAAAACTGCCATTGCCATGAAAGAGGCTAATCAGAACTACGACGCTGCTCATAAGGTATGGGTAAAAGGAATGATGGACATGAGACAGGAAAAAGGAATGCCTATCTATCCGGACGCCAATTCAACCTTACGACTGACTTACGGACAGGTACTTTCTTACGAACCTGCCGACGGAGTAGTTTATGACGCTCATACTACACTCAAAGGAGTTATGGAGAAGGAAGATCCAGGAAACTGGGAATTTGTAGTTCCGCAGAAGTTGAAGGAACTATATAAAGCCAGAGACTATGGACGCTATGGTAAAGACGGTGAAATGCCTGTCTGCTTTATTGTTAATACTGATAATACAGGAGGAAACTCCGGCAGTCCGGTATTCAATAGCAAAGGACAACTAGTGGGCACAGCTTTCGACCGCAACTATGAAGGGCTGACCGGAGACATCGCTTTCCGCCCCTCCTCACAACGTGCCGCCTGTGTAGATATCCGCTATACCTTATTTATTATCGATAAATATGCAGGAGCCTCCCACATTATTGATGAACTGAGTATTGAATAAATAGATAATGAAAAATGGATAATGGAAAATCTCTATGCAGAATGGCATCATCAATTCTCCATTATCCATTATCCATTTTCCATTATCCATTAAATAAACTCTTCTACCATATACATCTCATCTATCATTTCATTCATTGTTTCCTGCAAATTCAGCACAGCTTCTTCAGGAGACTCTCCGTAAGCATTACATTGCATATTCACAGTCAACCAGGCATAATATCCGCCGTCTGACGCCCGCTCAAGTACATAATCTGTTTTATTCAGTTTCATATCGGTAAATAATTAGTAAATGTTGGTATTGAAGTAATTGCTGATTGTGATGCAGCCAGTTTTTCCAGTTCCAGAATAATACGTCGTTCACCGCTACGTACCCAACGAACGAAAGTACGATTAGGAGAATACGTTCCGGCAAAACGGAGTAAAGGCTTCAAATCAAAAGAATCACTGATAATTCCGGCTCCTGCCCTCATTGCATCATGGGCATTACAATCCTGCTCAATATGTGCCGGAACCATCAATACAGGTTTTCCCAGATACATTGCTTCACAGATAGATTCGAACCCGGCAGTGGTAGCATAAGCGCGACAACCGGCCATCCCATTAAGAAACTTCACATCATCTATCTGATAGAAACTTAGTGTTTCGTCAATCCGGGTCACCTCCTCTGCATCTGCTTTGTCCCAGAAAAACCTCAAAGGAACTTCCGGATATATCGTATGAAATTCCTCCACACTATCTGCAAAACCGGAATTTACCATATATCCATGAATATAATTTCCTTCTTCCGGTTGAATAGCAGTTACTTCCTGCCGAATTAAAGGAGGAACTACCACCACTTGTTGTCCCCTGTCCGGTTCCATATCATTGAAAGATAAAGCAAGTTTCTTCGAAGATCTAACAGCTGTCATCTTGGTGAAGAAACGCAGCATCCGCAATTCAAAAGAGTTTTTATCCGGAAATTCAAAATTCTGATGTAAAAACAAGTATTGGTGTCCGACGCAGACATATGGAACGGAGGGACGAAAGAGTGCGTAGGTAAGTCCCGTCAGAAGCTCGTAGAAGTTGATCACTACTTCCGCCCCCGTCTCCTTAATCCGCTGATTAATATAGCACATACTGCGAAAATATTCCGGAATACGCAGTAAATTGTAAGTAAAGCTTTTCTTTAGATTCGCCCGTTTATTATCTGCCGCAGGCAAGAAATTAGGGCTGATAAAACGTTTGACCGGTGCTTGTATATTCCGGTTAAAAAAACCGGGCAAGATACGTGATGAACTCTCACCGACTAATACTTCCACTACTTCATGTCCATTACGCAACAACATTTCTTCAAGGGTAATAGCTTGTGTCAAGTGTCCCCTACCCTCACCTTGTACAATAAATAAAAATTTCATGAGGCTATCATTATTAGTTTATTTCTTATTTATTTGTTTTTCGTTATGCAAAGTTCCCTTTTCCAGATTACAATAAGATGACTCTACAATTACTATTTTATGAACAAAAACAGCTTTTTCCTGTTATATTAGTAAAATAGAAATTATATTTGCAGTCTTCAAAGACTGATATTTAAATTTAAGAAAGGAAAGATTATGGAAAAGTTTGAAGATTTAATACAGTCACCGGTACCCGTTTTAGTTGATTTCTTTGCAGAATGGTGTGGACCATGCAAAGCGATGAAACCGGTTTTAGAAGAATTGAAAACAATGGTAGGAGATAAAGCCCGTATTGTGAAGATAGATGTTGACCAACATGAAGATTTGGCTACTAAATATCGCATACAGGCGGTGCCGACTTTTATTTTATTCAAAAATGGAGAAGCCGTATGGAGACATTCCGGAGTTATCCATAGCAGTGAATTAAAAGGAATCATCGAACAAAATTACGCATAAAAAGAAAACAGCGAATGAAGAAAGTATTAGCAATGGTAGCATTTGTCATGCTAAGCGTTATCGTATACGCCTTCAATGACAAACCGGATACCAATCAAGGTAAAAAAGAGATAACAGGTAACGGTGAAGTCGTCGTAATGGACAAAGAAATGTTTCTGAAAGACGTCTTCGATTATGAGAAATCAAAAGAGTGGAAATACAAAGGTGACAAACCCGCCATCATTGACTTATATGCAGACTGGTGCGGGCCTTGTCGCCAGACAGCTCCAATCATGAAAGAATTGGCAAAGGAATATGCAGGGAAAATAACAATCTACAAAGTCAATGTAGACAAGCAGAAAGAACTTGCTGCCTTGTTCAACGCAACAAGCATTCCATTGTTTGTATTCATTCCTATGAAAGGAGACCCGCAACTTTTCCGTGGAGCGGCTGATAAAGCAACTTACAAGAAAGCTATCGATGAATTTCTGCTGAAATAAAGAGCCCCCATTATAGTGACACTATCCGGTCAGGATAATGACATTATAATATAAAAATGGTGACACTATCCGGTGTGGATAGTGTCACCATTTTTATATGCAGAATAAAGATCATTTAAAGTATCCCACGGGATGATTCATCATAGGAATCTGACTGTCTTTCAGTTTCAGGACCTTCTTCAGCTGAGCGGCATCCATCGAAGCACGTGGCACTGTAGCCAGTTTAGCAGCAGAACAGAAGACAGAAATATTCTGTGAAACAATACCGGCATCCATGGCTCCCATTAATTGATTCTGTGTTTTCTGAGCATCACCAAAACGGGAAATATCACTGATTAACACCAAAGATACCGGAGCCGTTTTTACAAAAGCCTGACCGCCTGCTACTGCTCCACGGTAATCTCCCTCAGCAATCAGATTTAACTGATGATTCTTTGCGTCATACAAGTAACTTCCTTCCGGCAATATCACATATACGTCTACATCCTGCTTATTCAAAGCGGAAGGAGCCGTTCGTTTTCCAGCATCCGAACGATTGATTCCGTTGGCCGCCCATAATAAGTCCGACAAATCAGCAAGAGTTAACGCTTTCGAAGCATACTCGCGCGTAGACTGACGTTCAGACAATGCCTTCATCACCGTACCAGTACGATTCAAATTAGGTTTTGGTAACTTAACAACCTTATCAGCAGCAAAAGCAGCCGCTGAAAGCATTAAACAAATGAACAATAGTTGTACCTTTCTCATAATTGTGGTATTTAAAAGTTGATGGGCAAATATAAACAAAAAAGGTCTGCATTCACTATAGAACACAGACCTTTTAAAAGTTATTTATAAGGCTTTATTATTTCTTATCTCCGAAATAACGGTTGTAAAGTCCTTCAAAACCTTTACCATGACGAGCTTCGTCCTTGCACATTTCGTGTACAGTATCGTGAATAGCGTCCAAATTCAAAGCTTTAGCACGGGTAGCGATACGTTTTTTGTCTTCGCATGCACCTTGTTCAGCATCTTTACGCTTTTGCAGGTTAGTTTTTGTATCCCAAACACAGTCACCCAGCAATTCTGCAAATTTAGAAGCATGTTCAGCTTCTTCCCAAGCATAGCGTTTGAAAGCTTCAGCTACTTCAGGATAACCTTCACGGTCAGCCTGACGGCTCATAGCCAAATACATACCTACTTCAGTACATTCACCCATAAAGTGATTATTCAGATCCTTGATCATTTCTTCGTCACAACCTTTTGCAACACCGATAACGTGTTCGTCAGCAAAAGACAATGCACCACCTTCTACTTCAACAACTTCTACGAATTTGCTGGCAGGAGCTTTACACAAAGGACATTTCTCAGGAGCTGCGTCACCTTCATAAACGTAACCGCATACAGTACATCTAAATTTTTTCATTTTCTTCTCAATTTTAAATTAATTAGTCAATACGTGTTTCTTTATCTTTTCTTAAGCAATTCTTGCATATACCTTTATAATAATAATGAACTTCCGTCACTTGATGCCCATCCATTTCCTGATTCTCAACTGTCTTCACAGATTCCGGACATTTCAAGTCATAAATATGACCACAGCGCCTGCAAAGAAAATGTGAGTGTACAGAAGTATCTGCATCAAAATTTGTATTTTTCTCATCAATCGTAAGCATCAACGCAGCTCCTTGTTCCGAAAACAGTTTCAAAGTGTTGTAAACCGTAGTTTTTGAAAGGGTCGGCATTGAAGGAGACAATGCTGTATAAATATCATCAGCCGATGGATGAATAGGATGATTCATCAAATATTCCATGATAGCTATACGCTGCATGGAAGGCTTGATATTATGTTCTAACAATCGTTCATATGGTTTCATAAATTCCCCTTCTTTTCAAAGTTGTATTCATTACAATTATAAATCTGATGCAAATATAGAAAGTCCCGATATCATTTCCAAATAAAATCAATATTTTTTTTTGCAGATATGTATCACTAAATTCTTCTATACAAAAAAGGCCATCTTATGAAAGATGACCTTTAGACATTGATATACCTTTATTTTGCCTTAATTCTTGTTGGTTTTAGCCTCTTCGATTATTGATTCAGGTACTTTTTCGCAACGGACATATTTATTCACGTCACTATCATCATCTTTTGCAGTCCAAATCATAGAGCCGGATTCTAGCAAATCCGTTACGATATAGTCACTGTTCCAGTCACCATTACCAAAATCATATTCACCGCTAATAACATATCCCAGATATGGATCGTTTTCTATACTAAAAGAACCAGTAATATAACGTGCATACATACTGTCAAACTTCTGATACATTTCAAAAGTCAGTTCTCTACGATTAAAAGTTATATAGCAATATGTACCTTCTGCCAGAGCTTGTCCGTTCCATTCAGAAAGTTGCCACGTTCCGTTCAAATTAGCAGCAGTGACCGGCAAGGCAGGAATCTCTACCTTTTCATCGTCGTCACAGGATGCGAAACAAAGCACGAAGGCGAATAAAGCCATTAATTTGAGAATATTCTTCATGTCTTCTTTTTATTTTTATTGTTACTTAATACAGTTTACTTTTATATTCAATGTCCGGTCTGATGGTTGCCCTTCCACTCCTTCTATAATAATAGGAGAAGTAAATGAACGACCTTTTTCCACAGGAATCAGTGAGGCGTCTATTGTGATCACAATGTCGGCTTCACTACCCGGACTGATTACTTCCGGCTCGGTACGAAAAGTTGCAAACTCAGGAATAACAGCAGCCGACAAACGCAATGATTGTTTTCCGCTGTTACCACACAGGATTCGTTCGGAAGGACGCTTTCCCGCATTTACTTCCCGAAATTCTATCCGGTTTTGTTTCAGTCTCAATTTACCCATCTTATATGGATAACGTCCCCATTCATCCGTTCCCGGCAACACATTACCAATTAATGTAAGGCGTGCCACGGGCATTTTGTCCGAAGAAGACAGATAAACAAAAGCATTCGTATCTATTGTTCCAGGATGATTCTTCGGATGATAAGTCAATACTACAACTCTCGTTTCACTGGGAGACATCTCCCCTGTACGTACATCTGCTACCGCACATCCACAAGTAGTTCTTACACGGGTAAGATTTATGGCTTTGCCACTTACATTAGTACACGTGAAACGATACATTTTTGGAGCATCATCTTCGGTCAATGTCCCGATATTCAGCACAGTCTCGTCAAAACGCAGAATATGTTCCGCCCCTTTTATCAACGGCGGATTTATCAGCGTATCTGTTTTTTCCTGTGGAGTGAAATGGACATTCCGGGCTTCAACCGCCCGGAATTGTCCGATGACTACACATAATAAAAAGAATCGTATCCAAGTAACTGGTTTCATTGAATATTAAAATTACATCCAACCATTATCATTAGCCTTCTTGCGAACGGTAACAGTAATGGATTGTTCGCTTCCATTGCTTACTTTCACTGTAATACGGGTTGCACCGGTTTTTACCCCAGATACTGTCATAAACGTACCATTGACAGATACTGAAGCGACAGTTGTATCCCCCGATGTGCAGGTATAAGTTAGATTCTCTCCATTAACAAAATAATAGGCAAGGTTTAAATCCGATGTTGTACCTTCTGCTACATACATATTTGGTACTACCATGTCAGAACCATTACCCTCAATATTGTTAAGCAACATTCCGGCATCTAGCAATCCAGCACCCATCTTACCAATATATTTCGATAACTCTACTCTAGTAGCGGAAGCTCCGGATGAGATGTGGTTACGATAGTAAGCCTTCACTTCTCCTGTATTATACCAGCTATCGAGTGGTTTTGTAGATGACTTCAATAGTTCGACAAACTCACTTGCTTTAAAATGACGACGTTGTTTGACAGCATACGACAAACCCAATGCTACGACTCCTGATACATGCGGACAAGCCATAGACGTACCATCCATAAATCCATAGGTCGCATTACCGTTTTGTATCCAAGTCGAGAGAATAGAACCGGAATGGATTCCTTCTTCCCAACCCTCAGGGTCATCTTGCCCCACCGGATTGTAATATTCCGTATCACCACCCGGAGCAGATATCGTGACTTCCTTTCCATAGTTGCTATATGAGGCCGGAGTAAAATCGGCCGCTACCGCACTGACTGATATACATTTGGAATAAGCAGCAGGGAATGCAGCCATTCCTGCATATTCGTTTCCGGAAGCGAAAATTGCCAGTCCCCCGTCTATCACCCCATTGGGCGAACCGGCATTATTGATAAAGTAGTCCAATGCATCTTTTTCCAACGGATACAATTTTTCCCATTCTTCTTCCGATCCCGGACCGGGAGTATATCCTTCAATCAGATTGGCCAAGGAAGAGTTGTATCCCCAGCTACACTGAAGAATGACTGCGCCATTATCAGCCGCATATTTTATAGCTCTTGCTTCAGCATCCAAAGTAACACCGGCTTCACCCGCAAACACTTGACATGACATAATTTTCACTCCGGAGTTTTTGGAACCATCGCCACCGGCAATACCGCAAACACCTTCGCCATTATTGTTCACAGCAGCAATAGTACCTGCAACGTGTGTTCCGTGTCCCGTGTCAACTGCATCCATCCACGAAATGATTCCTGAATTGCTCACGAAATTGTAACCATATTTATCGTCCTTATATCCGTTACCATCAGCATCCTTATCTGCATAAAATTCTTCCTTTTC
Organism: Bacteroides sp. B1-V-101; assembly: GCF_023656585.1. Classification (NCBI taxonomy): domain Bacteria; kingdom Pseudomonadati; phylum Bacteroidota; class Bacteroidia; order Bacteroidales; family Bacteroidaceae; genus Bacteroides; species Bacteroides sp. B1-V-101. Next base: position 38,243 of record NZ_JAMOKH010000011.1, on the reverse strand, counting down.
ATTGATCCACATATTACCTTTCAAATCAGGATGGGTATACATCACACCTTCATCCAGCACAGCAACAATAATAGAAGGATCGCCCGTACACTTCTTCCATGCTTCCATACAACCGACATCACACCCCGGCCTGGAACCATTTTTCAATGCATTCTGATTGTCAAAAGGGTTATTGCCACTGTTATTATAATGCCATTGATATGCCAATCCGGGATCAGAGAAGGTGCTTCCTGTCGTAACAGTACGTGTTGCCGCCTTCTGTCGCAATGCACTCTCACTGACATAACTCCGATAGCCATCAGTTCTGTAAGCACGCTGTATGTGACTATTAGCCTGCACTTTAGCTATTTCGCCTAATTTAGCAAGACGACCGGCGGCTTCCTTCAAGTCCGTATTTTCATCAAACTTTACCCGATACCACAAATGTAATCCTGAAGTACGGGTACGTTCTTCATTTTTAGTGTCTACCGGAAATATACGTTCAAAATGATATGCACCCAGAATATCCAACACTTCGTCAGTAGAAGGAATCCCGGAACGGGTCATAGCCCCCCACTTCTTGTTGCAACTGTGAGAGCCTGATCAAGAATCTCTGTCATTGCAGGATCGAATTTAATCAGCAATTCACCGGAAGTGACATCAGCCGGAAGCTGAACTTCCGTCCCCCCTGTTGGGGTAGAGGGTTGTTCGATCACTTCTTGTTCCGAGCATGAAGCCAGTATCAAGGCAAACAGCGCTGTATATAAGAAATTTTTCTTCATTGTTCTTATTTAAAATTATTCTTGTTAATGATATTTACTCTAAAGTCCTGCTAGTCTGTAGTTCCCGACAATACAAATTTTCTAAAATACAACGGATAAGCGACACCGCTAACAATTTGATTTGTCCCGGGGTCTGTACTTCCGTAATAATAAGAAAAATCGTAGTTTACGATATCCACATTATTGAATCCCACTGTATTTCCTTTTGAGTTTTTGCCGTCTTCTTGCTGATTGAATATCATGCTTTCGGGTCCCCAATATGCAAAGTAAGGATGGAATAGCAACCAATTAGGCAAAGCACCTGTCAGGAAGTTCAGATTAATATGAACTGTACGGGCAAACGGTAACACACGCGGAATATCCTGCCCGCTTACTGGAGTCTGCTTCCGATATCTCACCTGATTGTCGGTCGTCAACAGCCACTGGCAAGTATCTCTAGATATCTTATCCATGAATATGGATGGCTTGGCAGTCAACTCATCTTTACTGAAGAAATCATCCGATTGATAAGTTTCCGGTTTATCTGCAGCTCTCAATGCCGCTCTCACCTCTGCGTCTGTAGGTAATTCTCCCTCCAAGAAGTTGTATGACATTTGCAATGAAATCAGTTTATCCCAAGTCAATAACTTCAAGAAAGCTTCTCTTTCAGGTTGTCCTTGAGAAATATCAACATGCAGACCGACATCCCTACCATTGTATTGGTTGTTCCCATCAATCAAGCTCATATCTTTCAGTGTTTCCGTAGCACGACATCCGGTTAATGTCAAATATCTCAAGTGCGGGAAATTCTTTTCGTTCACCACATCTGTAACTACAGACAACGACTGGAAATTATTACTTGCCAAATCCAAATTCTCCAGTTTCTTACCCAATTTAATAAAATTCTCAGGGAGAGCATTTATACCAAAAGAGAATATTGTCAGATCCTTCAGATACTCCAATTCACAAATTTCTTCTCCTAAAGAAATAGTACGTATTTGTCGGTTGGCATTACTCTGAACTGAAAATGATTCCAGGTATTTCAGATGACGAATTTCTTTGGGGAATGTTTCACCGTCTTGCAAATCAATCATTGCATAACTTACAGACCTCACACGCCCTACAGCTTCAGTAGGAACTATTCCATCTTTTATTTCTTTATCAGTAGCTTCCCAAAGGGTTACAAAACTCCAGTTCATCATACTTTCACTGGTATCAAAACTCATCATGCTCTGAAGTTTGCTATTGATAGTAATAATAGCCAATGAGTCACCGGCACGATTATCCTCAATCTTCATAGCTGCTTTTTGTGTTACAGTCAACACTACAGCATCTATTATATTACCGTTATTGTCCACCAATTGGTCATTCTCATCTACCGGAACCAGATGGATCTTTGCCACACGGGTATAGGGAGCCACGTTCATTCCCCAACGGAAATCCACTCTAAGAGTACGGGGACGTGCTCCTTTGTCTAAATTCACCGCTAGATCTTTATCCTTCGGCAATGTCACCCAACCGCTACGTTCTCCTTCTACCTCTCTTTTCTCCTCTTCAGTCATCGTAGCCTCTTCAGCGAAAGAATAATCCACACTTCCGATTTTGAAATTTACGTTAGTAGAGATAGTTGATTTAAAGTGACGGTTATCGAATGCATCCGAACTAGGGATTTCCACTTCAGGTTCTTTCACCAAGATTTGCTTACCGAAACCAAACTGTGTAACCGTAACCAAGCTAGGCTCCCGACCGTTCATAGTGAAACTTATCTGTGCTGTACGCGCAACATTCGTCAGTGTAGAGTCTATGGTAAGTTCACATACCGCAGAACCAAAACCGTTTGCCGGTGAAACGGCAATCCAAGGTTTAGAAACGCGTACCACCCATTGATCATTAGACGAAACGGCGATCTTCTCTGTTCCTCCTTCGGCACCGATAGCTATTTCTTCTTTATCTAGCGAAATGCCATCGATCCTTGTTTCATCGTCATCCTTGCATGAAGAGATGATCCCCATGCAAAGAATTAGTCCTAATGTTATTTTACTAAAATATTTCATTAATAGATTCTTTTATATTATCGTTCAATACCCAAAGCATCACAACCACGAATATCTTGTGTCTTATCATATAACAGAACATACATACCTGCCTCAATATAAGGACATACGCTAGTCACATCAATCGAGATGTTCGGATTATCTGCAATATCCAATATATAAAGCTGCGGTGTCAGTTTCTCGTCTACTTTACGGATGTCGTTAGAACCAATTTGCAACTGGATCAAACTAGGGCAAGTAGTGATACCGGTCGGCCATTGGCGCAAGATACGATTGCCTTCCGCATCACGTTGATGGCGAATTCCGAAAGCTTTCAACTGGCTACTGTTCAACGGTTGTGTCGGGAACGAAGAGAAACAATTATAGCTAACGTCCATATTGCTCAAATAAGGTAAGGTAGTCGCCCGGAAGTCATCAGACAAGCTGGTCAATTTATTGAAACGCAAATCTATAGTAGTCAGCAAATACGTATTCTTATAGTTTCCGTCTTTTGGTTTCAATGAATTTTCCGGAATCGATGTCATTAAATTGTTACTCAGGATAATTGTCGAAATCGGAGAGCCGGTTGCAAACAGTTCTGTAGGGAACTTCTGGATTTCGTTATATGACAAGGTTACCGTTGAGGCATTAATACCTTTGTAATCATCCATCGAACAACTGATGTTACGTCCCTCCGAACCTATTTTATTATACGAGAAATCTACAGATCCCATCACATATACCGACTTGGCATTGAATATATTCGGAATATATTTCAGCTTATTATGAGAAAATCCTAAGCCTTCCACTTGATCGGTAAATGCACAGAAATCTTCCGGAATCTCTTCAATCTGATTGTAGTCTAACTTAAGGTCAGTCAGTTTAACATTGGTACCGAAAGCTTCCAAATGTCTTACCTTATTATGCACACAATCAAGTAAGCCTAGTTTCACCATCTTCTGTAAAGAAGCAGATGCGGGAAACTCTTCCAAATTATTATAACCCATATAAAAAATCTGAATTTTAGGTCCTGTATCCTCATCGTCAGCGAGTCGTGTCCAATCAGCTTTTAATTGGCCGGCGCTAATGCCTCTGTTACATGCAATGTTCAATGACTGTAATTCAGGAAGATCATACAAGAAGTCCGGAAGCTGCGTCATATTCGGACAGTTATACAACTCTACATCCGTGAGATCTTTCAAATTACTCCAACTCAATTCTTCATTTTCATACTGTTTGGCATAATCCGAGTTGGCATCTTCCCAATCGACAGCAATATTATCATAGGTAAAAGGAGAATTGGCAAAATAGATAATCTGCAACTTGGTCAACCGTTGAATAGCCTTCGAAATAAACGTTATTCGATTGGTAAGATTACCGATTTGTGTATCTTTCAATGAAATACGGCTATCCTTCTTGATCGGTTTCATTTCAGGATTTCTATTGATGGCATCCTGTAGTAGGTCTGACAAATTCAAGCGTTGGTCATAGTCAAGGAACATTTTCTTATAGTGCATACGAATTCTATGCTTTTTTTCCTCGCTCATGTCCGGAGTCAGTTCTTCATCTCCAAATAATCTGCCGCTCACCGTTTCGCTATGTGTACCGAACGAAAGCACTTTTAATTCAGTTAATTGCCCGATAGCATCGGGTACTCTGCCTTTGGCACCGAAACCGGCAAGCGAGAGTCCAGTGACACGCCCATTATTATCCAAATCAACACCGGGTTGGTCACCCCACATATCAAGTTCTTTGTTGAAGTTCCAGTTTAAACTGTGAATAGCATTGTTTATCGTCCCACTATAATATCTCCAATTCTTTCCGTCCAAAGCTTCCCAAATGGCTTTCAGCGCTTTATAATCTTTAATGTACTCCGCCGTTTCCTTCAATTGGATAGGGACGTTGGCATCTTTTGTCAATTTGTTGTCTATCACAGTAAAAGATTCTCCTCTTACAGATTGCGTTTCCAATTCCGATCTTTTGATACCACTTTGTGAGTAGGTGGTATATGCTACTACCTGATAGGTACCGGCAGGAAGCCATACGGCAGAGTCGCATGTTGCTACACCTATATCCATATACTTATCATTGGCATTATCGGGATTTTGGTGTTCTTTAGAATCTTCTTTGTAGGTGACTTTCATCCCCTTCAATTCTGTGGTGACACGATTAAAGGAATTCATCACCGTAACATCGACATAGCGAATATTGCTGAATAAGTATTCGCCGGCTGCACGTGTACTAATTCCTTCTTTTGACAATTTAAAGGTAACGGTTCCATGCGGAACTGCATCTACAGTCAATGCTTTTTCCAGCAATCCTCCACTTACAACTGTCAGTTCATTGTCTTCTCCGGCAGGTCCTGCCAACAGTACCTCATCAAGACCGTCATACAGATAATAGCCGACGATCTTATAAGTACCGGCCAGTAATTGCAATTTGTCACTACGCAGACCATATTCCGCATTGTTCGCATTGTATGCGTTCAGAAGCAGAGTTTGTGAAACGGTGGTACCGTTATGCGTCATCACCACCTTTATCTTCTGTGCACTAGACATTGATTCAAGTTTGTCCGCAGCACGAGTAGTTGTTCCTTTCTCAAAAGAAGTACTCTTATAGAGTTTAAACTGCACGTAACCGTATTGGCTTTGCAGCGCCTCGTCATCATCGGAACATCCTGTCGCTACCAACATTGTCAGCAGGCCGACAATAAAAGGCAGGAAGAATATTGAATATATTTTATGTAGATTCATTTAATCTATTTATTCGTTTAATAATTAATATATACATTATTTATTGATGTGAATAAAGAGTCCATGATTTTTACCATCATCCCCCGCAATTACTAGTAATACACTACTTGTTATCTCAGTACCACTACCAAGCCACACATTAAGAGTATTATCACCCGTGTTTACTATAGACTCTTCGGTGATCTTAATTTCTTCAAATGACTCAGTATCATAGCATGTATATCTGGAAAGATTAGAAGCCATTAAAGTAATATTCATTGATTGCAATGGCTCTGTTATTTCAAAAAGGTCATCGATATCCAGTGTAGTCATAATCCAAGTACCACCCCCAAAAGCACCACTACTATAAGTAGTACAATCAACACTCCCGGGCATTCCAGTACCATCGGCTACAGCAAAAACCGTTTCTCCTCCACCGCCACTTCCGGCATTACTAATTCTGACAATTAACATCAGTTTATTTCCCGATTCATCAGAGACTATTAAAAATACATCTTTACCGTTTGTAACCTCTGTATAGATTGTTATGTCAGTTTCACTTATTGGTTCAATAACACCATTGACCTCTTGTTCACCTTCAAAGTAATAGCATACTGAATTGCTCCAATTAAAAGGCATTTTTGCCACTGTAGCGACCGATGCAGGCTGTTTTATCTCAAAAATTCCTGTCACGCCATACTCTGACTTAAAGTAATCTGCATCGCCACCTGTATAAGACGTACAATCAATAGGATTATATGTTTGACCGTCTACCGCAGTAATAGCTAGATCATCGCCACCGCCTTTCGTTTCTTTCTGAGTAAACTGAAGAACAAGATTAGACTGCTCATATTTATAAACCAGATTTTCACCGTCAATGATAGTCGCTTCCAAGTTATCTTTGATACCTTCATATTGAGCACGTGAGAAGACAAGAACATATCCAACTCTTTCAGCCGGTTCGTACGAAGCAGGAGCATATTCGTCTACAATAAGTGTCACATTACCACCTTCACGTTCGCAACGCATCCATTCATTATAGCTGGCATCCATGATATACAAATCATTATTGTTACTTCCTTTTTCAACAAATACTACCTCATAATCATCGTTCAATGTTTTAACAGTAAATGGAACGCGATTCTTGAGGGTTGTTGTACTGCCTCCCGTACCTGCCACTCCTCCGGCGCTTTGAGTGAAAGTTTTTCCGTCCAAAGATACAGCCCAATCATACTTATTGGATGACGGAAGTGTCATTTCCAGTACACCGGGCGTCATACCATCGTAAGAAACTCTGAAAGAATAGAATGCTTTTCCCTCTTCATCGGAGAAGGTAATCACATTTTTATCAGTAGCTGCAATCGGATATTTTTCGCGGTCATTGTTTTCTATTATTTTCAGACCACCATCTACTTTCTTATCCACCGGACCAACAAGAGAACCACCATCGAGTTCTACCCAACCCGGCAAATTGGTAGCAGCAAAGCGGAAGTTAGCTTGCACACTAAACTTTGAAAAGCTTTGGTATCCTACTTTCAATTCGTTAATCTCTGTTCCTTCTTCATTGAATATTTTCAATTCATATCCTGCAGCCGAACGAGTAACTTCACCAATCACAATTGTCTGACCACCCATTGTCAACTCCAATTTAGCTACGCTAACATTATCATTTTTTTGGTTCTCATCTGTAGCTACAATAGTTACGGTTTGTGTTCCGGCAGTTCCGGATACTACAAACTCTTCTGTATCGTTGTTCTGAAACTTACACCAAATTGCTGATGATGCCAAACTCCAGTTAGTATTAGCCGTGAAAGTGAACTCTTTTTTCTCACCTGCATTACAGACAATATTTTGTTTTTCCGGAAATATCGGAGTCACCGTATCATCATCGTCATCCGAACATGCCGTCAGACAGAAAGTCATAAGTAAGCCAATGAAGAAGCAACTCTTGCATAACATCTTCATGCAGGAATCTCCTAGTGGTTTTAAACTAAACTTTTTCATATCCATTTATATTTCTTATTTTTTTAATATCCTTGTTCTTTTAATTTCTCCGCTTCTGCTTCGCTTATCCATTCGATCACATTGACAAACGTGCCAACCGTACCGTATGATGATCCATCTTTATTGTTCACGCTTAGCGTGACATACTGTAGGACGAAATTTTCGTTAGTACTGAAGTAAGAAGTATAAGCGGCAGGTTGATTCATCAGCAACTTGCCGTCACCGTAAATAGTTCCGAAAGCCGTTCCTGTAGATGCACAAACCTGTTCATCCATTTCAACTAGGGGTTCTTGAACATCCTCACGGTTGAAAGTGATTTCCGTATCGTATCCGTCATAGTAAAGACCATGTATGGCAATGGTATTTTCTTTGCCTTCTACGATATCCGAAGTTACCAGACGCAATTCTAAATTGTTCAAATAACTTGCAAAATAAGTCGAACTGACAACACAATAACCTGTAAAGTTTTTAATGTCAAACGGACGGATTTTCTGCATTACAACTTTTGCTTCAGTTCCATAGAGTCCCCATTGTTCCGTTTCAGGAATTACCAGTCGCAATGCAAAACCCAGCGAATCATTAATTTCCAGATTATCATAAATACCTTGTACCTCTAAATTGGTACTCCTTTCTCCCGCCTTAATGGTAACGGTATTCGACAGAATTTTATAATGCTTACCTTCCACGGCATTACTTTCGCGATCAATTACTTCAACAGCGAAAGTCCGGTCGTGATCGGCAGCCACAGTAGCAGAGATCGGAACATTGAATATCTCATTTGTTTCTTGCACGGCATACGTATAAAGCGTGTCAGAAAACATAAGATAACTGGCTCCGTTGTACACCACCTTGTCCTGATCGCATCCGGAAAGAGCTATCAGAGCAGCACCGACTGCTATACATCCTAATAATAATTTCTTCATTATCATATGCTTTTAATCTTATTTGTTACTTTCATTCGGTTGGACTTGTGAACCGGGAGCGTCCAATTCGTGCTGCGGTATAGGCCACACGAACAAAGGATCGTCAGCTTCTACTTTCAAGCTACTACCATTTGCCAATGACTGGTCTTGTGGCTTGCGCTCGAATCCTTTATGCCAACGTTTCAAATCGTGAAGACGAAAACCCTCCATATAAAGTTCTTTCACACGTTCAGCTTCGATAACATCCATCGCATTAGAAGCAGACAACGCAGTAGAACCACCGTAAGTTGAATAACGTGCCATACGGAGAGTCGTAATATCTTTTCCTGCACGACCATAGTCAGGTTGCGCTTGCTGCACATAAGCTTCAGCACGTATCAGATATTGTTCAGAGAGACGAAGTACTTTAGGCATAGAGACGTGTAGGATCTGGGCACTTGTAAATTCTTCATTGCCCAAATACTTAATCAACAAAGGCCAGGAAAGACCGTGGCTATAGCCGGTAGTGTATGTTTGGAAGAAACTAGACACACGTAAGTCATTACTATCATACGAATTGATAACCCAAGTTGCCGGTACATAATCCGGACGGTAGCTACTGTAGTCATAGTTGAAAAAGATCTGCCCCAAACTACCACCATAAGAATTTATAGTAAAACCAACTTTCCAGATAGCTTCGGTAGAGAGGTCGCTAGTCCACATATATTTATAATAGCTAACGTTTTCGGACACATAATTTGTACAACTGGACAATAGGTAATAATTACTGTCTATTACTTTACTGGAATACTTAATAGCTTCATCCCATTTTCTCATATAAAGAGCTACACGTGCACGCAGTGCGTATACAGTATATTCGTTAAAGAAGGCAGCAGTGTTGTACAAAGCATCTTTGCCGGTAGGCTGGAAGTCTTTATCCAATGCCAGTAACTCAGCGGCAAGATCAAGATCGTCTAAGATAAACTGATAAGAATCTTTCAGCGATGCACGCTTCATTTCTTCGTTCCCTTTATAATGTCTAGTCAAAATAACACCCAATTGATTGGCAGCATCTTCATCGCTTTCATAAGCCTTGCAGAAAAGTTTAACCAATTCCGAATAGGCAATCGCACGAGCAAAATAGGCTTCACCGCAACACTGGTCAATCAGATCCAAATCATCATCATTAGTTGTGTTCTTTCTTACATTATCCACACGGTCGAGTAGAAAGTTACAGCGATTGATCACATTGTACAATGCAGCATAAACACCTTCAATACTGGTATTGGTTGCCAATATGTCTTTCCAACGCCAGATTTCTCCGTAAATATTCGTATTTCCATTTACTCCATATACTAAGTCTGTCTGCAAATCGGGTAGTAATGTAAGACTCCCGGAATAAAGAGAACTACTTTTAAAAGTATCATAGATACCTATAACAGCCAAGTTTATATCATCCACCGTTTGGATAGACTCGTCGAAAGGAATGGAATCCTCAGGCATCTTATCCAAACAAGAAGTAGCGGAAAATGCCACAACAGCCAACAAGATATATAATTTAAATTTCTTAATCATCTTTCTTTTATATACTATTTAGAATGAAACTTCAACACCTAATGTGAATTGACGTGAAGCCGGGTATTGTGCCCTGTAAATATTGCTTGCAACTTCCGGGTCAAGTCCGGTGAAACCAGTCCAAGTCAGTAAGTTCTGTCCTTGTAAATAGACACGTGCAGTTGAGAAGAAATTAGCTTTCCTCAACAACGACTGTGGAAGTGAATAAGCCAATGTAAGATTCTTCAAACGAAGGAATGAAGTATTTTCAAGAAAGCGGTCGTCTAATTTTGCTACTACGTCATAACGGGGAATATCCGTAATATCACCAGGCTTTTTCCAACGGTCATATAATAACCTTTTGGACTGATTATAGGTGCTATAGATTCCATTACTCTCTTCAAAGAAGCGGTCATTATTCATCACATAACGTTTAGCCATCCAACTAAACTGCGCTGATAATGAAAGACCTTTCCACATAAGGGTTGTTCCAAAACCGCCCGCCCAGGGAGATTCATAAGCTTTGCCTGTCATAACTTTATCTTCTTCGCGGAACTCAGTTGTTATTTCTCCGTCAGCAGTGTACCACAATGCATCACCATTAGCTGGATTCACACCAGCATAACGATTGAGGAAAAACTCTGTAACAGGATGTCCAACCATATATTTCAGTCCGGTTGTTGAATTAACATATTCTTCTACACCGTTGTATAGCTCCAACAACTTATTCTTATTATAAGAAAAATTAGCACTCATATTCCAGGTAAAGTCTTTCGTGCGAACAACATCACCATCTACTGCTACTTCAACGCCTCTATTCATCATTGCACCGATATTATCCCAATGCCCAGATTCGCCAGTCATGGCATACGACTGGGGAACAAACATCAATATATTGGTAGTCTTCTTATGATAAAAATCCAAATTTACATTCAGCCGATTGAAAAGTCCGACACTCATACCGATATTATTTGCCCAAGTCTGTTCCCAACCCAGGTCTTCGTTCCCACTCTGCAAAGGATATAGACCGGCTTGATCAAGATAATTGGCATTTCCGGAAACAAGTGCAAGATGATCGTAGTCAGGAATGGTCGAGTTACCTGATGTACCCGTACTCAATTTAATCTGAGCACCAGTCAGCCATTCCACATCTTTCAAAAAAGCCTCGTTCTTTATGTTCCACATAAAACCTAATGACCAAAAAGCTCCCCAACGATGGTCTTTACCAAAACGGGAAGAGGCATCCGTACGTGCGGCAACTTCCGCATAATACAAATCTTTATAGTTGTACTCAGTACGGAAGAAAAGCGATATGAAAGCATGCTCAGTATTGGCATCTTGCCATGAGGAAGCGCGTGTACCAGAAGCAATATTCGTCAAACGATTAATGGTCTGTCCTCTCGTAACTACTTGGAAACCTGTCGAACGATAATCTATACCTTCCTGCCCCAACATAAAATTGAATGAATGATCATCTTTCAATGTCCACCGATAATTTGCAGTAAGAGTTTCAGTCAGGTTTAGAATATCCGACGAACTACGTCCAGCCCTTCCTGAGTTATTATTAATAATGTAGCTCGGATAAGACTTCATAAAAGAGGTAGAATGAGAATAATCAGCACCGAATTGCGCCCGGACGGTCAAGTTTTTAACAGGTGTGATATCTACAAAAACGGTTGACAACAACTTATATTTTTTATGTTCTACAGGGTTATTTGCCATCCACTCAATAGGGTTCTGCCCTGTCCCTTTCCAAGTTCCGTCATTTTCTGAAGCCAAAGAGCCATCAGCATTATAAGGATTCCAGTAAGGCAACATAAAGCGTGAGCCGGAAATAGGAGTATAAAGTGCCATATCCCCTTCTTCAGCCTGCGCTATTTCCTCATAAGCCATCATCGTATTGGTACCTATTTTTAACCAGTTACTGGCTTTAACCTCCGCATTGGCACGCATGTTATAGCGACGGAAAGTTGAACTCTGAGCAATACCGTCCTGATCGTAAAATCCTCCTGAAACATAGTAGTTCAAACGATCGGTAGCACGGTTTACAGACAGTTCATAGCTCTGCAATGGAGCGCGATCATTAAATACTTTATCCAGCCAATTAATATCTGTACGAGAAAGCAAATTATAATCCTTACCTGTGTCCAAACCAATTTCTTTTTCAAATTGGATACGCTCAGGAGTATTCATCATCATCCAGTTATCACCCGATGCCAATTGTGAGAATCCCCACTGTCCACGCAATGTCACTTTTGCTTTATCCATTGCCAAACCACGTTTGGAAGTGATTACAACCACACCATTCGCCGCACGAGCTCCATAAATAGAGGTTGAAGAAGCATCCTTCAACACCGATATAGATTCTATGTCTCCCGGACTGATCGTATTAAAGTCAGCACTGGAAATAGGCACACCATCCAAAATAAACAAGGGGGAAGTTCCCGAATTAATTGAATTGGTGCCTCGAATCTGGAAGACAGCCGCCTTACTAGGTTCTCCCGAGTTAGAAATTACAGATAATCCCGGTGTCTGTCCCTGCAGTGACTGATCAAAACCTGCAGCTGGCACATTTTCTAGTTTCTCCGCTTTCACAGTGGAAACGGCACCAGCAATCGTCCCTTTTTTACGAGTTCCATACGCTACCACCACTACCTCATCTATTAAAGCAGCATCTGAAACCAGACGAACATTCAGTGTGCCGGTTTTGGCACTAACTTCATGTGCCTGTGATTGCATACCGATATAAGAGAACAGCAAAGTAGCACTTGCCGTACCCTTAATCTCAAGAGTGTAATTACCATCAATGTCGGTAATTACACCATTTGTAGTACCCTTCTCTAAAATAGACACACCTACCATCGGCTCATTATCTTCTGCCGAAACAACATGTCCTTTTACCTTATATCCGCTCTGTGCAAAAAGCATAAGAGGAATATTCAGTAGAGCAAAGAGTACAAACAAGAGAATTGATTTTCTCATCTTTGATACTTGAATTTAAATTAATGAATTGATTTATTTTTATTGATTTATCTACAAAACGAAAACTTAGCATATTACGCTTCACGCATGAAACAGCAATATACTTCTTCCCTTGGAGCGACTTTAAAAAGTGTACTTTTATCATCGTTCCAGGACAGACTATTAAATAGTCTATACAATATATAGAATAGGAAAATTAGCTCGGCTGATTTTTAATATTACGCCATGTGTCTAAATAAATGTCTTGTGTCGCTGCAATACTAATAAAGTGTATGTCCATCTCTCTAAAATTATAGATATTAATAAGTGCTTATCGTTTGTTTAGGTGTAAATTGCCTATAAAATTATTTAATTTGGCTACAAATATAATTATAATTGTTAAATAGAAGAAACAAAAAGTCGCATTTTTTATACCAAATTTCCTAAAATGTCTTTTTATTGCACAATTAACAAAATATTAATAAACAAACAGATATATCCCATAGAATCAGTCAAAAACAGGGCTATATTACTTTCTATTTGACATTCTTATTAGTTGTTTATGCAATAGTCATTAAAACGACATAAAACACCTCATTTTGAGGATTCGGAGTCAAAAAGGCAAAAATCCAAAACTATTTCCTATTTTTGTACCCACTATATATAAAAAGGTACAAGATGAACTACGGATTCGTAAAAGTAGCTACAGCCGTGCCACACGTTAAAGTGGCCGACTGTAAATTCAATGTAGAGAGAATAGAAAGCCAAATCGCAATAGCCGAAGGTAAGGGTGTGCAAATCATAGTATTCCCGGAAATGAGTATTACCGGATATACTTGCGGCGACTTATTCGGACAGCAGATCTTGCTGGAAGAAGCAGAGATGGGGCTAATGCAGATACTCAATAATACCCGCCAACTGGACATCATCTCTATTGTCGGCATGCCGGTAGTAGTTAATTCAACCGTGATCAATGCCGCCGTAGTGATTCAAAAAGGAAAAGTACTGGGTGTTGCTGCCAAAACTTACCTCCCCAACTATAAGGAGTTCTACGAACAGCGCTGGTTTACTTCTGCCCTTCAACTGACAGAAGATACCGTACGCCTATGCGGACAAATCGTTCCCATAGGTGCCAACCTGCTGTTTGAAACTGCCGATACGACTTTTGGGATCGAAATTTGCGAAGACCTTTGGGCTACCATACCTCCCAGTTCCTCATTGGCTTTACAAGGAGCGGAAATTATTTTCAATATGTCTGCCGATAATGAAGGAATCGGAAAGCATCATTATCTTTGTTCTCTTATCAGCCAACAATCAGCACGTTGCATTGCAGGATACGTATTTTCTTCCTGTGGTTTCGGGGAGTCTACTACGGATGTAGTATTTGCGGGAAACGGATTGATTTACGAAAACGGCTCATTACTGGCACGTAGCAAACGTTTCTGCATGGAGGAACAACTGATCATTAGCGAAATCGATGTGGAACGCATACGGGCAGAACGTAGAATCAATACCACTTTTGCTGCCAGCCAGGGAAATCCAGGAGATAAAAAAGCAATCTCCATCGCAACGGAGTTTGTTAATAGTAAAGAGCTTACTTTGACCCGAAGCTTCAATTCACATCCTTTTGTCCCCCAAGGAGCAGAACTGAATGAGCATTGTGAGGAAGTATTCTCTATCCAGATAGCCGGCTTGGCACAACGACTGGCTCATACCAAAGCTAAAACAGCTGTAGTCGGTATTTCCGGTGGATTGGATTCAACACTGGCATTATTAGTCTGCGTGAAGACCTTCGACAAACTCGGTTTACCCCGTAAAGATATTCTGGGAGTTACAATGCCAGGCTTTGGAACGACTGACCGTACTTATAACAATGCCATTGATTTAATGAAATCATTAGGCATTTCTATCCGGGAAATCAGTATTCAAGATGCCTGTATCCAGCATTTCAAAGATATCGATCATGATATCAATGTACATGATGTCACCTATGAGAACTCTCAGGCACGCGAACGCACACAGATATTAATGGATATCGCTAACCAAACTTGGGGAATGGTAGTGGGTACGGGTGACTTGTCAGAACTTGCACTCGGATGGGCTACGTACAATGGAGATCACATGTCTATGTACGGTGTCAATGGAAGTATTCCCAAAACACTTGTGAAGTATCTAGTGCAATGGGTAGCGGAAAATGATATGGATGAGGACGCTAAAGCGACTTTACTGGATATTGTAGATACTCCTATCAGTCCCGAATTAATTCCAGCTGACGAAAACGGGGAAATCAAACAGAAGACCGAAGACTTGGTAGGGCCTTATGAACTGCATGACTTTTTCCTCTATTACTTCCTGCGTTTTGGTTTCCGTCCTTCCAAGATTTACTATCTGGCTAATATAGCTTTCAAGGATGTATATGACAAAGAAACAATAAAGAAATGGCTATCTACTTTCTTCCGACGTTTCTTTAATCAGCAGTTCAAGCGCTCCTGTCTGCCCGATGGTCCGAAGGTAGGTAGTATTTCCATCAGTCCCAGAGGTGACTGGCGAATGCCAAGTGATGCAAGTTCAACTATCTGGCTTAAAGAAATAGAAGATTTATAATCTCTTTGATCTTTCTTTTGTGACATTTTTGTATTTATCTTAAGTATTATACGGGGTAAAACAGAAATGTCACATAACTGTGTATCAATCATACAGAACATACGGTCAATTGCACTATTGTAATACTTCTCTTTTAATACGTTCTATATCAGCCTTCTCAATAGTGCGAATGATATTTTTATAAATACGATGAAAACCGAAACCTCCTTCGGTCATTTCCTGAATAGCTTTTTGCTTTGACACTCCTTGAAATACAATACGATACATAGCACATACTGCACCTGTCCTATCAGAACCGTGATGACAATGAAAGACGATCGGCCCTTTGCGGTTCTTGATAATGCGTAATGCATTGATCAATTGATCTTCACTGACTGAATGCGCTTTCATTTTTAGCCGATAAAGCTTTATCTTTGTTCCTGCCGCCTCATCATCGTCACTATGCCTGTTGCGAAGATTCAGCACTTCACGAATACCGTATTTCTCCAAAGCCTTAAAGTCAGCATCCGATGGTTGCTCCGAACGATATACACCTGAGTCTATCTGATACAAATTAGTCAGTTTACTATCGGGAACAGTTATCTTTTCAGCGTTTATGTTTTGACCATAAACCGAAAAAGACATCACTATCCCGATAAATAAACCAAGCCAAATTCGTTTGTTATTGATTATCATATAGCAATCCTATGAGATTATATAATATGATGAGGCAAATTATAGTACTCCTTTGCTCGAAGGAAGCTCAAAATGATAGATATCTCTTTTCAATGCCATTTTCAGAGCACGTGCAAGCGCTTTAAAGATACCTTCTATCTTGTGATGCTCATTCTGTCCTTCAGCCTTGATGTTCAGATTCATTTTTGCAGCATCACTCAATGATTTAAAGAAATGCAGGAACATCTCCGTCGGCATCTCTCCTATTTTCTCACGATTGAACTCTGCATCCCATACTAACCAAGGACGACCTCCGAAATCAAGGCAAACCTGACAAAGGCAATCATCCATAGGCAAAGCATAACCATAACGTTCGATTCCACGCTTACTGCCCAAAGCCTGATAAATACATTCTCCCAAAGCGATGGCAGTATCCTCAATGGTGTGATGTTCATCCACTTCCAGGTCGCCTTTTACCCGAATGGTCAGATCCATTCCGGAATGCTTACCTATTTGTTCAAGCATATGATCGAAGAAGCCAAGACCGGTAGAAATATCACAGCTTCCATTTCCATCGAGATTGAGAGACACATAAATATCAGTCTCCTTCGTTGTACGGCGAACTTCTGCTTTCCGCTCACCGGCAAAAAGAAACTCTGCCACCTGATCCCAGTCTGTTGTTGCAAGTGCGCAAACATCTTCCAGACCTTTCTCTTTCAAATCATCCGTTGCTTCTTGCAGATAAATAGCACGGCAACCAAGATTCTTTGCCAGCTCCACATCAGTAGGACGATCACCGATTACAAAGCTTTCCGCAAGATCATATTCCGGATTATCAATATACTTCGTCAACATTCCTGTACGCGGTTTGCGAGTCGGCGCATTATCTTCCGGAAAACTACGGTCGATCAGAATATCATCAAAGGTAATGCCTTCTCCGGCCAATGTTTTCAGCATCAAGTTGTGAGCAGGCCAGAAAGTGTCTTCCGGAAACGAAGATGTACCCAGCCCGTCCTGATTGGTAACCATCACAAATTCAAAATCAAGCTTGCTACGGATAAAGCCCAAATTACGGAAGACTCTCGGATAAAATTCCAGCTTTTCCAGTGAATCAAGCTGATAATCAATGGGAGGTTCAATGACCAATGTCCCGTCCCTATCTATAAACAATATTTTCTTCTTCATATACTATCCTTGATATTTTTTGAGGGCAGCAAGTAACGTATTATTCTCCACTCTGGTACCCACCGTCACACGCAGACAGTTGCAACAAAGCGAAATGGAATGACGGTTGCGCACTATGATCCCTTCACCTACCAAATAATTGTAAATCTTCACCGCATCCGTTACTTTCGCCAAGAAGAAGTTGGAATCGGACGGGTACATTCGGACTGTACAAGATAATTTCGCAAATTCTTCTTCCAGATAGTCGCGTTCTTCCTTCAATGTTTTTATCCAGCGTTCTATTTCATAATATTTATGCAGCATAGCAATAGCCTGCTGCTGTGTCAGCTGATTCACATTATAAGGATACTTGATTTTACTCAGGATTCCGATAATTGCTTCGGATGCAAAAGCCATACCCAAACGGATAGCAGCACATCCCCAAGCTTTGGAGAAAGTCTGAAAAACAACCAGATTCGGATATTTATCCAGCTCTTCGAGGAAAGAAGGTGCTTCGGAGAAATCATTATACGCTTCATCCAATATGACCAATCCTTCAAATTCGCGGAGTATTTTTTCTATTTCAGAACGCAGCAGGTCGTTTCCCGTCGGGTTATTAGGTGAACACAGGAAAATGAGTTTCGTACGCTCATCTGCAGCTGCAAGAAGCTTTTCTGCTGAGAACTGGAAGTTTTCGTCCAACAAAACTTTCCGGTACTCCACATTATTCACATCGGCACAAACCTGATACATACCGTAAGTCGGATCAATAGCAACTACGTTATCTTTTTCCGGTTCGCAGAATGCACGAAACACCAGATCAATCGCCTCATCACTGCCGTTTCCTAAAAAGATATGCTGGGGAGAAACCTTTTTAATTTTAGACAACAGTGTTTTCAGTTCCCACTGCATGGGGTCCGGATAGCGGTTGTGAGGCAGGTTATAAGGATTCTCATTCGCATCCAGAAAAACGGAAGCCACAGCGCCTTTATATTCATCACGAGCCGAAGAATAAGGCTTTAGTTTCCATATATTCGGCCGGGTAAGTTCTTGTAATGTTTTCATTTCAATGTATTTAATCGTACTGTAACTGAATTCTTATGAGCATCCAGAAGTTCGTTGGCTGCCATTTCTTCAATAGCCGGCCCGATAACTTTCATGCCTTGAGGAAGAATTTCCTGAAACGTGATTTTCCGGATAAAGCTGTCCAGGCTCACGCCGCTGTATGCTTTCGCATAACCATTAGTCGGCAGCGTATGGTTGGTTCCGGAAGCATAATCCCCTGCACTTTCCGGCGTCAATGAGCCAAGGAAGACGGAACCGGCATTTATTACACGTTCAGCAACTTCCAGATAATTTTCAGTCTCTACAATCAGATGTTCGGGTGCGTATGCATTCGTCAACTCTAACGCTTCATCCATGTCCTTCACCAAAATCAGTTTACTGTTTTCCAGAGATTTCGCAGCAATTTCCCGTCGAGGAAGCTTTGCCAGTTGGCGGTCTACTTCTTCCATTACTTCTGCCTGAAGCTTTTCAGAGGTTGTTATCAACATCGCCTGACTGTCCACTCCGTGTTCTGCCTGCGACAGTAAATCTGCCGCAACAAACACCGGATTAGCAGATGCATCAGCCAGCACTTCCACTTCGGAAGGACCTGCCGGCATGTCGATGGCTACATCCCGAAGACTTACCAACTGCTTGGCAGCCGTCACATATTGATTTCCAGGGCCAAAGATTTTGTAGACTTTAGGAACACTCTCGGTTCCATATGCCATAGCAGCGATAGCTTGCACTCCTCCCGCTTTGAATATCTTACTGACACCTGCCAGTTGAGCGGCAAAGAGAATAGCCGGATGAATATTTCCGTTTTTATCGGGAGGGGTACAAAGCACAATTTCCCTGCATCCCGCAATTTTTGCGGGAACAGCCAACATCAATACCGTAGAGAAAAGCGGAGCCGTTCCACCGGGAATATAAAGCCCCACCTTTTCGATACCTACCGCCTTTTGCCAGCAAGTTACTCCTTCCATTGTTTCTACCTTCTTGCCAACGAAGCGTTGGGAAGAGTGGAAAGTTTCAATATTCCGTTTAGCCAGCGTAATGGCAGATTTCAACTCGTCGCTGATCAGTCCTTCGGCTTTCTGTATTTCTTCGGAAGTCACAGTGAGAGCAGACAAAGTCACCTTATCAAAAGCCGCCTCATATTCCAAAACAGCTTTATCACCTTCCGCTCTTACCTTATTTATAATAGTACGAACTGTATCGAACAAGCTCTCCGTATTCAAAGCCGGACGCTTCAGAAGTTCTGCCCATTGTTCTTTGGAGGGATATTTGATTAGTTTCATCATTCAAACTTATTAGACTATCATTTTTTCAATCGGCAACACCAAAATACCTTCAGCACCCAGTCCCTTCAATTTGCCAATGATTTCCCAAAAACGCTTTTCATCTAGTACAGTATGAACAGAGCACCAGCCTTCTTGTGCCAATGGCATAATAGTAGGGCTCTTCATACCAGGTAACACGGCAATTATTTCTTCCAGTTTATCCTTCGGAGCATTCATCAGCACGTATTTCTTGTCTTCGGCAGTCTTTACTGCATTCATTCGGAACAAAAGTTCTTCCAGTACTTCTTTCTTCTCATCGCTCATGTTTTTGTTGCCAATCAACAGCGCTTCGGATTTCATCACTACCTCCACTTCCTTCAAGCGGTTGCTTACCAAAGTAGATCCTGAACTTACGATATCAAAGATAGCATCTGCCAGTCCAATGCCCGGAGATACTTCTACCGAACCGGTAATGACATGTATCTCTGCATTTACTCCGTTCTTCTTTAGGAAGTTTCTCAAAATGACTGGATAAGAAGTAGCTATTTTCTTCCCATTGAACCATGACAATCCCGGATATTCAATGTCTTTCGGCATTGCCAAAGACAAACGACATTTGCTGAATCCCAATCGTTTGATGATTTCAGCATCTTCCTCTTTTTCCATAAATTCATTCTCACCGACAATTCCCAAATCAGCTACACCGGTAGCTACTGTTTGCGGGATATCATCGTCACGAAGAAATAAAACTTCGATAGGAAAATTGGAAGACTGCACCAACAAAGTACGCTTCGTTGTACTGATTTTAATATCCGACTCTCCTAAAAGTGCCATTGTCTCTTCGAAGAGACGTCCTTTGGCTTGTACTGCGATTCTTAACATGATTTTATTTATTATTTTATGATTTACAATTCGAACAATTCAGAAATAAAAAAAGGCTTACCGTATTCGGTAAGCCTTCGTTATCTTTATAGAGTTATACACACTATCAATCACGCCCACCGAGTTATTCGTTAGGAAAATGATGATGATGATGTGCAACTGTATATTTCATATTTCTTTTATTTAATGCGACAAAAGTAAAGCATTTGTTTGATACTTCCAAACATTTATCACAAAAAGTTCAGTTTTTATTTCAAATTAAAGGCAATATCTCTTCTGGCTCTACATCACACTTATCAAAGTGCATTTCATCTTTCGACTTTTCGTGCGAGAACGTAAAGTACGTACAAACCGCTTCGGTACATACTTCGCCATCCTTATTATATAACTTAGCTTCAATAATTACAATATTTCGCTTGACTTCCTTAATAGAAGCACGCAACACAATATGGGAATCAGTAGTACTGACCGGCTTGCGGTAACGAGTCTCCATTTTTGAAGTTACTCCCGTTGTCTGTAATTTACGAAGTATCACCCAAGCGCAAATTTCATCCATGAGAACAGCCTGAATACCACCGTGCAAGGTATTGATCCATCCCTGATATTCAGGACGGGGTTTCCAGATACTTACCACTTCGTCGCCATCTTCATAAAACTCCATCTTTATTCCGGCTTCATTATTAGGGGCGCAACCAAAGCAATTGTACCCTTCCAGACCTTTCCAGGGATTTATTATTTTCTTCATAATCTATGACTTCTATTTAAGTTTCACTTCCCAAATATAAGCAAAATATAAAAAAGAAGAACAATTTTCCACGATTTACTTTCGGATGCAACGAATGGCGTAAGCTTTGTCTAACCCGGTGTTTCCCTCTGCTATTTCGTTTTTATCACTTCTCAACAAGAATATTTTCTCATCCGCATCTGTCCCTGCTTCATTCAAAGTCCAATAAGAAAGATATTTTCCTTCATAGGCAGACTGAAACTTGCCGGCATACATTCCTACCGGATATCCATCAAAACCCGTGAGATTGGTAGCAGTTCCTACTATTGCACCGGCACCGGTACTTATTGCTTTCCATGTCCCGGTTTTCAACAAAGAGGCATCATTGCTCAAATAAGTTTTCAGCATATTCCAATCATTCCAATCAGGCATATTCCACCCCACAGGAAGCAGCTTATTACTGACAATTGTTCCAAAACTATAAAAATAATAACTCTTATCTGTTTGAGACAATAGATAACCTGTCGCTCCGGCATTCATAATCTCCAGTTTCGGAATTTCTTCTCCATCTATATATAATGATGTTTTCAGATTACTTCCCATCCAATACTGCGTACCAATTTTCACTATCGGGTAATTGTGAATACTACTCCCACGCACATCACGCATTATATCTTTCATGGCCAATACGGGCAACATTTCTTCAGGCATAGACAATGCAATTTGTCCGTCAGGCAAAATATACACCTTACTTCGGGCAGCCTGATTTCCAGGAGTATATTTCAATGAATGTTCTTTCAAATCCCACGCTACAGTTCCGCCGTGCACTTTATCTGCATGTCCGACCAATTGTACTACCGTTCCCTTGGATAAGTCAACCGCATGGTTATCTTTCATCGGATAAACGACAATTGCCTGTGAAGAAAAATCAGGCGTCACTAGATATTCTTTACATATTTCTGCTACCTGCTGCCCAGCACTCAACACTTTATACACCTTCGAATCGTCAAATACCAATTTTGACACATCCACATAATTGTGGAAAACTTCGGACCCGGACTGCCCTGTATTTCCATCTTCCCAACTATTGATTTCTCCTTCGACTTTACTTATCAAAACATCTTCGGTCGGGATGAAGGAAATCGCCAGCTCACTCTGTTTACCACTCTGTAACTGCAATGAAGAAGGCAATGGGCTGGTATATATCTTGCCTCCAACTTCCAATACGATGTATTGATAGCCCAAAGTGGTTTCTTGCGGAATAAGGATCACTTCTTTTCCGCTCAACCGATTTCCCTGTATCTCCCATTTTCCGGCAGGAGTAATGCTTTTCTCATCAGAAAAAGCGGAATAAGTCTCTTTTTGAAAATCATAAATCGCCTTACTATAAAAACCACAAACAGAAAGTTTGGGGTCAGTATCCAGTATCCCCTGCAATTCTTCACCTTCCTTTCCTACCAGAGCTATTTTTAACTTGAAAAATTTGTGATCATAGTGCAGGGCGATGGCTCCTTTAGGAGCTGATTGCAGATTCTGAGAGGCAACCAGAAAATCAGAGCAAAAATAATCGGCAGAAAGATTTTGATCAGCTTCTACCGCCACCGGCATCGTACTTTCTCCCATATCCACTCCCTCTTCCTGGTAAGGATAATAACTGATCAAACGTAATGTTACCTCATCATCAGGATAATAAATCGGTTCACTGGACTCAAATATTTTTTCGGAAGTACGAAAGAAACGCAAATTATCCGCATAACGTTCTTCCTTCATGGTGGAAGAACCCACAAGGGCAAACACCCCTACTTCATCATTCTCTTCAAAGCCATTGCCGGCAACACGTGTATATGTCGCTTCATGAATATCAGCAGTAAATCTCAATGAAATACCTCCATCGCTGACTATAGCCTTCTCTTCCGAAATATGATTTACACATGCTGATACAAAAAAAGAAGAAAAAAGGCATACAGCGATTCCTTTCTCCATTCTAAACAGAATATTCATATCCTCTTCATTTAAATATAAATAATAAGAAATCTTTGATTGAGCAGAAAGAAGGACATAAAAGGAAGTATTCGCTTTCAGTTATGAGATTCCTCACAACATTTCTGTTGCGACTGGAGAATCATCAACTCCAACATTTCATTGTGAAATGCTGAAAGCAAAAGTATATATCATAAACCAACCAGCACTTCATTTTCTTAAATAATATTTATATTTATTCATAAGTATCAAATTAATAGCACTTTATGAATCAGGGATATTTCAAAGCCAAATAGGCTTACACATTATTATATTAGTAATCTAACATTTTCAAAAAGAATAGCCTATTTCTACTCCGGCAATATGTTTACCTTTTGGAGACTCATACTGATAACAATAAAAAACATCTAACGCCCATCGTTTAGCCAAAGCAATCTCTACTCCAGGACGATAACGCATACGATCTGCCCTCCAAAAAGGAGCATCATCCAGACTTTGATAAATTTCAATTGAGAAGTAAGGAGAAACGATTCCTTTTTCAGGCGCATAAGCTAATTTTAAGCGGGAACGCAGACGAGCTTTTGAATCACCACGGTCAAAAGTTTGCTGAAACCTTTCTCTCAAAGCAATTTTCAACCATTGATACTGAAAACTGGCAGTTGCTCCAAAGTTATAACGGTGTCTGAATTTCCATTCCGAATCTCCCAAATTCCGGAAATGAGTTTCATATCCGGCTTCCAGTTTCAAAAATGAATAAGCCCGATACTCACCTCCAATGGCCAATCCCAAACGGTCCATTCTACTTACGTCATCCTTTGTCCGAAACTCCAGATTGCTTAAAAGTGAAAATCGGGGATCGATCTTATAGTTCACTTTGAATTTAGTCCATGTAGTGAAATCATCACTTTGTGCAAATGCAGTGGAAGTCATTCCAGCCAATAGCGCAAACAGCAGTATTTTAGTAATTGCAAATATTCTACTCATCGATTACCGGGTTAAAAGTACAAAGATAATAAAACTCCGGCAAAGAAAAATTATGATACTGAAATAATTCTGAAATATCAGGGCTCATTCCTTTAAAAGAAACGCCCCGTTGGTTTTAAAGGAACAGGTCGTTGGTTTTAAACCAAGAACCCGCTACTTTAAAAGAAAAGGTTCCTATTTTATATTCACGTGATAATCAAACCTTTACTTTTTGCTTCGCATTCCACCCCATAAAGCGAAAAATACCAACAATAGAGCCGCCCCAATCCAAAACCAATTGATATAAGTAAAGTCGTAAACCTCTACCCCATTCCGGATCGTTTTATGTCCTTCAATCAGAACTCCGCTCATGACATCTTAGCATACGCATCTTTCTGAGTTAAAAATAACCTTCTTTCTTATTAAGTTTCCGACCAAGAACTTTGTGCTCCTTTAATTGTTATCCTATTATAAAAGTGCGAACAAAGCACACAACAAAGTTCTATAAAAAAGAAAGGAAGATTATGAAAAAAGTAATCGACAGAGCTTCATCAAGAGGCTATTTTAATCATGGCTGGCTCAAAACCCACCACACATTCAGTTTTGCTAACTATTACAATCCGGAAAGAATCCATTTCGGAGCCTTGCGAGTGCTGAATGATGACAGTGTAGACCCGTCGATGGGATTTGATACTCATCCACATAAAAATATGGAAGTAATTTCCATTCCGTTGAAAGGGTATCTGAGACATGGCGACAGTGTACAAAATACGAAAACGATTACTCCCGGTGATATCCAAGTGATGAGTACGGGCAGTGGTATCTATCATAGTGAGTATAACGACAGCAAGGAAGAACAATTGGAATTCCTGCAAATATGGGTATTCCCCCGAATCGAGAATACGAAACCCGAATATAACAATTTCGATATACGTCCGCTGCTGAAACCGAACGAGTTATCTCTGTTCATTTCACCGAACGGCAAGACACCGGCCTCCATCAAACAGGATGCCTGGTTCTCTATGGGAGACTTCGATACGGAAAGAACCATCGAATATTGTATGCATCAGGAAGGTAACGGAGCTTATCTGTTTGTGATAGAAGGAGAGATCAGCGTGGGCGATGAACATCTGGCCAAACGTGACGGCATCGGAATATGGGATACCAAAAGCTTCTCTATCCGTGCTACTAAAGGGACCAAACTTCTGGTAATGGAAGTACCCATGTAAAAAACATTATTTCTAGTTTTATTCTATTCTATTTAAATGAAGCGGTCCCACTCTACAGAGTGAGACCGCTTCTCATTGATAGTTATATCTTCGGATTATTTTTCCTTCCGATAATTCTCCAGTCCAGTTTGCAGGAATTCAATATATTTGGGAATGTCTTCATCGTAAGCATAAGACTTATTCAAAGGACTTCCCTGATTATCCAGCAATACATAGAAAGGCTGTGCATTAGCACCAAACTTCACACGTTGCAGATAGCTCCACTTATCACCGACTGTACGCAAAGTACGTTCCTTACCGTTCTCTACGATTTTCACAGGTTCGGTCAACGGAGTTTTATTATCCACATACAGAGTAATCAGCACATAATCATTATTAATCAGATCACTCACTTTCGGGTCCGTCCATACAGCGGCTTCCATCTTACGACAGTTCACGCATCCATAGCCTGTAAAGTCAAGCATCACTGGTTTGCCATTCAGACGTGCATACTCCATACCCAGATCGTAGTCATCGAATTTCGCATGTACTTCATTCTTATACAGATTAAAGTCTTGCGTATGCATAGGAGGCGCAAAAGCACTTACGGCTTTTAACGGAGCTCCCCACAAACCGGGAACCATATATACGGCAAACGCCAGAGAAATAAGTGCCATAAAGAAACGAGTCACTCCCACCTTATTGTCATCATCGTCATGCGGAAACTTGATTTTACCAAGCAAATAGAAACCCAGCAATGCAAAGATGACAATCCACAGAGCGAGGAAGGTTTCACGGTCGAGTAATCTCCAGCCATAAGCCAGATCGGCAACCGACAGGAATTTAAGCGCAAATGCCAGTTCCAGAAATCCTAACGTCACTTTGATCACATTCATCCATCCGCCCGACTTCGGCATAGACTTCAGCCATGACGGGAACAGAGCAAAGAGTGTGAACGGCAATGCCAATGCAATGGCAAACCCCAACATACCGATAGCCGGGGCCACCACGCTTCCTGTAGTAGAAACCTGTACCAGCAGGAATCCGATAATCGGACCTGTACAAGAGAAAGATACCAGTGAAAGTGTAAATGCCATCAGGAAGATACTCAGCAGACCGGTAGTCGATTCCGCTTTACTATCTACCGCATTGCCCCACTTTGACGGTAATCTAATCTCAAACGCTCCAAAAAATGAAGCGGCAAAGATTACCAGCATCAGGAAGAAAAGGATATTAAAGACAGCATTCGTCGATAAAGCATTGAGCGCACTGGCACCAAATATCAGTGTAATAGCCAATCCTAATGCCACATAAATAACGACAATGGAAGCACCATAAGTCCACGCATCACGAATACCTTTCTTCTTATCTTTGCTACGTTTCAGAAAGAAACTGACTGTCATCGGGATAATAGGCCACACACAAGGAGTGAACAAAGCCAGCAATCCACCCAGGAAACCTGTCACGAAAATATAAATCCAGGACATATCTCCCTGAGTATGTTCCTCGCCCAGTGCCTGCAATTCACTGATTACCGGACGCCAAAGGTCACCGGAAGCTACTGCTGGTTGAATATCGGCATTTGCATCCGTAGCAGAAGCAGGAACCAGTTCCATCATCGCAGCAGAGTCTTTGGACGCAGCAGGAGCAGTTACCTCTTCCGCCTCTTTTGTCTCCGGCTTATCAACTTTGGCTACAGGAGTAGCCGTAGTTCCGGCCTTTGCTTCACCCGAAAACTTAAAAGGAACTTCTGTCGGAGGCAGACAACTCTCATCGTCGCAGGCTCCATATTCCAGATAACCTTCTATCGCATAAGCTCCACCAGTCAGCTTCACTTTCTGCACGAATTTGGCAGTATTCTCGAAATAGCGCACTTTCATTTCGAACAGTTTGTCGAAAGTAGCTATTTCCTTGCCGACAGGCTTCAATTTACCAACCAGTTCTACACCGGACTTCTTCTCCACATTAAATGTGGCAGAAATAGGTCCTCCGTCTCCAAGATCGGTAGAATAAACATGCCACCCTTTGTCAATGGCAGCTGTAAACACGATCTCCGCTTCTGTATCAGAAAGAGAGTTCAGTTCTGTTTTAAACTTTACCGGATCTTTAATCTGCGCCTGCAATGTATAGGCTACAAAGCTTAAAAGCAGAAAAGAAATTAATTTTCTCATTTTCATTATTGGGGGTTATAATTCATAATCCACGCATGCACGACTGTCCTTTGCTTCAGCTATAATCTTTCCGGCTGCCACATGATCAGGGTGTGTTGCATAGAACTTCACATCCTCCAGCGTGTCAAATTCGCTATAGAGAGCTATATGCCAAGCCTCTCCCGGATTCATATTCAGTCCGACTTCAATCTTACGGATCACTGAAATCTTAGCGGGGAGCGCTTCGATAGCTTCCTTAAATTTATTCATCACTACGAGTTTCTCCGCTTCGGGAACTTCGTCTTTTAACTTAAATAATACAATGTGTTTCACCATTACGTTGTTATTTTAATGAATTGTTTCTATATTTGTCTTGTCAATGCATTACATTACTAATGCAAAATTACTCTATTTGGTTCAAATAACACTATAAAGAGATGTTAATAATAGGAATAGCAGGTGGAACGGGCTCCGGAAAAACCACCGTCGTACGAAAAATAATAGAAAGCCTCCCCGTTGGAGAAGTAGTACTATTACCTCAAGATTCATACTACAAAGACAGTAGTCACGTGCCGGTTGAAGAACGTCAGAATATCAACTTTGACCATCCGGATGCTTTTGAATGGAGCTTGCTTTCCAAACATGTGATGATGCTGAAAGAAGGAAAAAGCATCGAGCAGCCGACCTATTCTTATCTGACTTGTACCCGCCAACCGGAAACCATCCACATCGAGCCTCGTGAAGTCGTCATTATTGAAGGTATCCTTGCCTTGTGCGACAAGAAGCTACGCAATATGATGGATCTAAAGATATTTGTAGATGCCGATCCCGATGAACGCCTGATACGTGTCATCCAAAGGGATGTCATCGAAAGAGGACGGACAGCGGAAGCTGTCATGGAACGCTATACCCGTGTTCTGAAACCGATGCACCTGCAATTCATAGAACCCTGCAAACGCTATGCGGACCTTATCGTTCCAGAAGGCGGCAGCAATGCAGTAGCTATCGATATATTAACAATGTATATCAAGAAACATTTGAAAAATGAAGAATGAAAGATAAAGAGTTCAGAATGAGTGCCAAGACACTGATCCTCCCCTTGTTTCTTATACTTTTGTGCTGTGTATTCGGATGCCGGAACAAACATCATACCGAAAAGAATGAAACAGCACACGATCTTCCACAGATTAAAGACAGTGGAGAACTGGTTGTGCTGACACTCTATAGCTCTACTTCATATTTCATTTATCGCGGACAGGAAATGGGATTCCAATACGAACTCAGTGAACAGTTCGCTAAAAGTCTGGGACTGAAACTCAGAATCGAGGTAGCCAGAAATGTCCGTGAATTGATTCAGAAATTACAGTCAGGCGAAGGAGATATGATCGCCTACAACCTGCCGATTACCAAAGAATGGAAAGACAGCCTTTTGTATTGCGGAGAAGACATAATCACCCATCAGGTTATCGTCCAGCAAGGAAATGGAAAGCATAAACCATTGAAAGATGTAACGGAACTTATCGGCAAAGATATATATGTCAAACCAGGCAAATATTACGATCGCCTCGTGAATCTGAACAACGAACTGGGAGGTGGTATCCATATTCATAAGATAACGGGAGATAGCGTTACCGCGGAAGACTTAATCACCCAGGTAGCACAAGGTAAGATTCCCTATACCGTAGCCGATAATGATTTAGCCAAACTGAATAAAACTTACTATCCCAATCTGAATATCGATCTTTCTATCAGTTTTGACCAGCGTTCTTCATGGGCTGTGCGAAAAGACAGTCCCGAACTGGCAGCCGCCGCCACAAACTGGCATAAAGAAAATATGACCTCTCCTGCCTATACGGCAAGTATGAAGCGTTACTTCGAGAATAGTAAAATGATGCCACACTCCCCCATCCTTTCACTTAAAGAAGGAAAAATATCACATTACGACGATTTATTCAAGAAATACGCCCAAGAGATCGGATGGGACTGGCGAATGCTGGCATCCCTCGCCTATACAGAATCAAACTTTGACACAACAGCCGTATCTTGGGCAGGAGCCAAAGGATTGATGCAATTGATGCCTGCCACTGCACGCGCAATGGGCGTACCCGCAGGTAAAGAACAAAACCCGGAAGAAAGTATAAAAGCAGCCGTTAAATACATTGCCGCCACAGACCGAAGTTTCAATATGATCCCTGACAAACAAGAACGACTCAATTTCATACTGGCTTCTTACAATGCCGGTCTAGGACATATTTACGATGCCATGGCACTAGCGAAAAAATACGGAAAAAATAACCTCGTATGGAAAGATAATGTCGAAAACTTCATTCTGCTCAAAAGTAATGAGGAATACTTCACCGACCCTGTTTGTAAAAATGGATATTTCCGTGGCATAGAAACGTTCAACTTCGTACGTGATATTCAGTCCCGGTTCGAATCGTACAAAAAAAAGATAAAATAAGTAATAAGTATCAGGTAATAGGTAATAACCGTAGCTTATCAATAGTGTATCCGCACGGCTTATTACCTATTACTTATTACCTATTTATTACTTGTTTCTGCCCGTCAAAAGGCTAACCACCACAATAGCCAGTATAGACAATGGTAATGCAAAGAGAATAGGGTCAATTACCGGAAACGGATATGTCTCAATCAATACATCCTTGCCAAACAGGAATTTACATATTCCCATTGCGGCAGCTTCTTTCTGATGAAGGAATATTAGTGCAAAAGCACTGCCTAAAGTTCCTACCCAGAGACTTGCCATAACTCCCTGTTTCGTCGCTTTCTTCCAGTACAATGCACAAAAGTAGGCAGGAAGAAATGCAGCAGCACAGATACCCATGAAAATAGAAGTTCCGCGGGCGATAATATCGTGAGGCAGCATATAGCAAATAATATAGCTGACCAAAATAGAGAAAAGTACTCCCAAACGAATCACATTTGTCAATTTGCCACGAGAACGGGGTTTATAAGTACCATAAATGTCAGAACCAACCGATGCTCCCATTGTGTGGAACTGAGAACTAAGCGTAGACATACTTGCAGAAAGGATACAGAGCATAAACAAAGCGGCAAACCAGTCCGGCATAGCTTTATTGATGAAATAAGGAATGATTTTATCAATATCCTGTATCACTTCCGTAGCAACGGCTCCTTCTGTCTTCAAGAAGAAAAGATTGCTTAATGCACCGGCATGATAGATAGCTCCTACCGTTATAATCAGGAAAAAACAACCGATAAATACGCCACGATTCAACTGTTTGCTACTTTCTACCGTCATAAAACGTACCACCAACTGAGGCTGTGCAAGGCAACCGATTCCTACTCCCAAAATAAGAGAGGTAACCAATGAATACCACTGCGGAGAACCTGTCACAGGCATTGCGGTCCATCCCTGATGCCCCAATGCCTTGAACTTTTCCGGAACCAGAGGGGCTATATTTGTCAATTCCTTGTTTGCTTCCGTAAAACCCATGCCAAGCACCTGATACAAAGAGAACAACAGGAACAACATACAGCCAAACATGATAACTGCCTGTAAAGCATCCGTATACATCACCCCCTTCATTCCTCCCGCAATCACATACGCAGCAATGACTAACGTAAATATCAGCAGAGATATATTAAAATCAATCTGAAAAATCTGTTCAATAAATACAGCGCCCCCTTTCATTACCACAGCAGCGTACAACGGCATACCTATAAATATGACGGCTGCAATGAACACCTGTATATTACGGGAACGAAAATGACGGCCTAATAACTGCGGAAAAGTGCTGACATTCAGTTTTGCTCCCATGCGCCGGGTACGCAAACCGAAGAATATGAAGGCGATAACTACCCCGACAAACATATTGAGGAAACACAGCCACTGAATACCCATACCGAAAGCAGCCGCTACTCCGCCAAAACCAACTATAGCAGACGCAGAGATAAACGTAGCACCATAAGAAAGCGCCATCACTATCGGATTCATCTGACGTCCGCCAACCAGATAATCACTGGTATTCGTAGTCTTCTTATATCCTAAAAAACCGAGGTAGGCCAATGACAGCAGATAAGCTATCACAATCAAGCCAAGAGTAAATGTATTCATCGCGTTTCGTCTTTATCGTCGTCCTTATTCCAATATTTCAGCCCAAACCAGGCAGCAAAAATCACACATATCACTGAGAGGATATATGGCAAGACTATAAAAGGGTCATCTATTCCAAACATTTGCGTATCAGATTTTAATCAATTAAGCCACAAATGTAAGGAATTTATTGAAAAGACAAAACTTTTGTTTACTAATACTGATTATAATGTATCTTTTTCTCGTCATATTTCTGTTTCGGCTGCTCTTTTGTTGCAGGATAGCCGAAAGGAATGACACAAAGAGGAAGAATATTCTCGGGCAGGTGGGTATATTTGCGAACGACTTCCATACGATCTTCATACGGATAAGCAGCTGTCCATACAGCACCCAGCCCCATACTTTCAGCAGCCAGCAAAATATTCTGTGCTGCAGCAGAACAGTCTAAATACCAATAAAAAGAACGGGCAGAATCACCACAGACAATAATCGCATTACGGACTTGTGTCAACATTTTGGCATAAGGAAGAGCCGCCGCCATCGAATCCAGTTTCGCACGGTCGGAAACAACCACAAACTCCCAGGGACGAACATCCTTTCCCGATGGAGCAGACATCCCTGCACGAAGCATTAAATCAATTTTCTCTTTCTCTACACCTTTATTCAAGTAAGTACGCACGCTCTTACGCTCAAAGATATTATCCAAAGCGACATTTCCGGTGCCGGTTGTTCCTTTTTCCTCTTTTGAGGAAGAACACGAGATCATAGCAGTCATTGCCATGAACATACACAAGAAAGAAAAAATCTTTTTCATTGTGACAAGTCTTTAAAATAGGTTTAACTTATTTTTCTGGGCTTCTTCCAACGATACTGTTTCACGGCGTAATAGTCCGCTCTTCTCACGAAGTGCCTGATATTCTGCATCTAACTCATTAATCAGTTCGGCTTTCATCTGCGAATTCAACAGCCGGGAAGCAACACTGGCATTCTGAGAAGCATCTTTCAGATGTACAACCGGTGCATGATATACAGGTGCGATTTTCAGTGCCGTATGCATCTTTGAAGTAGTGGCTCCGCCAATCAACAGAGGAATATCCAGTCCGGCTTTCTCCAGTTCGGCAGCCACATGAGTCATTTCTTCCAGAGAAGGTGTGATCAAGCCACTCAAACCGATCATATCGACTTTTTCTTCGATGGCACGCTGAACAATGGTTTCTGCCGGAACCATCACTCCCAAGTCAACTATATCATAACCGTTGCACGCCATTACGACGGCAACTATATTTTTTCCGATGTCGTGCACATCCCCTTTTACGGTGGCAAGCAGAACTTTTCCGGCAGAAGATGATCCTTCCACTTTTTCTGATTCAATGATCGGTTGCAGTATAGCTACGGCTTTCTTCATAGTACGGGCAGTCTTCACGACCTGAGGCAGGAACATTTTTCCTGCGCCAAAAAGCTCGCCGACATAATTCATTCCATCCATCAACGGACCTTCAATTACATCTACAGCTTTATCATATAAAGGTAAAGCTTCCGCTAAATCCTGTTCCAGATAATCACCGATTCCCTTCATCAAAGCATATTTCAAACGCTCTTGTACGGATTCTTCTCTCCATGCATCCTGCTTCACAGCTGCCTGACCGGAAGTACCGCCCATCGTTTCTTTCAATGCTTCCGCCAGTTCTATCAGACGCTCGGCTGCATCGGGACGACGATTCAATACAACGTCCTCTATCTTTTCCAGCGTATCTGCAGGAATATCACTGTAGAGTACGGAAGTTCCCGGATTGACGATTCCCATATCCATCCCTTGCTGGATGGCATGATAAAGGAATACTGCATGCATTGCTTCACGAATATAATTATTGCCACGGAAAGAGAAAGAAAGATTACTCACTCCGCCGCTGACGTGTGCACCGGGAAGATTCTTCCTGATCCATCCGGTAGCTTCTATAAAGTCTACGGCGTAATTGTTATGCTCTTCGATTCCTGTAGCCACCGCAAGCACATTCGGGTCGAAAATAATATCATGAGGATTGAATCCAACTTTATCAACCAGCAGACGATATGCACGTTCGCACACTTCTATCTTGCGGGCAGCAGTATCCGCCTGTCCTTTTTCATCAAAAGCCATCACGACAGTTGCCGCTCCATATTGCTTGATGATCCGGGCATGCTCCAGAAATACTTCCTCCCCTTCCTTCAGAGAGATCGAGTTTACGATTGATTTGCCTTGCAGGCATTTCAATCCGGCTTCGATCACTTCCCATTTGGAAGAGTCGATCATAACAGGTACACGGGCTATTTCCGGTTCAGACATGATGAGATTCAGAAAAGTAGTCATCTCAGTCCGGGCATCCAGCAGACCATCATCCATATTAACGTCAATAACCAAAGCTCCGTCTTCTACTTGCTGACGAGCTATGGAAAGGGCTTCATCATATTTCTTTTCATTAACCAGACGAAGAAACTTGCGTGAGCCTGCTACGTTGCAACGCTCACCTATATTCACAAAGTTGATTTCCGGTTTCACTTCCAGCAGTTCGAGTCCGGAAAGCCACATACAATCCGGTTTGGGTGCCGGAACATGAGGTTTGGCACCTGCTATCAGTGCCTGATATTCTGCAATGTAGGCATCTGTCGTACCACAACAACCACCGATAATATTAACCAATCCTTCCTGAATATACTCCTTCACTTCATGAGCCATATCTGCGGGAGTCTGATCATATTTCCCCAGACTATTCGGAAGGCCCGCATTAGGATAAGCACTGATATAATAAGGTGCACGCGAAGCCAACTGTTCAAGAAAAGGCTTCAACTGACGGGCACCAAAGGAGCAATTCAATCCGACTGAAAATATATTGGCATGCTGCACAGAAGCAAGGAAAGCTTCCAAAGTCTGTCCGGACAATGTACGTCCGCCGATATCGGATACCGTCACAGACAACATAACAGGGACTTCTATTCCTGTCACCTTCATAGCCTGTCCGGCTGCAAAGATGGCAGCTTTCGCATTCAGCGTATCAAATATGGTTTCGATAAGAATGGCATCCACCCCACCTTCCAGCATGGCTTCCATTTGCTGCTGGTAAGAGGCAGCCAGTTCGTCATAAGACAAGGCACGAAACGCCGGATTGTTCACATCCGGGCTCATAGAACAGGTTTTATTAGTAGGTCCAACGGAGCCTGCAACAAAACGCGGTTTATCCGGACTCTTTGCCGTATATTCGTCCGCCAGTTCACGTGCCAGTCTGGTAGCGGCAAGATTGATTTCGCGCACATATTCTTCTACATGATAATCCGCCATTGAGACAGTTGTAGAACTGAATGTATTGGTCTCGATAATATCCGCACCTGCTTCCAGGTATTTACGATGGATATCTTGAATGACATCGGGGCGAGTCAGACACAACAAATCATTATTCCCCTTCAACTGACCGGGAATATGCGCAAAACGTTCACCACGAAAATCTTCTTCTTTAAGATTATATTGTTGGATCATTGTGCCCATTGCGCCATCCAGAATCAGAATACGCTCGGATACAATCTGAGAAATTGTCTTTTTCATTCTTACCTTATTACATTAACACCTAATTGTCACTCTGCCTATCTTAGACCTATCACGATCTTATCTTACTATTACGCTATAAAGCCATCTTATCGCTTAAACATTCGGGCCATGTCTCTGCGGTCATCTTTTTCTTTAATTGATTCCCGTTTATCGTACTGTTTTTTACCTTTCGCCAAAGCAACGACCAGTTTCGCCAAACCTTTTTCGTTGATAAACAAACGCACAGGAACGGTAGTAAAACCGGGGTCTTTCATTCCCCGTTGAATTTTCTCCAATTCTTTCTTATTAAGCAACAACTTTCTGTCTCTACGAGCTGTATGATTATTGTACGAACCATAGAAGTACTCGGCGATATGCATATTCTTTACCCATAATTCGCCTTTCGCAAAATAACAAAACGTATCCACCAGACTTGCTTTTCCTAAACGAATGGATTTAATTTCCGTGCCTGTCAATACAATACCTGCCGTGTAGGTATCCATCAACTCATAGTCAAATGTAGCACGTTTATTCTTGATATTTACAGAAGGTTGTTTCATCTTTACACATTAATTAAGTATGGCTATCAACTTACTAAATACAATTTGAATCACCGTCGGACATAGTATTAACAAAACTGATGAGAAAAGGGTGTATTTCAATCGTACTTTTTCCTCCACTTGCATCAATATGGGAGCTCCTTCCCATACTACATAGACAATGTAGAACTGAAATAGCCAGGCAATAATTCTAAAATCAGGTAAAAGTCCGGTCACAATCTGAAGCAAGAAGGGAACAACAAGTGCGTATCCGGCAAACTGTTGTGTCAACGGAGCATTGGCAGGCATCCCAAACATTCTTACTCCCATTTCGTTAATTGCATAGGCCGCCAGAAAGTAACCACCAAACAATGCCACAGCTACGGCACAACAATTGGTCATCGCTATTTGAAAACTTTGCGGTCCTCCCCATCCATTCGTCAGCAAAGAGCCGATAAAGACGGACAAACCGCATAAACCAATCATAGGATAGACAAAAGCCATAAAAACTTTTCGCCTATCCTCTTCCATAGAAATTTCCTCCCAGGCCTTGGCCGGAGAGGAAATCAATTTCATTGCTATATTAAATAATTCTTTGTAGTTCAATTTGTTTTAAGTGTTTCACTCCACGTTGAATTTGCGGCACCATCCAAAGAATTCTTTGAGGAGTTGGTCTTTGCATTTACTTTTATTTTAGTTGGTTCTACTCCAGTAGCTTGTTTGAATGCATAAATAACACTAGACAGATTATATGCCTTATAAGTAGAAGTATACTTATCACGAGTCACAGTCTCCTCTGAACCATCTTTAATCACATGATTAAGATTCAATACAAGTTCAGTTGACCCTGATGCCAATTCATCAAAATCATATGTGAGTATAAAAGAATGCTTATTAAGTTCTTCTTTCTGCTTTTCGTCTGTACTCTCTACTTTTACCCAATACATAATAGGAATTACAAGATATTGATCAAAAAGTATTCCCGGCTGAGTTGATGTATCGCTATTAAAAGTATATAAAGGTGCAGTAGCTTCGTTATAATCTGCCGCTTTCTCTGGTCCTTCAGTAGATTTTGCACTAATAGAAGTCGGAGTACTTCCTGCATAAAGTGTTACATCAAGAGTCTGAGAATTCCCTGGCTGTTGCGCTGTGTCAAACTGATAGTAAAAGAAATAGATTTCTCCTATATTCAAGTTAGACATTGACAATTCATTCACAACTAATTTCTGCCCATTAGCCAATTCAAATGTAGCAGGAAAATAGTTTGTACATTTAGCGAACGCAGGTCCGGTATATATCGTATTATCATCCCCATTCATACAAGAAGTAACAGACATCCCCATTAAAACCGTCATTAAAGCTACTAATAAAAATTTCATTTGTTTCATAAACATATTTTTTAGAGTTTGCAAAGATATAAATTCTAATTCACAATTAATAAATGCAGATACTTAAAAAATACTGCATCGTTTACTTTATTATTTTTGCAAAAAGTTCCAGGTGATTATCTACATAGCTGGCAACCAGTGTTGTCACTTGTTCCTCCATATCTAAATATGCCTCTTCCAAATCATCAAAAGCCTCATATTGCTCATACATCGCCATGAATTCATCATCCGTCCGTTCTTTTTCCAGATCCTTCCGGTTGGCATCATATATCTTCTTGGCTTTATATACCAATTTAGAGAACTCTTCCGCCCCCCACAGGCGCATCACTTTTGCAAAAGGATTATCAAAGATATATCCGCCATAACCGTTCTGAATCAACTGACAGAATCCGCCGAACATTATTTCATCACGAAAAATCTGATAAGCCAGCAATGAATGCTGTTCACCTGTCAACAACGGCATTGTGTCAGCAGTCAATTCACCACCGATTATTTCCTTATATTTATCAGTAAAAACCTGGATAAATTCATCCATTCCTTCGCCCGCAGCTTTCTGTAAAGCGGACTCCATAACTTCTATCATAGCTTTGTTCAATAAATTATTCAGCAAAGCTACTAATTTTATTCTATATCTATCTAGTAATACCGCTACATTCTCACTAAAACATACCTGTTGGCGGAATTAATTTAATTCAAACCCATGAAAACAGGATATCTCATTCTGCTTTCCGATATCCGCCAGATAATTGCATACCGATATACTTTCCCTTTCCCCAAAAACCCTTTAAGCACATTTCTTTTACCGTTCAATAGTATGCAAACAACCCTATAATAACCTGCTTTACAACTATTATTGTCGCATTTTCAAAGGGAGTTCTTCATCGTTCCACCCAAGTGAACAAGCATGTCCACCTAGGTGCGCATACCTGTTTACAAGGGTGCAACGATCGGTTCACCCGGGTGGAACGATGAAGATGTTGTACTTCCCTAATAATGGTTGACTTGTTTATCTCTAATAGCTGCTATGTGTTGACTAGAAATATTACTAACCCTGGCAGCTGTTTACTTTATTATTTATTATTCCTGCCTCCGGTTTACTT